>JBGQFO010000003.1:0-85356 GCA_041496945.1 Candidatus Limnocylindria bacterium | reverse complement strand
ACCTACCGCCGCTGAAGTACCTGCGCGAGGTCCGCGTCGACGACGTCGCGGGGTTCGCGAAGGGCCAGAAGATCGGCGCGGACCGCTTCGCGGCCGGCGACAAGGTGAACGTCATCGGCACGTCCAAGGGCAAGGGCTTCCAGGGTCCGGTGCACCTGCACCACTTCACCCGGGGCCCCAAGTCCCACGGCTCCGACCACCTGCGCCGCCAGGGCTCCGTCGGCTCGGGCACCACGCCTGGCCGCGTGCTCAAGGGCCTGCGCATGGCCGCGCGCCAGGGCTCGAACCGCGTCACGGTGAAGAACCTCGTGATCCTGAAGTCGGATGAGGCGCGCTCGCTGCTGATCATCGGCGGCGCGGTGCCCGGTCCGAAGAACGCGATCGTCATGGTGAGGAAGGCCTGATGGCCGAGACGAAGAAGCCCGCCGCGAAGAAAGCGGCGGCGGTAAAGAAGACCGAGTCGAAGGCGGAGGCCAACGCGAAGGCCGCCGCGAAGACGACCGCCACGAAGGCCACGGCCGCGAAGGCGACGGCGAAGACGGCCGAGAAGAAGGTCGCCGCGCCGGCCAAGCGCGCCGTCGCGCGACCAGTTACCCGTGTCGTCCGCCCAGAGGCAGAGCGCGCCGCGCGCCCGGCCGCAACGGCGCCGCGCGAGAAGCGCGCACCCGCGCCGATGCGTCCGCTGCCGACCGCGCCCGCCGGCCACGCGCCGCTCATCGCGGCGGATGGCTCGACCTCCGGATCGATCGAGCTGCCGGCCGTGCTCGCCACGCCGGGCAAGCGCATCGCGACGGTGTTCCAGGCGTTCCTCGCCGAGCGCGCGAACGCGCGTCAGGCGACGTCCGCGACGAAGAACCGCTCGCGCGTCTCGGGCGGTGGCCGGAAGCCGTGGCGCCAGAAGGGCACCGGCCGCGCACGTGCCGGCTCGACCCGCTCGCCGCTGTGGCGGCACGGCGGCGTCGTCTTCGGCCCGAACGGACGCAAGTACGAGCAGCGCATGCCCGAGAAGATGCGCCGCGCCGCGTTCGCCGAGGCGGTGTCCGCGCGCGCGGCCGAGGGTCGCGTGCTGGTCGTCGAGTCGATGAAGCTCGAGGGCGAGCGCCCGCGCACGCGCGACGCGGTGACCTGGCTCGACAAGATCGGCGACATGGGCGCGACGGTGTGGGTCTGGAGCGAGATCGACGAGAACGCCGCGCGCGCCATGGCCAACCTGCCGTACATGGAGCTGCGCACGCCCGGCTCGCTCCGTCTCTCGGACGTGCTCGAGGCGGACACGCTCCTCGTCATGCGCCCGGCGCTCGACGCGCTCGCGGCGCGCGCGCGTCCGGCGGCGGTGATCGCATGAGAGGCACGCTCGTGCTGCTCCGTCCGGTGATCACCGAGCGCTCGATGACCGAGACGAACCGCGGCCGCTACACGTTCGCCGTCGCGACCGATGCGACGAAGAACGAGATCGCCGTCGCCGTGGCGGAGGCGTTCAAGGTGGACGTCGTCGCCGTGAACACGATGCCGGTGCGCGGCAAGGAGCGGCGCCTCGGCCGAAAGATCGGGCGCAAGCCCGACTGGAAGAAGGCGATCGTGACGATCGCCGAGGGCCAGAAGATCGAGAAGTACTTCGTGGAGGGCGTCTAGTGCCGCTCAAGACCTACAAGGCGACGACGCCGATCCTGCGGTTCCGGCAGTCCGCGTCGTTCGTCGAGCTCACCAAGGGCAAGAAGCCCGAGCGCTCGCTCACCGAGCGGAAGCTCAGCCACGCCGGCCGCAACGCGAAGGGCCGCATCACCACGCGCCACCGCGGCGGCGGCGAGAAGCGCAACTACCGCATCGTCGACTTCAAGCGGAACAAAGATGGGATCCCCGCGACGGTGAAGGCGATCGAGTACGACCCGAACCGCTCGGCCCGCCTCGCGCTCCTCTTCTATAAGGACGGGGAGAAGCGCTACATCCTCGCGCCGAACGAGCTCAAGGTCGGCGACACGGTCGTGTCCGGCCCGGAGGCCGAGGCGCGCGTGGGCAACTGCCTCCCGCTCGAGCACATCCCGACCGGCACGACGATCCACGGCGTGGAGCTCCAGCCCGGTCACGGTGCGCAGCTCGTGCGCGCCGCGGGCGGCATGGCGCAGCTCGTGGCCAAGGAAGGCGAGTACGCGCAGATCCGCCTGCCCTCGGGTGGCATCCGCATCGTTGGCGTGCGCTGCCGCGCGACCATCGGGCAGCTCGGCAACGTCGAGCACGAGAACCAGAAGGTCGGCAGCGCGGGCCACAAGCGCCGCATGGGCTGGCGTCCGGCGGTGCGTGGCGTGGTGATGTCGCCGCGTGACCACCCGCACGGTGGTGGCGAGGCGAAGTCGCCGGTCGGTGGCATGGCGCAGACGCCCTGGGGCAAGCCGGCCATGGGCCTCAAGACACGGAAGAACCCGCGCACCGACCGGTTCGTGACGGCACGGCCGCCGAAGAGGAAGAGCAAGTAATGAGTCGATCAGTACGCAAGGGCCCGTTCGTGCACGACTCGCTGAAGAAGCGCATCGAGCAGATGAATTCGCGCAACGAGAAGAAGGTCATCAAGACCTGGTCGCGCGCGTCGGTCGTGATCCCCGGCATGGTCGGTCACACCATCGGCGTGCACGATGGCCGGCGTCACGTCCCGGTGTTCATCACCGAGAACATGGTCGGCCACAAGCTCGGCGAGTTCGCGCCGACGCGCACGTTCAAGGCGCACGGACGCGGTGCCGCCGCCGAGACCGCCGCGACGATCGCGCCGACCGCGGGCGCAGGCGCGTCGGGCGCCGCACCGGCCGCGGGCGCCGCGCCGGCAGCGAGGTCATGAGCATGGAAGTCCGCGCGTCGGCCAAGTTCCAGCGCTTCTCTCCGCGCAAGGCGCGCCTGGTGACGGATCTCATCACCGGCAAGTCCGCGGCGGAGGCGATCGCGATCCTCGAGCACCTGCAGAAGGGCAGCGCGCTCCCGATCGGTCGCGTGGTGCGGTCGGCCGTCGCGAACGCCGAGAACAACTTCAACATGACCATGGAGAACCTGTACGTGAAGCGCGCCACCGCCGACGAGGGCCCGCGCATGAAGCGCGTGTGGTACCGCGGCCGCGGCCGGCGCGATCTGAAGCTGCGACGCACGAGCCACATCACGATCGTCGTCGATGAGAGGGGAGCGGGAGCCTAAGTGGGACAGAAGACGCACCCGACTGGATTCCGCCTCGGTTTCACGAAGACGTGGAACGCGAAGTGGTACGCCAACACGAAGAACTACCCGGTGCTGGTGAAGGAGGACGTCACCATCCGCACCGCGATCCGCGCGCGGCTGCGTGACGCCGCCATCTCCCGCATCGACATCGAGCGCTCCACGAACCAGGTCACCGTCACGATCCACACCGCGAAGCCGGGCGTGGTCATCGGGAAGGGTGGCGCGAAGGTCGAGGAGCTCCGTCAGGTGCTCGGGAAGACCACGGGCAAAGCGGTGAAGGTGAACATCTTCGAGATCCGCTTCCCCGAGGTCGACGCCAACCTCATCGCCGAGAACGTCGCGCAGCAGCTCGAGCGCCGCGTGTCGTTCCGCAAGGTCCTCAAGCAGACCGTGCAGCGCGCGATGAAGTCCGGCGCGAAGGGCGTGCGCGTGGCCGTCGCCGGCCGCCTCGGCGGCGCGGAGATGAGCCGGCGGGAGTGGGAGCGCGAAGGTCGCGTGCCGCTGCACACGCTGCGCGCGGACATCGACTTCGGCCGCGCGATCGCGAAGACCACCTACGGCACGATCGGCGTGAAGGCCTGGATCTACCGTGGCGACATCGAGCCGGCACCGCGTCAGGTCTCGCAGAACACGCCGACCGCCGCGACTGCGCCACGGCCGACGCCGCCCGTGCCTCCGACGCCGCCGCTGGCCAGTGCGCCGCTCGCTCCTGCCGCATCGCCGGCGTCCGGTACGCCAGTTTCGCCGGTCACGGGTGGAGCCGTCTGATGTTGCAGCCGAAGCGGCTCAAGCACCGTAAGTTCCAGCGCGGCCGCATGAAGGGTCACGCCGTCGCGGGCGGCACGATCGCCTTCGGCGACTATGCGCTGCAGGCGCAGGAGCCGTGCTGGATGTCGGCGCGACAGATCGAGGCCGCGCGGCGCGCGATCGTCCACCACTTCAAGCGTGGTGGAAAGGTGTGGATCCGCGTGTTCCCGGACAAGCCGGTGACGAAGAAGCCGGCCGAGGTCCGCATGGGCTCGGGCAAGGGCGCGCCCGACCACTGGGTCGCCGTCGTGCGCCCCGGCCGGATCCTCTTCGAGTGCGCCGGCGTGGAGCCGGCGCTGGCGAAAGAGGCGATGCGTCTCGCCTCGTACAAGCTGTCGATCAAGACGAAGTTCCTGACACGGGAGGTTGAGAGCAGTGCAACTGAAGGACATGCGACGGCTGTCTGACAACGAGCTCGCTTCGGAGCTGAAGAGCGCGAAGGACGAGATGTTCGACCTCCGGTTCAAGCTGGCCACGCGCCAGCTGAAGAACTATCGCGCGCTGCCCGTCGCGCGCCGTCGGATGGCCAAGCTGCTCACGGTCCAGGCCGAGCGCGCGGAGACCGCGACACGTGAGGAGACCGCCCCGAATGGCTGAGAAAACACCGATCAAGAAGGCCGCGGCAACGAAGGCGCCGGCCGAGAAGAAGACTGAGCGCGAGACGGCTTCGCCGGCCCGCGCGAAGTCCGCCAGCCCTGAGCGTGTCTCCTCGGCGAAAGCCGAGAGATCGAGCAGGACAGCGAAGTCCACGGCCGCGGCGAAGGCCGCTGCCGCGCCGAGGACGGCCGGCGCGAAGGCCACGGCCGCGGCGGTCACCGCCCGCAAGGCCGTGACCGTGCGCAAGCGCACCGCGGCGACGGTCGCGCACACGGCGACGCCCGCCGGCGAGCAGGCCACCGGGTGGCGCCGTTTCCGCCGCAAGACGAAGGTCGGCGTGGTCATCTCGGCGAAGCAGCCGAAGACCGTCATCGTCACCGTCGGCCGCATGCGCAAGCACCCGCTGTACAAGAAGGTGATCAATCTGCGGAAGGGCTTCGCCGCTCACGACGAGGCCGGCGACGTGCGCGAGGGTGACCTCGTGCGCATCCAGGAGAGCCGCCCGTACAGCGCGACGAAGCGCTGGCTGGTGGTCGAGGTCCTGTCGCGCACCGGCGAGGCCGGCGCCGCCGCCCCGCGCCCCGAGGACATCGAGAAGCAGCTCGAGCAGGCCGAGGGCGTCTCCGAGCTCCTCTCGGTCGGGGCGAAGGCCGACGAAGGCGAGGAGGCCGAGAAGTGATCCGGCCGTACACGCGGGTCCGGGTGGCGGACAACAGCGGAGCGCGCGAGCTCTCCGTGATCCGCGTGCTTGGCACGTCCACGGGCAGCCCCGCGGGGATCGGCGACGTGTTCATCGCGACGGTGAAGAACGCCATCCCGAACTCGGGCGCGAAGAAGGGCGAGGTCGTGCGCGCGGTGGTCGTCCGCCAGACGAAGGAATACCAGCGCAGCGACGGCTCGCTCATCCGTTTCGACGACAACGCGGCCGTGCTGCTGAACCCGCAGAACCAGCCGCGCGGCACGCGCATCTTCGGGCCGGTGGCACGAGAGCTGCGTGACAAGGGCTTCATGAAGATCGTGTCGCTGGCCCCGGAGGTCCTCTAGATGTCCATCAATCTGAAGATCCGCAAGGGCGACGAGGTCCAGGTCATCGCCGGCAAGGACCGCGGCAAGCGCGGGCGCGTCCAAGAGGTGCGGCGGGCCGACATGAGCGTGGTCGTGGCCGGGGTGAACGTGGCGAAGCGCCACACGAAGCCGAACCCCTCGAAGAACAACAAGGGCGGGATCATCGACCAGCCCATGCCGATGTCACTGGGCAAGGTCATGGTCGTGTGCCCGCACTGCGGGAAGCCCACGCGTGTCGCTCGCCGGATCGACGAGGACAGCAAGGAGCGGCTCTGCAAGCGCTGCGGCGAGGCGATCGTTGTGGAGGAGAAGCCCTGATGCCGATCGCGAGCGCGATGAAGCAGCATTACGACACCGCCGTCCGCGAGGAGCTGCGCAAGCAGTTCTCATACGACAACGTCATGCGCATCCCGCGCCTGGAGAAGATCGTCGTGAACATCGGCATGGGCGAGTCCATCGGCAACGGGAAGGCGATGGACGCCGCGGCGAACGACATCGCGCTCATCACCGGCCAGCGCCCGATCATCACGAAGTCGCGCAAGGCGATCTCGAACTTCAAGCTGCGCATCGGGATGCCCATCGGCATCAAGGTCACGCTCCGCGGCGAGCGCATGTGGCACTTCTACGAGAAGCTCGTGACCGTGGCGCTCCCGCGCATCCGCGACTTCCAGGGCCTGCCGGACCGCTCGTTCGATGGGCGCGGCAACTTCTCGCTCGGCCTCAAGGAGCAGCTCGTGTTCCCGGAGATCGAGTACGACAAGATCGATCGACTGCGTGGCATGGAGATCACCATCGTCACGACCGCGAAGACGGATGAAGAGGCGCGCGCTCTGCTGAAGAGCCTCGGCATGCCGTTCCAGCAGAAGGCGCAGGGGAGCTAGATGGCGAAGAAGAGCCTGATCCTGAAGTCGCAGCGCACGCCGAAGTTCAAGGTGCAGGGGTACCACCGCTGCCAGGTATGCGGACGTCCGCGCGGCTACATGCGGAAGTTCGGCCTGTGCCGGATCTGCTTCCGCGAGCGCGCGCTCATGGGCGAGCTGCCCGGCGTGACAAAGTCGAGCTGGTGAGGACGAGATGACGGAAGAGACGACGAGCACGACCCCGATCCCGACCCCGGCACCCGCTGAGGGTGAGCGCACCGAGCGCGTCGCGCCCAAGCGCGTCCCGTCGACGCGCAAGCCGCGCCCGCGCGTCATCGGCGTGCCGAACGATCCGGTCGGCGACATGCTCACGCGCGTGCGCAACGCCGCGGGCGCCCGCCACGAGAGCGTGACCATGCCCACGTCGCGGACGAAGGTCGAGATCGCGAAGATCCTCAAGAGCGAGGGCTTCATCTCCGCGTTCGAGCAGCCCTCGGCCCGCGAGCTCGTGCTGAAGATGAAGTACATCGGCGGCAAGGTCCCGGCCGTGTCCGGCCTGCGCCGCATCAGCAAGCCCGGTCTGCGCGTCTACGCGCGCAAGACCGAGATGCCACGCGTCCTCGGCGGGCTCGGCATCGCGATCGTCTCGACCTCGTCCGGTCTCATGACCGGCCGCCAGGCCGAGCGCAAAGGATTGGGCGGGGAAGTCCTCGCCTATATCTGGTGACAGACATGCAGAACAGGTTTGGTAGATAAGAGATGAGTCGGATCGGTCGGCTGCCGGTGAAGATCCCGCAGGGCGTGGACGTGGCGATCGAGGACCACACCCTCCGGGTGAAGGGCCCCAAGGGCGAGCTCGTCCAGACGTTCCACCCGAACGTGAGCCTGAAGCGCGTGGACGGGACGATCGAGGTCGCCCGCAAGGACGACGAGAAAGCGACGCGCGCCCTGCACGGGCTGACGCGCGCGCTCATCGCGAACATGGTCATCGGCGTCACGGCCGGCTACGCCCGCGATCTCGAGATCTCGGGCACCGGCTTCCGCGCGATCATCCAGGGCAAGAAGCTGCAGCTCTCGCTCGGCTTCAGCCATCCGATCGAGATCGATCCGCCGCAGGGCATCACCTTCGTCGCCGAGACGCCGCAGAAGCTGCGCGTGTCGGGCATCGACAAGCAGGCGGTCGGGGAGATGGCTGCGAAGATCAAGGGTCTGCGCGTGCCCGACCCGTACAAGCACAAGGGCATCAAGTACGCCGGAGAGATCCTGCGGAAGAAGGCCGGCAAGGCTGGCAAGGTCGGCGCGAAGGCGTAGGGGAGAAGACACCATGACCACGGGAAAGAGTCGCGAGATCGGCCGCGTCCGCCGCCACGCGCGCGTGCGCGAGAAAGTGCGCGGCACCGCGGCGCGTCCGCGCCTGGCCGTCTACCGCTCCCTGGCCCAGATCTACGGGCAGCTCATCGATGACGACGCTGGCCGGACGCTGGCGGCCGCATCGAGCCTGGATACAAAGGACAGCAAGAGCAAGAAGTCCGAGCGCGCGAAGGCCGTGGGCGCGACGCTCGGCGAGCGGGCGAAGAAGGCCGGCATCAACGAGGTCGTCTTCGATCGCGGCGGGTATCGCTACCACGGACGAGTGAAGGCGCTGGCGGAAGGCGTCCGCGCCGCGGGGGTCAAGGTCTGATGCCACGTATCGATGCGAATCGTCTCGAGATCACCGAGCGGGTCGTGCAGATCAACCGCGTGTCGAAGGTCGTGAAGGGTGGCCGTCGCTTCAGCTTCTCGGCCATCGTCGTGGTCGGCGACGGGCGCGGTCATGTCGGCGCGGGCCTGGGGAAGGCCGATGAGGTGCCCGATGCCATCAAGAAGGGAATCGAGGACGCGAAGAAGCACATCATCCGCGTGCCGCTCGTCGACCGGACCATCCCGCACCCGGTGACCGCCGATTTCGGCGCGGCGAAGGTCCTCCTGCGGCCGGCGTCGAAGGGCACCGGCGTCATCGCCGGCGGCTCCGTCCGCGCGGTCGTCGAGTCGGCCGGGATCAGCGACATCCTCTCGAAGTCGCTCGGCAGCACGAACCCGGTGAACGTCGTCTGGGCGACGATGGCCGCGCTGCGCTCGCTGCGCTCCGCGGAGCAGATCAGCGAGATGCGTGGCATCCAGGTCGGCAAGAAGAAGGCCGAGCCCGCGGAAGCGCTGGCGAGCACGTGAGCAAGCTCATCATCCGGCAGCACAAGAGCGCGATCGGCGAGAAGCACGCCGCGCAGCAGACGCTCGAGTCGCTCGGCCTGCGGCGCCCGGGCAACGTCGTGGAGCGCGAGGACAGTGCGACCCTGCGCGGTCAGCTGCGGAGGGTCGCGCATCTCGTCCGCATCGAGGAGCCCGCCAAAGCGCCGCCAGTGAAGGACCCGACCATCGCGATCAAGGAGAAGGTCAGTTGAGGCAGCACCAGATGCATGCGCCCTACGGCGCTCGCAAAGCGGTCCGCCGTCTCGGCCGCGGCATCAGCTCCGGCCAGGGAAAGACCGCGGGTCGCGGGACGAAGGGTCAGCTCGCGCGCACCGGCCCCGGGCTGCCGGGCTGGTTCGAGGGTGGGCAGACGCCGATCCACATGCGCATCCCGAAGATGCGCGGCTTCAAGAACCGTTTCCGCAAAGCGTTCGTCGCCGTGAACGTGGATCGCCTCAAGGCCGCCGCGGTCGATGGCAAGGTCACGCCCGCGACGCTCGCCGCGAAGGGTCTCATCAATGCCGACGCGAAGATCAAGATCCTCTCGAACGGCGAGGTGGGCGGCAAGTTCGAGGTGCACGCCCACGCCGCGTCGGCGGCCGCGCGCCAGAAGATCGAGGCCGCCGGCGGCTCCATCGTGCTGATCGGATAGATCGAAGTGGGGATGTTCTCCGCGCTGCTCGAGGCGTTCCGCACGCCCGACCTGCGCAACAAGATCCTTTTCACCCTCGGGATGCTGGTCGTGTTCCGGTTCCTGGCGCACGTCCCGCTCCCCGGTGTCGACCAGGCCCAGCTGCAGAACGTGCTGGCCGGAAGCCAGCTGCTGAACCTACTCGACCTCTTCTCGGGTGGCGGCCTCGCGCGCCTCTCGGTGGTCGCGCTCGGCGTGAACCCCTACATCAACGCCTCGATCATCATGACCCTCCTCAACCAGACCATCCCCGCGCTCGAGAACCTCTCGAAGGAGGGCGAGTACGGGCGCAACAAGATCAACCAGTACACCCGCGTGCTGACCGTGCCGCTGGCGCTCCTTCAGGGCATCGGGGTCGCGGTCTTCATGCAGCGCTCGGGCGTCCTGCCGAACTTCGGCCCGTCGGATCTCGCGCTGACGATCACGATCCTCGCGTCGCTCACCGCCGGCACGCTCATCCTCATGTGGCTCGGCGAGCTCATCAGCGAGCGGGGCATCGGCAACGGAATCTCGTTCATCATCTTCGCGGGCATCGTGGGCCGGCTGCCGACGACGGTGTCGCAGACCCTCGAGGTCCAATCGAACTTCTTCGCGCTCGCGGCGATCACGGTCATCGCCATCTTCGTCATCGGCGCGATCATCTTCATCCAGGAGGGCCAGCGCCGGATCCCGGTGCAGTACGCGAAGCGCGTGCGCGGCACAAGGATGTACTCCGGTGGCAGCACCTTCATCCCGCTCCGCGTGAACAGCGCCGGCGTGATCCCGATCATCTTCGCGATCTCGATCCTGCTGCTGCCTTCCCAGGTGGCGCAGTACTTCACGAACTCCGACACCGACTGGCTGAAGAACACCTCGCTGGCGATCGTGGGCGCCTTCCAGAATCCGCTCTTCTACAACAGCCTGTACTTCCTGCTGGTGGTGGTCTTCACCTTCTTCTACACGGCGTTCACCTTCATCCCGAACGACGTGGCGGAGAACATCAAGCGGTACGGCGGGTTCATCCCCGGCATCCGGCCGGGTCGCCCGACGGCGGAGTTCCTCCAGCGCGTCGTGACGCGCATCACCATCGCCGGCGCGCTGTTCCTCGGGATCGTCGCGGTCATGCCGACGCTCATCGGTGACATCACCGGCGTGCAGACGCTGCGCCTCGGCGGCACGAGCATCCTCATCGTCGTCGGCGTCGTGGTCGAGACGATGAAGCAGCTCGAGGCCCAGCTGCTCCAGCGCTCCTATGAGGGGTTCATCCGTTAGGTGGGTCGAGGCGATCTCGTCTTCATGGGTCCGCCAGGCTCGGGGAAGGGCACGCAGGCGCAGACCCTCGTCCGCGAGCATGCCTGGGTCCAGCTCTCGACCGGTGAGCTGTTCCGCGAGCACATCCGCCGCGGCACCGAGCTCGGCCAGACCGCGAAGCGCTACATCGACAAGGGTGAGTACGTGCCCGACGCGGTGACCGTGGACATGGTGCGTCAGCGCCTGCGCGAGATCTCCGCCACGACGCGCATCGTCTTCGACGGCTTCCCGCGCACGGTCGCGCAGGCCGACGCGCTCGACGCGCTCCTGCGCGAATTCGGGCGGCGCGTCGACGGCGTGGTGCTCATCGACGTCCCGCGCGAGGAGCTCTTCGCGCGGCTCGGCAAGCGCGCGAAGGATCAGGGACGCAGCGACGACACGCCCGAGGTCATCGGCAAGCGGCTCGACGTATACGAGCAACAGACACGCCCGGTCGTCGAGCACTACCGGAAGAAGGGCATCGTGCGTCCGGTCGATGGCGTCGGCAGCGTCGACGAGATCGGCTCGCGCGTGCGCGCGGCGGCGGAAGCCTGATGGTCACCCTCAAGACACCCGAGGAGACCGCGAAGATGCGCGAGGCCGGGCGCATCGTCGCCGAGATGCTCGCGGCGTGCCGCGGAGCGGTCCAGCCGGGCGTCACCACCGCCGAGCTTGATCGCATCGCGGCCGAGATCCTGAAGCGCCACGGCGCGACGTCGAACTTCAAGGGTTACGGCGTCCCGGTGCTCCCGCCGTTCCCGGGCGTGATCTGCACGAGCGTGAACGAGCAGGTCGTCCACGGGATCCCCGGGAAGCGCCGCCTCAAGGAGGGCGAGATCCTCAGCATCGACGCCGGCGCGGTCGTCGACGGCTGGCACGCCGACGCCGCGATCACTGTGCCGGTCGGGAAGGTCGCCCCCGAGGCGACCAAGCTCATCGCGGTGACCGAGGAGGCCCTCCGGCGCGCGATCGCCACGGCGCAGGTGGGGAAGCGCCTCGGCGACGTCGGGGCGGCGGTGCAGGAGTGGGTCGAGGGCCAGGGCTACAGCGTGGTCCGGAACTACGTCGGGCACGGCATCGGCCGGGCGATGCACGAGGAGCCGCAGGTCCCCAACTACGGGGTCGCGGACCGCGGCCGGAAGATCGAGGAGGGCCTCTGCATCGCGATCGAGCCGATGGTGAACATCGGCGGCCCCCAGACCCGGACGCTCGAGGACCGCTGGACGGTGGTGACCGCCGACGGCAGTCTCTCGGCCCATTTCGAGCATTCCCTGTGGTGCACGGCCAAAGGCCCCATCGTCCTGACCGCCCCTGAGGGTTCGGCAGCGGTGGCCGCATGACCGGGATTGCCGGCCTCAGCGGCCGCCGCATGAGCAAAACGTGGACGCAGGCGCACGCTTTCGGTACAATTTTGGTTCCCGTGCGCGGTGGCCGCGGAGTCCGCTGTGTCTGGAGCGTTTTTGGCGAGTAGCAAGCCGTCGAAGAAGGACGTGATCGAGGTGGAGGGCACCGTCGCCGAGGCTCTCCCCAACGCCATGTTCAAGGTCGAGCTCCAGAACGGTCACTCGGTGCTGGCGCATATCTCAGGGAAGATGCGGATGAACTTCATCCGGGTCGTCCCGGGCGACAAGGTGTTGGTCGAGCTCAGTCCGTACGACCTCAAGAGGGGTCGCATAACGCGAAGGGTCCGTTACTAGCCATTGAAGTCAAGAACGTGATGCACAGCGAGTTTGTGGCGAAGGGGATTTTGTCGAAAGTGACGAGGGCGATCCCGAAGTGAAAGTGCAGGCCTCGGTGAAGAAGAGATGCGATAAGTGCAAGATCATCCGCCGCGAGCGGGTGATCCTGGTCATCTGCTCTGAGCCGAAGCACAAGCAGAGGCAGGGCTGATGGCGCGCATCGCCGGCGTCGACATCCCGCGCGAGAAGCGCGTCGACGTTTCGCTCCGCTACATCTTCGGGATCGGTCCGACGACCGCGCGCGAGGTCCTCGAGCAGGCGCGCGTCGACGGGGCGGTCCGCGTCCGCGATCTCACCGAGCCACAGGTGGCGAAGATCCGCGAGATCATCGACCGCGGCTTCACCGTCGAGGGTGACCTGCGGCGCGAGGTCGCGATGAACATCAAGCGGCTCCAGGAGATCGGCAGCTACCGCGGCCTCCGCCACCGCAAGGGTCTCCCCGTGCGCGGGCAGCGCACGCGCACGAACGCACGCACGCGGAAGGGTCCGCGCAAGACCGTGGCCGGCAAGAAGAAGTCGGTCTCGAAGACGTAGGAGAAGGACAGCAGGTGCCAGACAAGCCAGCCGAGCAGGCCGCAGGACAGGACAAGGACGCCGAGGGCAAGCCCGTCGCGCCGCGCAAGAAGCGCGAGCGCCGGGTCGTGCCGCGTGGCACCGCACACGTGAAAGCCTCCTTCAACAACACCATCGTCTCGATCTCCGACCCGGCTGGGAACGTGATCGCGTGGTCGTCGGCCGGCGCCGCCGGTTGGAAGGGCTCGCGCAAGAGCACGCCCTACGCCGCGCAGGTCGCCGCCGAGAACGCGGCGCGCAAGGCCATGGACGCGGGTATGAAGACCCTCGAGGTCTTCGTGCGCGGGCCGGGTGCGGGCCGCGAGGCCGCGATCCGCGCGCTCGAGGCCACCGGCCTCGCGGTCACCGCGATCACCGACGTCACGCCCATCCCGCACAACGGCTGCCGGCCTCCCAAGCGGCGGAGGGTCTAAGTGGCGCGCTACACCGGTCCGGTCTGCCGCCTGTGCCGCCGCGAGGGCATGAAGCTCTTCCTCAAGGGCGAGAAGTGCGTCACAAAGTGCACGTTCGAGAAGCGCAGCTCGCCACCCGGCATGCACCAGCAGCGCCGGCGCAAGGTCTCCGACTTCGCACTCCAGCTTCGCGAGAAGCAGAAGATGCGTCGGATCTACGGCGTCCTCGAGAAGCAGATGCAGAACACGTTCGAGGCCGCCGCCGAGGTGAAGGGCGCCACGGGCGAGACGCTTCTCCAGAACCTCGAGCGCCGTCTCGACAACACCATCTACCGCGCCGGCTTCGCGAAGTCGCGCTCGCAGGCGCGCCAGCTCGTCTCGCACGGACACATCGTGGTGAACGGCAAGCCCACAAAGACGCCGAGCTACGAGGTCAAGGCCGGCGACACGCTCTCGGTGCGGGAGTCGAGCCGCGGCTCGAACTACTTCAAGGAGGCTGTGAACTGGGCGAAGACCCAGACGCGGCCGGCCTGGCTCGAGACCGATCCTGAGGCATTCACCGCGCGCGTCCTCGCGCTGCCGACGCGCGACCAGATCGAGGCGCAGATCAACACGCAGCTCGTCGTCGAGCATTACTCACGCTAGTCGGCAGGAAGGAACCCCAATGACACTCGTGGAACTCGAGTACCCAAAGATCGAGCGGATCGAGGGCGACGATCGCTACGCGAAGTTCGCGTGCGAGCCGCTGCCGCCGGGCTACGGCACGACGCTCGGCAATTCCATCCGTCGCGTGCTGCTGTCCTCGCTCGAGGGCGCGGCCATCACGTCGGCCCGCGTGCGCGGCGTCGCGCACGAGTTCTCGACCATCCCCGGCGTGAAGGAGGACGTCGTCGAGATCGTCCTCAACCTGAAGAACGTGCGGCTCCGCTCGTTCGCGAACGAGCCGGTGACGCTCACGCTCGAGAAGGACGGCCCCGGCGTCGCAACGGCGGCGGACATCGCCACCACCTCTGAGATCGAGCTCGTCAACCCGGAGGCGGAGATCGCGACGCTCGAGCCCGAGTCATCGCTCTGGATGGAGCTCACGGTCGAGAAGGGCCGCGGCTTCCACTCCGCCGAGCGGCGTGAGGGCCTGCCGATCGGGGTCATCCCGATCGACGCGCTCTTCAGCCCGGTGCGCAAGGTCAACTTCTCCGTCGAGAGCACTCGTGTCGGTCAGGTCACGAACTACGACCGGCTGATCCTCGAGGTCTGGACGGACGGCACGACGACGCCGGATGAGGCGGTCGCGCAGGGTTCGAACATCCTCGTGCAGCAGTTCTCGCTGTTCGCCGGTCTCACGCGTTCGCAGGCCGCGATCGCGCAGCCCGAGCGCACGAACGGCTCGAGCCTGCCGTCGCAGATCGCCGACATGCCGATCGAGGACCTCGACCTGCCGCAGCGCGCGTTCAACTCGCTGAAGCGCCACGGCATCACGAAGGTCGGTCAGCTCCTCCAGACCCCCGACGAGGAGCTGCTGCGCATGCGCAACTTCGGCAAGAAGTCGCTCGACGAGATCAAGGAGCGCCTTGCGGCGCGCGGCCTCATCGAGATGCCCGCGCGTGACGAGACCGCCGAGGACGAGGCCGCAGTCGAGACGACCGAGGGCGACGAAGAGCCCGCCGGGACTGACGAGGGCTAATGCCGCATCAGATCCATCAGCGCAAGTTCGGGCGCAAGAGCGACCTCCGTCGTTCGCTGCTCCGCAACTTGACGCTGTCGGTGCTGCGCTACGAGCGCGTGAAGACGACCGAGGCGAAAGCCAAGGAGATCCGCGGTTTCGTCGACCGCATGATCAACCTCGGCAAGGACGGCTCCCTCGAGGCGCGACGTCGCGCCGCGGCGTGGCTGCCCGAGACACCGATCGTGGACAAGGTCTTCACCGACCTCGCGAAGCGCTACCCCGACCGGACGTCGGGCTACCTGCGTATGACGCGCCTGGCGCGCCGCGTGGGCGACAACTCGCCGCTCATGCTCCTCGAGCTCATGCCGGGCGTCGACGAGACCGCCGCGGCCGCCGCAGCCGAGGAGAAGCCACGCCGCCGTCGCCTGTCGCTCCGCCGCGGAAGTGGCGAGAAGGCCACGGAAGAGCCGGCGAAGGCGAAGGCGGCGAGCAAGGCGGCACCAAAGAAGGCTTCGACCGCGACCCGGAAGAAGACGACGGCCAAGCCGTCGGCTTCGAAGGAGGACTAGCGGGCGAGGCACGGCACTGGAAGGCGCGCGTGGCCTATGACGGGACCGAGTACGCGGGGTTCCAAGTCCAGCCGAACGCGCCAACGGTGCAGGGGGAGATCGAGCGTGTGCTCGCGGAGATCTGCGGCGAGCCGGTGCGCATCACCGGTGCGGGCCGCACCGATGCCGGGGTCCACGCGACAGGACAGGTGATCGACTTCCGGACGGCGAGCACGCTGGACGGGAGCACGATGGAGAGAGGGGTCAACGCCCTTCTCCCCGAGGACATCGCGGTCTCGGGTCTGGAGCCGGCGGGGGAGACGTTCCACGCGCGGTTCTCGGCGACGGGACGGACATATGAATATCGGATCCGGAACGCGGCGACGCGCGATCCGCTCGAACGGCGGCGGGAGCAGTGGCTCTCGGTGACGCTCGATCGAGCGGCGATGCGCGACGCGAGCGCGCGCCTGGTGGGTCGCCACGACTTCGCCGCGTTCGCGGCGGGCGTATCGGGCGGGCGTACCGTGCGGCGCGCGGTCTGGAGCGAGGAGGGCAGCGTCCTCCGCTTCGAGATCGAGGCCGACGCGTTCCTCCGGGGTATGGTCCGCGGGATCGTGGGGACGCTCCTCTGGGTCGGCCGAGGCAAGACCTCGGTGGACCGCTTCGTGGAGATCCTCGATTCCGGCGACCGTACGCAGGCGGGTCCGAGCGCACCGGCACAGGGGCTGTGTTTGATCAGGGTCAGCTATGACGGAGCACGCGAGCCACGCGAGAGCGAAGGCGAGAGAGATCAGGCGGACGAATGAGGAGCGAGCGCAGACAATGACGAAGACGACCGCGAAGACGTACTCGGCGAAGATCAGCGAGGTCCGGCGCGACTGGCGGGTCGTGGACGCCGAGGGCGCCACGCTCGGCCGCCTCGCGACGGGGATCGCCGTACTCCTGCGCGGCAAGCACAAGGTGACCTTCACGCCGAGCCTCGACACTGGCGATCCGGTCATCGTCGTCAACGCGGCGAAGTTCAAGGTCACCGGCAAGAAGCTCAAGGACAAGATGTACGTCCGCCACTCGGGTTACCCGGGTGGCTTCCGCGCCGAGAACCTCGAGGCGCTGCTCGCGCGGCGTCCTGAGGAGGTCATCCGCCGCGCGGTGCGCGGCATGCTGCCGCAGAACCGCCTCGGCGATCAGATGATGCGGAAGCTGTTCATCTACGCCGGTGCGCAGCACCCGCACGCGGCGCAGAAGCCGCAACCGCTGAAGGAGGCGACGCGATGAAGAACGCCGCATATTTCCAGGGCACCGGCCGGCGGAAGACGGCGATCGCTCGCGTCCGCCTCGTTCCCGGCGAGGGCGCTGTCGTGGTGAACGGCAAGCCGCTCGATGAGTACTTCGGCCGTGGCGGTCTCGTGGAGCGCGCCACCGCCCCATTCGGCGTCACCAACACCGTTCGCAAGTTCAACGCGATGATCAAGGTCCAGGGCGGCGGCGTGACCGGGCAGGTCGGAGCGATCGCGCACGGCATCGCCCGCGCGCTCCTGCAGGTCGACAAGGACAACACCAAGGCGCTCCGCCAGGCCGGACTCCTCACGCGCGACCCGCGCGCCAAGGAGCGGAAGAAGCCGGGCCTGAAGCGCGCGCGCAAGGCGCCGCAGTTCACGAAGCGGTAGCAGAGGCGCACACTGTGTGCGTTGGCAAGCCGCTCCGCTGACTTCAACTACAAGGTCGCCCTCGCCTCGGGCCTGAAGAGCCTGCAGGGCGGGAGGCTGCGCCAGGCCGAGGAGCAGTTCCGTTATCTGATGCAGCACTTCCCCGCGTCGGAGGGCGGCTATCGCGGCCTCGCCAAGGTGCTCGTCGAGCAGGAGGATCGCCCCGCGGCGCTCCGCGTGCTTCTCGATGGCGGTGCGGCCCTCGCGAAGGCGGGCCAGCGCGCTTCCGCGATCGCGCTCTACCACGAGGCGACCACGTTCGATCCACACGATCTCACCGCGCACCGCCGTCTCGCGGCAGCGCTCGCGCTCTCGGGCGAGACGGACGATGCGGCGCACGAGTACGTCCGCTACATCAAGGCCGCGCTCGAGGCGAAGGACACCGACCGCGCGAGGCTCGAGGCCTCGTTCGCGCTCGATCGCCTTCCCGGCAATGCCGAGCTCGTCGAGATCGCGCACAGCGCGGGTGCCGCGATCCCGAAGCCGAAGGAATCGTCCGCCGATCGCGACGCGCTCATGCGCACCGCGTTCGTCGGCTCCGCGCCGACGCCGGCCGAGGGGACGACGTGGAACGCGCCGCCCGCGTCGTGGGAATCACCCGCGCCGAGCGGTGGCGGCAAATGGAGCGCATCCGCGTCGGGCGGCGGCGATGCCTGGGCCGCGGCCGCGGGCCCGGATGCCGCTGACGGCGAGCCGATCGCGGCGGGCGCCGACGCGCAGGCGGTCGAGGCGACCGCGGCGCGTTACCTCGCGAAGGGCGACCCGCGTGGCGGTGGGGCCGCGCTCGAGGCGGCGAAGCGGTACATCGCCGACGGGCGCATGGACGCCGCCTCCGATCTTCTCCTACAGCTCATCGCCTCGGGTATCGCGGTGCACGACGCGCAGCGCCTTCTGGTGGACGTGGCGCGCAGCCTCGGCAAGCGCGACGTCGCGAAGGCGAAGGTGCAGCTGCTCGTCCAGGCGCTTCGTCTCGACGGCCGCCCCGAGCTCGCCGCGGAGGTCGAGCTGCTGGCACAGGCCTTCTAGTGGGCTGGGTAAACGATCAGCTCAACCAGCTCTTCCGCGGGCAGTGCTGCGGGTGGAACAACCTCCTCGACATCCTTCTTGTCGCGGTGTTCGTCTACTACGTGCTCGTCCTCATCCGCGGCACGCGTGCGGTGCAGCTCCTCCTCGGCATCCTCGTCCTCGTCGCGGTGTACGGCCTCGCGGTGCTCGCGCATCTCGAGCTCACGAAGTTCGTGCTGCAGGCGCTGTTCGCCTTCGGCCTCATCGCCATGGCCGTCGTCTTCCAGCCGGAGCTGCGTCGCGTCCTCGGCCAGCTCGGACAGCTCGGCCCGCTGAACCGTCTGCTCGCGCCGCTGCCTGAGGAGCAGGTCGACCACATCGTCGATGAGCTCGTGCGCTCGGCGCTCCTCATCGCGGAGGCGCATCACGGCGCGCTCATCGTCGTGGAGCGCTCGACCGGGCTCCAGGACTACAGCGAGACCGGCGTCCCGGTGAACGGACGCCTCACCGCCGAGCTGCTGGCCTCGATCTTCATGACCCGCTCCCCGCTCCATGACGGGGCGGTCATCGTCCGGGGCGGCCAGATCCTGGCGGCGGCCTGTCTCCTGCCGCTCGAGGACACCCAGGATCGGCAGCACCGGTACGGGATGCGCCACCGCGCGGCCCTCTCCATCAGCTCCCAGACCGACGCGGTCGTCGTGGTGGTCTCGGAGGAGACGCAGGGCATCTCGGTCGCCTCCAATGGCCGGATGATCGGGGGCCTCGATGAGGAGCGGCTTCGTCGCGTCCTCGCGTCGCTCCTCCGGAGCCGGATCCAGCCACTGCCGTTCCGCACGAAAGCGTCCTGACCGTGCGCGCGAGCGACGCGCTGCGGCCCGCCTGGCCCCGACGCATCGACCTCCGCCGCATCGTGACCCACGACTTCCCACTGAAGGCTGCGGCGGTCGTCATCGCGGTGGTGTTCGCCGTCGCCAACGCGCAGAACGCGGCGCCACGCGAGCTCGTCGTGCAGTTCGACGGACGCGTGCCCGTCGAGCGACCCGACATCCCCGCGGGGTTCGTGCTCCGCGGCCCGCTCGGCGACGTGGGTGTGAGCCTTCGTGGCCCCGAGGGCGTCGTCGATCGCATGGCGCTCGCCGATCTCCATGCGACTCTCGATCTCGCGGGCGTCGACGCCGGCAGCCCCGAGCCGCACGACGCGAAGGTCGTGGTCACCGTGTCGACCGACGCGGTCAAGGTCGTCGACGTCACGCCGCCGACCGTCTCGGTGCGCCTCGAGCGCATCACCTCGCGCACGCTCGCGGTGCAGACGAAGTTCGCGAACGAGCCGCCAAAGGGATCGCAGGCCGCGCAGACGAGCGTCTCGCCGAAGGAGGTCCGCGTCGTCGGGCCGGACAGCCTCGTCGTTCAGATCGCCGCGGTGTTCGCCACGGTCCGCTTTGGCGACGTGACGACCGATCTCACCCAGAGCGCGCCCGCGATCCCGGTCGACGCGACCGGCCTGCCCATCGACGGTCTGCAGGTGGAGCCCGGCGTCGTGGTGGTGAGCGTGCCGCTCCTTCCCACCGCGACCACGCGCACCGTGCCGGTGCTGTGGTCGCTGCACGGGACGGTCGCGAGCGGCTACTGGGTGTCGGAGGTCACGACCGATCCGGTCGTCGTGACGCTCAAGGGCGATCAGAGCGTCCTCGCGAAAGTCGAGCGCGTGGACACCGCGCCGATCGACCTCACCGGGCTGAGCGCGCCGAAGACGTTCAACATCGCGCTCGCCCTCCCCGACGGTGTGTCGCTCCTGAAGCAGACCGACGTGACCGTGACCGTGAATGTCGTGCCGCTCTCCGGCACGCGCCCCTTCCTCATCGCGGTGCAGATCCAGAACCTCGGGAGCGGGCTCGTGGCGGAGACGGACGCCGGGACCGCGACCATCACGGTCGCCGGCCCGGCACCCGCGCTCGTGGCGATGACCGTCGATCAGGTCATCGCCACGGTGGACGCGAACGGTCTCGGTCCGGGCGTCTACAGCCCCGTCGTGGCCGTCCGCCTGCCTGGGGGCATCACGGTGCAGAGCGTGCAGCCGGCACGGGTGACGCTCACCATTAGAAACAAATGACCAACGAACGCCGCGAGATCCGGTCATGAGCCGCCTGTTCGGTACCGATGGCGTGCGCGGCATCGCCAACCTCGAGCTCACCCCCGAGCTCGCCCTGCGGCTCGGGCGTGCCGCCGGTCACGTGCTCGGTGGCCGTGGCCACGCGGTGGTGATCGGCCGCGACACGCGGCGCAGCGGCCGGATGCTCGAGGGCGCCCTGGCCGCCGGGCTCTGCTCGGTGGGCATCGACGTGCGTCTGGTCGGCCACGTCCCCACGCCCGGCCTGGCCTACCTCGCGCGGACCAAGGACTTCGTGGCGGGGGCGGTGATCAGCGCCTCGCACAACCCGGCGCCGGACAACGGCATCAAGTTCTTCGATCATCAGGGCCTGAAGCTGGCGGACGCGGTCGAGGAGCGGATCGAGGCCGAGATGGTCGGCGAGGACCGGCTCCCGCGCCCGACCGAGGGCGGCATCGGACTGGTCGGCGACTCGCGCGGGCTGGTGAAGGAGTACGAGGACTTCCTGGGGACCATCGCGCCGCCGCTCAGCGGCGTGCGCGTGGTGCTCGACTGCGCGAACGGCTCGACCTACCGCGTGGCGCCGTCGGTGTTCGCGCGAGCGGGCGCCGAGGTGCTGACCCTGTTCGACACGCCGGACGGCGAGAACATCAACGCGGGCTGCGGCGCGACCGCGCCCGAGGCGCTCGCGCGCGCGGTGGTCGACCGCAAGGCCGACATCGGCTTCGCCTTCGACGGCGACGGCGACCGTGTGATCACGGTCGACGCGCGTGGCCGCGTGCACGATGGCGACGTCGTCCTCGCGCTCGCCGCGCGGCACTTCGCGCGGCACGACAGGCTCAAGCCGAAGGTCGTCGTCGGGACGGTCATGTCCAACGGCGCGCTCGAGGCGCAGCTCGCCGCCTCGGGCATCGAGCTGCGCCGCACGAAGGTGGGCGACCGCAACGTGTGGGAGGAGATGGTGCGCACCGGCGCGCAGTTCGGGGGCGAGCCCTCCGGGCACGTCATCTTCCGCGAGTACCACACCACCGGCGACGGGATCTTCACCGCCCTCGAGGTGCTGTCGCTCATCCACGCCGAGGGACAGCCGCTGGACAGGCTCGCCGCGGACCTCATCCCGTGGCCGCAGGTCACACGAAACGTGCACGCCGCGCGGCGAGGCGAGTGGGAGTCGAGCGCCGCGCTCACCGACGCGGTGCGCGAGGCGCAGGCGCAGCTCGGCTCGACGGGTCGGATCCTGGTGCGGCCGTCGGGCACCGAGCCGGTGCTCCGCATCATGGTCGAGGCGCGTGATGAAACAGTGGCATCGACCACCGCGCGAAGGCTTGAAGAGATCGCGACGCGGGAGCTGGCCTGATGTGCGGCATCGTCGGCTACGTCGGCCCGCGCACCGCTCTGCCGCTGCTCATGGGCGGCCTTCGCCGTCTCGAGTACCGCGGCTACGACTCGGCCGGCGTCGCGCTCCAGCGGAACGGCACGCTCGACGTGCTGCGTGCCGAGGGCAAGCTCGACAACCTGGCGGCCGTCGTCGCGAGGCATCCGTCGGCCGGCACGACCGGCATCGGTCACACGCGCTGGGCGACACACGGCCGACCGACCGAGCAGAACGCGCATCCGCACATCGACTGCAGCTCCGCGACCGCGGTCATCCACAACGGCATCATCGAGAACTTCGAGGAGCTGAAGGCGCCGCTCGTCGCGGCCGGCCATCGCTTCACCTCCGAGACGGACACCGAGGTCGTCGTGCACCTGCTCGAGGACGAGCTGAAGAAGGGGCTGTCGCTCGAGGACGCCGCGCTCGCGGTACTGCCGCGGCTCGAGGGCGCGGCCGCGCTCGCGTTCATCTCCACGACGGATCCGGGCACGATCGTCGCGGCACGCATCAGCAACGCTGGCGGGGTCATCGTCGGCCATGGCGCGCACGAGAACTTCGTCGCCTCCGACATGACCGCGCTGCTCGAGCACACGCGGCAGATGAGCTTCCTCGAGCCCGGCGACGTCGCGGTCGTGACCGCCGAGGGCGTGCGCTTCCGCCGGCTCGACGGCACGACGGTCGATCGCCCGGCGCGGACGATCGACCTCGACCCGATCGGCGCGGCGAAGTCCGGCTACAAGCACTTCATGGCCAAGGAGATCTTCGAGCAGCCGCGCGCGATCTCCGACACGCTGCTCGGCCGTGTCGATCGCTCGAATGGCCGCGTCGTGTTCGACGCGGACCTGAAGCTCGCCGACACATTCGTGGCGGCGCTGCCGCGGATCACGTTCGTCGCCTGCGGCACCGCATACCACGCGGCGCTGGTGGGGAAGTACCTCATCGAGCGGCTCGCGCGCATCCCGTGCGACGTGGAGATCGCTTCGGAGTACCGCTACCGCGACCCGGTCGTGTCGCCGGGGCAGCTCGTGGTCGCGGTGACGCAGTCCGGCGAGACCGCCGACACCCTCGCGGCGATGAACGCGGCGAAGGAGCGCGGGGCGCGGCTGCTCACCCTGGTGAACGTGGTCGGCAGCGAAGCGACGCGTATCTCGGATGACGTCATCTACCTGCACACCGGTCCCGAGATCAGCGTCGCGTCGACGAAGGCCTACACCGCCATGCTCGTTGACCTATACCTCTTCGCGATCTACCTCGCGCAGCGGCGCGGCACGATCGCACCCGATCTCGCGGCGAGGCTTCTGGCCGAGGCCTTCCACCTCCCGACCCTGATCGACGCGGTGTTGCGCGAGGAGCCGAAGATCCGCGCGCTCGCCTACCGCTACCACAAGGCGACGAGCTTCCTGCACCTCGGTCGCGGGGCGAACTACCCGACCGCCCTCGAGGGCGCGCTCAAGCTCAAGGAGCTCTCGTACATCCACGCCGAGGGCACGGCCGCGGGAGAGATGAAGCACGGGACGAACGCGCTCATCGACAAGGACCTGCCCGTCGTCGCCATCGCGCTGCGCGACTCCGTCTACAAGAAGATGCTCTCGAACATCCAGGAGGTGCGCGCGCGGGCCGGCGTGGTCATCGCTCTCGCGACCGACGGCGACGACGAGATCACGCAGCACGCCGACGAGGTCATCCGCATCCCGGCGACGAACGAGCTGCTGTCGCCGGCGCTCGCGGTGGTCCCGCTGCAGCTCCTCGCGTACCACATCGCCGACAAACGCGGGAACGACGTCGACCAGCCGCGCAACCTGGCGAAGGCGGTGACCGTCGAATGATCGGCTCCGGCCCGCCGAGCGAAGTCGGGATCGACATCATCGAGACCGCCCGGATAAAGGGCGTGCTGGAGCGGCATGACGCCAGATTCCTCGGGCGCGTGTATACGGAGTGGGAGCAGCGCTACTGCCGCCGCAACGTCCTGCACCTCGCGGGCCGCTGGGCGGCGAAGGAGGCGGTCTCGAAGGTGCTCGGGCTCGGGGTGCGCGGCGTCGGCTGGCGCGAGATCGAGATCCGCCGCACGCCGATGGGCCAGCCGACGGTCACCCTGCACGGCCGCGCCGAACAGCGCGCCAGGGCCCTGGGGCTGCGCTCGCCGGTGTCGGTCTCCATCTCGCACATCAAGGACCTCGCGGTCGCGGTCGCGGTGGGTCTGCGCTGACCACACACCACGCGCTGGACGCCGGCGTCGTGCGCGCCGCGGTCCGTCCACTTCCCGCGGACGCGGGAAAGGAGACCCGCGGGCGGGTCCTCATCGTCGGGGGGTCGCACCGCTACCCGGGTGCCATGCTGCTCGCGTCGCGCGCCGCCGCGCGCTGCGGGGCCGGCGTGGTGACCGTCGCGGCGGCACGGTCGGTCGTCGAGATGATCGCGGGCCAGGATCCGAACATCACCTTCTTCCCGCTGGCCGAGGCGCAGCCCGGTGTCGTGGCCACGGGCGCGGCGGCGCAGCTCACGCCGCTCATCGCCGACAAGATCCGCGCGCTGCTCATCGGTCCGGGCCTGGCGCACGCCGCGGGAACCGACGACTTCGTCGTGGCGGTCGTGCGCAACGCGAAGGGCACGACGACGGTGATCGATGCCGACGGCCTCAACGCGCTCGCGCGCACGGAGGACTGGCCGTCGGTCCTGCCGCCGCACACCATCCTCACGCCGCACGATGGCGAGGCCGCGCGGCTTGCCGGACGGGTGGTGCCGACGGGCGCCGCGCGTGTCGCGTTCGCCGAGCGCTACGCGGCGCAGTGGGGAGTGACGCTCGTCCTCAAGGGACCGGTGACCATCGTGACCGACGGGAAGAAGACCTACGTCCACGACGCGCCGAACCCGACGCTCGGCGTGGGTGGATCGGGCGACGCCCTCGGCGGCGCGGTCGCCGCCTTCGCCGCGCGCGGTCTTGCGCCGCTCGCGGCCGCCGCCGCGGCGGTGTGGGTGCACGGCCGCGCCGGCGCGCTGCTGGCGGCGGAGATCGGGGAGTCGGGCGCTCTCGCGACGGACATCGTCGACGCGTTGCCGCGCGCGCTGCGCGAGATCCTCGCCGGTCAGCCCCCGAGTGCACGCGCGGCGAAGAGAGGGCGCGGTCCATGAGCATGCCCACGCCCCTCCGCAGCACGATCGTCGACGTCGATCTCGACGCGATCGCCGCGAACTACGCCGCGGTGCGCGAGCGCGCGAAGGCCGAGGTCATCGCGGTCGTGAAGGCGGACGCGTACGGCCACGGGGTCGAGGCGGTCTCCGAGACGTTGGCCGAGGCCGGCGCGGCGATGCTCGCAGTGGTCACGGTCGAAGAGGCGCTCTCGATCCGCGCGGTCGGGGTCCGCGCCCCGGCCCTCGTGCTGCTCGGGGCGAGCGATCGGGCCGAGGCCGAGGCCGCGGTCGCGGCGGACTGCGCTCTGGTGGTCTGGAGCGTCGAACAGGCGCGCCTCGTGGACGACGTCGCCGCGGCGCTCGGTCGGCGTGCGGCCGTCCACTTCAAGGTCGACACCGGGCTGACGCGGCTCGGCGCGCCGTTCGCCGAAGCCGTGGCTCGCCTGAAGGCCGTGCGCGAATTGCGGCACCTGGAGGTCGACGGTCTCTTCACGCACCTCGCGACCGCGGACGAGCCCGACGTCACGAACGATCGCGCGCAGCTCGCGCGGTTCGCCGAGGTGCTGCGCGCGCTGAGCGAGCCACCGCGCTGGGTGCATGCCGCGGCGAGCGCCGGCGTCGCCGTCTTCGGCGCGATCCCGGGGTGCACCGCGATCCGACCGGGGCTCGCGCTCTACGGACTGCCCGCCGCGAGTCACCTCGCCGCCTCGCTCACGCTCCGTCCGGCGCTGCAATGGCGATCGCGGGTGCTGCGCGTCGCGGCGGCGAAGGCCGGCACCGGCGTGTCGTACGGCCATGAGTACCGGCTGCCGCGGGATGGGCGGATCGCGACGGTCCCGGTGGGGTATGGCGACGGTCTTCCGCGGTCGCTGCGGAAGCGCGGTCGCGTGCTCGTGCACGGCCGGGCGATCCCATTCGCCGGACGGATCTGCATGGACCTCGTCATGCTCGACGTCACGGAGGTGCCGGAGGTGGTGGAGGGAGACGAGGTCGTGCTCATCGGCGAACAGGGCTCGGTCCGCCAGAGCGCCGAGGACCTCGCCGGCGCCGCGTCCACGATCAACTACGAGATCGTGACGGGCATCCGCCGCCGGGTGCCGCGCCGCTATCACCGCGGCGGCCGCGTCGTGGCCCAGCGCACTATGGTCGACGGGTACATGAGGAGATGATCACCACGCCGCTTCGCTCCGCCCTCGCGCGCCACCTGGCGGGGCTCGCCGTCGCGCTCGTCATCGCGGCCGCCTGCACGCCACCGCCGGTCACGGCGTCGCCGTCGCCCGAGCTCTCCGCGTCTCCCGCGGCCACGGTCCTGCCGAGCGGCTCGCGCGCGCCGGCGCTGCCGGATATGAGCCAGGCGCTCCTCGCCAACCCGCTGCCGCTCGCCGACATCTTCGACCTCACCCGCCGTATGCGTGGCCGCGACGGCCAGCCGGCCACGGCGCTCCTGCCGGTCCGGTCGACGCCGCCGGCCGACGACATCGGCCTGTCGCAGCCGTTCTGGACCTACGACTTCGCGGCGAAGAAGAACCTGAAGATCACGGCGACGCTGCGGATCGTGACGGACCACGCCAAGTGGTGGGTCCAAGACGACGTCACCGTCGACGTGACCGCGCTCCGCCAGAACGCGAGCTTCTTCGAGTCCAACGTCTACCCGACCGATCGCAGGCTGTATGGCTCCGAGTGGTCGCCGGGCATCGACAGCGACCCGCGCATCAACGTCCTCGTCGCACGCATCCCCGGCGCGGCCGCGGGCTACTTCTCGTCATCGGACGAGCTTCCGCTGTGGGTGAATGAGTACAGCGCCGAGCGCGAGATGGTCTATGTGAACTCCCTCGCGGCGCGCGCCGGTACCACGTACCTCAACTCGATCGTGGCGCACGAGTTCTGCCACATGATCGAGTACGGCCGTCAGAAGCGATCAGCGGTGTGGTTCAACGAGGGACACGCGCAGCTGTGCGAGGCGGCCAACGGCTTCAGCGTCGGCCATGCCCAGACGTTCCTGCAGCTTCCGGACACGCAGCTGAACGATTGGCCGGACCTCGAGCAGTCGCAGGCCTACTACGGGCAGGCGTATCTGTTCCTCGAGTTCCTCCGGCAACAGGCGGGTGGCGATGCGCTCATCAACGCGTTCATCGACCACGGGATCGATACACCCGCGGACATGGACGCGGTGTTGCGCTCTCGCGGGCAGAAGGGGCTCGACGACCTCTACGCGGACTTCGTCGCCGCGAACGCTTTCATCGGCTCGCAATCCGTCGATCCCGCGACCGCGTATCCGAGCGGCCTCGTCGCGCGCAATCCCGCGACCGCGGCCTCGCAGGATCGGGTCACGTCGGGCGGCAAGCTCGCGTCGACCGTGCACGAGTACGCGGCCCGGTACGTCGAGCTCCCACGCGCGGCGATGAGCGTGAAGTTCAGCGGCGGCGTCCAGACGAAGCTGCTGCCGACCGATCCGCACTCGGGGGCGGCGCTGTGGTGGTCCGATCGGGCCGACGGATTGGACAGCCGTCTCACGCGCACGGTCGATCTGGGCAAGGCCGCGCAGACGACGCTCTCGTTCTGGAGCTGGTTCGAGATCGAGAAGGACTACGACTACGGCTACGTGGCCGTCTCGACCGACGGCGGCGCGCACTGGAAGACGCTGCCGACATCGGCGACCACGACCGACGACCCGAACGGCCAGAACCTCGGGAATGGGTACACCGGCACCTCGGGCGGCGACAAGCCGGTCTGGATCCGCCAGGTGGCCGACCTCTCGGCCTACGCGGGGAAGCAGATCCAGCTGCGCTTCGAGTACGTGACCGACGGCGCGCTGTCCCTGCACGGCATGGCGCTCGACGACATCGAGATCCCGGGCGTCTTCAGCGACGACGCCGAGACTGCGGCCGGCGCATGGCAGGCGGACGGGTTCGTCCGCTCGACGAACTTCGTGGCGCAGCGGTACGTCGTGCAGCTTCTGCGCTTCACCGACCGCGGCGCGACCGTCGTGCGCAAGCTCGTCGACGGCGGCACCGTGCAGCTCGACGTGGACACCACGGGTGACCGTCGCCCGCCGCTGCTCGCCGTGACCGGGCTCGCGGTCCGCACGACCCAGCCCGTGCCGTTCGAGGTCGTGGTGGAGAAGCGTTGACCCACACGCACGACGCGGACGCGGCGCAGATCAAGCCGGTGCGGTACGGCGTCGTCCCGGCCGCGGGTCTGGGCACGCGGTTCCTCCCGATCACGCGCACCGTGCCGAAGGAGCTCCTCCCGATCGTCGACACGGCGGTCATCGAGCTCGTGGTCTCCGAGCTGGCCGCCTCCGGCGTCGAGCGGGTGGTCATCGTGGTCGGCCCGGGCAAAGAGTCGATCGAGAGCTACTTCCGCCCCAACCCGACGATCGAGGCTCGGCTCAAGCGGGACCTCCGGACGCACGAGCTCGAGCTCCTGCACCGCCCCGAGCGGCTGGCCCAGGTCCGGTCGGTGGTGCAGGCCGAGCCGAAAGGCAACGGCCACGCCGTGCTGATGGCCAGGGAGCTGGTGGGGACCGAGCCCTTCGCGATGCTCTGGGGCGACGACCTCATGCTGGCGCGCGAACCCGCCGTCGGCCAGCTCATCAAGGCCAGGGAGCGCCTCGGCGGCGGCAGCGTGGTCGGCTGCGTCCGGGTACCGAAGCAGGACGTCCGTCGCTACGGGATCGTGTCGGGCACCAAGGTCGACGACGACACCACCCGGGTCATCGCCGTGGTCGAGAAGCCCGACCCCGAGAACGCTCCGAGCGACCTCGCCGCGGTGCACGGCTACGTCCTCGAGCCGGAGATCTTCGACGTCCTGGCGAAGCTGAAGCCCGGCAAGGACGGCGAGATCTGGCTCACCGACGCCATCGCCGAGCTCGCGCGCGAAGGCGCGCCGGTCTGGGCGGTCGAGCTGCAGGGCCACCGCTACGACACCGGGGACAAGCTCGGGTACGTGACGGCGTTCCTGGACGCGGCCCTGGGGCGGGACGACATCGCCCCGGCGGCCCGAGAACACCTGAAAACGCTGGGGTGGACGCCGCCTGACCGATAAGCGGACGACGTTCGGGGCTCAAAGCGTCGACGGACCCGGTCCGGTCCTCTAGCATCGAAGGCGTTCCCCTCTTTTAGACCCAGGGCTGCTTCCTGCCCGCTCGCGAATCGAGGGACATGGAGGTACGGACCTGCAGGGATCCCCTGTCGCCCATGCGCTTCGGCTCCCGCTGCTCGCCCTTGTGACCTTCGTCGTGCTCGGCGGATGCCTGCAGCTGGCGTCGGTCGCGAGCGCCGGCGGCGCTTCCTCCGCCGCCCCCGACGGCGCGTCGCGGGCCGAGACTCTTGGGCGCGGCCTGGTCGCCGGGAGCCGCGCGGCCGGGAGCGCCACGGTCCCCTGGACGCGCGACGGCCCCTCCGGCCGGACGCTGGTCCTCGGCCTGGGCGTGCCCCTGACCGTCGTGGACGGTGCCGCCGCGGTGAGCGTCCGGGCGCCCCGGGGCGCCTCGGTCGCGGAGGCCCTCGACCTGGCCGGCGTGCGCCTGGGCACGCTGGACCGCGTGATCGCCGCCCGCCCGGACGGCACGATCGTGCCCGGCGACGTCATCCGCGTGCAGCGCGTGTCCGAGTCCGAGACCGCGGTGGCCGAGGCGACCGCCTTCCCCGTGACGACGGTCGCCGACCCGGCGCTCATCGCCGGACGCACGTTCGTGGTCACCGCGGGCATCCCGGGCCTGTCGCTCAACACCTACCTGGTCCGCTCCATCGACGGGGCCGAGGTCGAGCGACTCCTTGTGTCGAGCGCGGAGGTGGCGGCGCCGGTGGCCGAGGTACGGCACGTCGGCACGCGCCCGCCGCCCGTCCCCTCGGAGATCGAAGCGATCATCCGCTCGGCGGCCGCGGAATGGAACGCCGACGCCGATCAGCTCCTGCGTGTGGCGTGGTGCGAGAGCCGGTACAACCCCTCCGCCTACAACGCGTCCTCGAGCACCTCGGGGCTGTTCCAGTTCAAGCCGGGCACCTGGGCCGCGAACAGCGTGCGCGCGGGCTACGGCGGCGCGAGCGTGTTCGACCCGGTCGCCAACGCGAACGTCGCCGCGTACATGTTCGCGAATCAGCAGGCCCGGCAGTGGGTGTGTAAATAGCGCGCGACCGCGCCGACTAGGCTTCGCGACATGGACCTCGCCGATCCGCGCGAGCTCGCCGGCGTCCTCCGCCGTCACGGCGTCCGCGCGGCGACGCGCCTCGGTCAGCGCTTCCTCGTCGACCGCGGCGTCCTCGCGGCGATCGTCGACGCGGCCGAGCTCAGTGCCACGGACGACGTCCTCGAGATCGGCCCGGGCCCCGGCGTCCTCACCGCCGCGCTCGCCGATCGCGCGCGTTTCGTCACGACGGTGGAGGTCGACGAGCGCATGGTCGCCGTCCTGCGCGACACGTTGGGCCAGCGGTCGAACGTCCAGATCGTGCGGGCCGACGCCCTCGACGTCGACCTCTTCACCCTCGGCGAGCGACCGCCCACACGCATCGTCGCGAACCTGCCATACCAGATCACCACGCCGCTCCTCGAGCGCTTCCTCGCCGACCCACGCCGGCCACCGCTCGTCGTCGTCCTGGTGCAGGAGGAGGTGGCGCGGCGCATGGTCGCGTCCGAGAGCAACGAGCGGGCGCCACGCGAGCGCGGCTTCCTCTCGGTGTTCGTGCAGTCGTTCGCCGAGGGCCGCATCGTCCGGCGCGTGCCACCGCGCGCCTTCCGTCCCGCGCCGCGCGTCTCGTCGGCCGTCGTCGTCCTCCGCACGCGCGCGATGCCGGCGTTCGCGCCGCTCGATCAACGGGCCTTCCTCCGTTTCGTGAGCGACGTCTTCCGTCACCGGCGCAAGCAGCTCCGCAGCGCGCTTGGTCACGAGGCGGGCGTCGAGCGCGACCGCGCGGAACGCGCGCTCGCCGCGGCGTCGATCGATCCGCGGCGTCGGCCCGAGGAGCTCGCCCTCGCGGAGTGGACCGCGCTCGCGCGCGAGGTCGGCGTCCCGCATGGGTAGGTCCATCACCATCGCGGCGCCCGCGAAGCTGAACCTCGCCCTCGCCGTCACCGGGAAGCGGTCCGATGGATATCACGACCTGGTCAGCGTGTTCGCGACGCTCGACCTCGCGGACGACGTGCGCGTCGCGCCGTACCGAGCGCTGGTGGTGCGCAACACGATGGACGTCGGCCCGGGTGAGGATCTCGCGGGGCTCGCGGTGCGCGTGCTCGCGTCCGCAGCGGGGCGCGAGGCGCACGCGTTCGTGCGGATCCGTAAGCGCATCCCGATCGCCGCGGGTCTTGGCGGCGGCTCGAGCGACGCGGCCGCGGTGCTGCGCGGGCTCGCCGCGCTGTGGGGGATCGAGGCGGACCTGGTCGCCATCGCCGCGCGCGTCGGATCGGACGTGCCCTTCTTCGCGGCGGGCGCCGCGGTTGCGCTCGTTTCTGGTCGCGGTGAGGTCGTGACGCCGCTGCCCGGGCCGCGCGAGCCGGTGCATGTCGTCGTGCTGCGTCCGCCGGTCCGCCTGCGCACCGCGGAGGTCTTCGGCGATGTCCGCGCCCATGAAATGGGCCATGCCGATCAGGTGGAGGCGCTCGCGACCGCGTTCCGCGCCGGCGCGGTCACGCCCCAGACGCTGCGCGAGCACGCGCACAACGATCTGCTCGCCGCGGCGGAGCGGCACTGCGAGGCGATCGCCGCGTGGCGCGCCACGGCGGCCGCGCGTGGCATCGCGCTCTCGCTCACGGGCAGCGGCCCGACGCTCTTTGCGGTCGCGGACGATCGTGGCGATGCGCTGCGGATCGCGCGGATCCTGCGGAGGGCGGGCCTGCGCGGTCGCGCGCAGATCATGGCGGACACGACCGGCGAGGCCGGCGAACGGGGCAAGCACCTATCCTTTTGACCGTGTCCTCTGGGGCGTGGCCAAGTGGTAAGGCAGGGGACTTTGGATCCCCGATCCCAGGTTCGAATCCTGGCGCCCCAACCCGCCCCGTAGCTGCCCTCCGATGAGCACTGCGCCGCTGGGCATCGTGCTCGCGGCGGGGTTGGGCACGCGGATGCGATCCCGGACCCCGAAGGTGATGCACACCCTGGCCGGCCGACCGCTGCTGGCGCACGTGCTGGCGAGCCTGGCCGAAGTGGGCGCGCGCCCGATCGTCGTGCTGTCGCCGGAGAGCGCGTCCGCTCGTTCGCTGCTGGCCGACGGCGCACGCGTCGCGATGCAGGACCCGCCGCGCGGCACGGGCGACGCGGTGCGTGTCGCGCTCGATGCCGTGACGGACAAGGATGGCGCCGCCTTCATCGTCTATGGCGACACGCCGCTGGTCTCCGCCGAGACGCTCCGCCGTCTCGAGGCATTGCGCGCGTCCGGCACCGCCGTGCTCGCGCTCCTCGCCGGCGAGGTCGGGACCAAGAACGCGTATGGCCGTGTCGTGCGCGATGCGACGGGCAATGTGTCGAAGGTCGTCGAGGCGCGGCTGGCGACCGAGGCCGAACGTGCGATGAAGGAGTCCAACCTCGGCGCGTACGCGGCCGACGTCGCCTGGCTGCGGACCGCGATCACGCGCCTTCGGCCGAACGAGACGGGCGAGGTCTTCCTCACCGATCTTGTCGCGCTTGCGGTGAACGAGGGCAAGCCGGTGGTCGCGTATCGCACGAACGATGTCGACGAGGGCCGCGGCGTGAACACGCGCGTCGAGCTGGCGGCGGTGGAGGACGTCCTGCGGCGCCGCATCCGCGAGCGTCACATGCTCGCGGGCGTCACCTTCCACGACCCCGAGTCATCGCTCGTGGACGCCGACGTCGTCCTCGCGCCGGACGTGATCGTCGAGCGCGGCTCGATCCTTGAGGGCGCGACGAAGGTCGGCACCGGCACGCGCATCGGCCCGTACGCGATCCTGCGCGACACCACGGTCGGCGAGCGGTGCCGCGTCGAAGCCTCGGTGCTCGAGGGTGCGACGCTCGAGGACGACGTGCGGATCGGCCCCTACGGCCACCTGCGCCCGGGGGCCTACCTCGAGCGTGGCGTGGAGCTCGGGAACTTCGGCGAGGTGAAGGCGGCGCGAATCGGCGCGGGCACGAAGATGCACCACTTCTCGTACATCGGCGACGCCTCGGTCGGGAAGCGCGTGAACATCGGCGCCGGCACGATCACGCTGAATTTCGACGGTGTGAACAAGCACCGGACCGAGATCGGCGACGACGCGTTCATCGGGTCGGACACGCTGCTGCGCGCACCGGTGAGGGTGGGGAAGAACGCCGCCACCGGCGCGGGCGCGGTGGTCACGAAGGACGTCCCCGACGACCACATCGGGATCGGGATGCCCGCGCGCATGCGCACGCGGAAGAAGCCCGAGAAGAAGGGCTGATGGACGCCACCGCCCTGACGCTCCTGCTCAGCGAGCTGGCCCTGGTGGTCCTGCTCGCGGTGCTCTCCGCCACCGAGGCCGCACTGCATACGGTCCGCCGGCCCGAGGTGATCGAGGAGCTCGCGAGGCGTGGCCGGCGGGGCCGGCGCGCCGGGACGATGGGCCGGCGCAGCGCTCACTACCTCGCGGCGATCCAGGTGAGCGAGTTCCTCATCGTCTTCGCCTACGCCGGTATCGCGGCCGCGTTCATCGCGCCACGCCTCTCGGCGCTGCTCGCGTTCTTCTTCGGCATCGACACGACGACGATCTTCAGCGACGTGCCAGCGGTGATCGTGACCGTGGCCGTCCTCTCGCTCCTTGCGGTGCTGCTCGGCCTGTTCGTCCCGCGCGCCATCGCCGCCCGCCACGCCCAGGGCGTCCTGCTCGTGCTGGTGTGGCCGCTCGAGATCATCACCTGGATCACGCGCCCGCTCGTCACCGCGCTGTTCGCCCTCACGCAGATCCTGGTGAAGCCGTTCGGCGGGAACGCGCAGGCCGGCACGCTGGTCACCGAGGAGGAGATCCGCGCCCTGGTCGCGACCGGCCAGGCCCAGGGCATCCTCGAGCCGAGGGAGCGCGAGATGATCTCGTCGATCTTCGAGCTCGGTGACAAGCAGGTCCGCGAGGTGATGATCCCGCGGACGGACATCGTCGCCCTGGACGTGAACACGCCGGCGAGCGAGGTGCTGGAGCAGATCACGCATGTCGGCCACTCCCGGCTGCCGGTGTACGAGGGGTCCGCAGACGACATCATCGGCATCCTCTACGTGAAGGACCTGTTCCGGCGGCTCGCGCGCGGCGATCGCGACATCGAGCTCCGGCGCTTCCTCCGGGCCGCGCATTTCGTGCCCGAGACGAAGAAGGCCGACGACCTCCTGCGCGAGATGCAGCGCGACAAGGTCCACATCGCGGTGGTCGTGGACGAGTACGGCGGCACCGCCGGCATCGTCACCCTCGAGGATCTGGTCGAGGAGATCGTGGGCGAGATCCGCGATGAGTACGACGTCGAGCAGGAGCTGGTGCTGCCGGTGTCGGAGAACGAGGCGGTGATGGACGCGCGCGTGCCGTTCGAGGACGTGCGCGAGACCTTCGACATCGACGTCGAGCCCTCGGAGGATTACGCGACGCTCGGCGGCTTCATCACCAACCAGCTCGGTCGCTTCCCGCGCGCCGGCGAGTCGGTCGAGGCGGGCAGCGTGCGGTTCACCGTCGAGACGGTGGAGGGCAAGCGGATCCGCCGCGTGCGCATCACGCGTCTCGCGCGCGATCCGGAGCTCGCATGACCGCGCTCGGCCCGGCCGACGAGGACCTCATCAAGGTCGCGTCGCTCCAGCGTCAACGGGCCCACGCGCCGTACTCGAAGTACAAGGTCGGCGCCGCGATCAGGACGAAGCGGAACAAGGTGCACGCCGGCGCGAACGTCGAGAACGCGTCCTACGGGCTCACGGTGTGCGCGGAGCGCACCGCCGCGTTCGCCGCGGTGAACGCCGGGGACACGACCTTCGACGCGATCGCGATCGTCATCGACGACGACCGGCTGCCCACGCCGTGTGGCGCGTGCCGTCAGGTGCTCGCGGAGTTCTCGCCGGACATGCGCGTGATCCTCGCGACGACCGGCGGGCTGCGGAAGGCGACGAGTCTCAGGGAACTTCTGCCTGAGCCATTTCTGCCGGAGAACCTGCGCTAGATCGGCGCCGCTGGAGAGGTCGACGTCCTGGCTACGGCGGCGTGCGGCGCAGCACGTAACCGCTACCGCGCAGCGTATGGATGAGGCGCGGCTCGCCTGCGGGCTCGAGCTTCTGGCGCAGGTAGCGAACGTACACCTCGAGCACGTTGTCGCTCCCGCCGAATTGCTGCCCCCACACGCGGTTGATCAGGACCGCCTTCGACAGGACCTCCTCGGGCGCGCGAAGGAACTGATGCAGCAGGCGGTATTCCGTCAGGGTCAGGTGGATCTCCCGACCGGCGCGCTGCGCCACGTGCGCGGAGGTGTCGAGGCGTAGGTCTTCGTACTCGAGGGTCCCACCGGCTCCTGGCTCGCGGCGGCGGAGCAGCGAGCGGACCCGAGCGACGAGCACGCTGATGCTGAATGGCTTCGCGAGGTAGTCGTCGGCGCCTGACTCGAGGCCGATCACCTCGTCCATCGTGGCGTCTCTCGCCGTCAGCATCAGGATCCCAAGCCCTGGATCGGCCATGCGCGCCCGGCGGCACACCGTGAGGCCGTCGAGGCCCGGCATCATGACGTCGAGGACGACGACGTCGGGCGACCACCGTTCGAGCGCGCGGAGCGCGCCCTCACCATCGAGCTCCTCACGCACGCGGAAGCCGGCGCCGAGCAGGCCGCGGCGGACGAGGCTCGCGATGCCCGGTTCGTCGTCGACCACGAGTACGCGAGCGCCGCCGTCCTGGACGTGCTCCACGGTGCGCATGGTGAGGACGCGTGGCTCCTGCGCGAAGGGCCGACGGTCGCATCTCGAAAGGGCCAAAGGGTCCTTTGCTGAGCGAACTCTCATGGAGTAGGCGCCGGTGGCGTCCTCTGGCTGAGTGCCCGCTGAGCGAGAACAGGATCGGCATGACACCACACGACGCCTTCGTCCTACGCGCTTCATGCCATTCGCAACTATCCCTAAGCCGGCTCTTACCGCATCTTGCGCGCAACCAAAGAACGCGCTGAGAGCGCGCGCTACGGAGTCGTGGACGTGGGCAGGATCTCTCGCCGGCAGTTCCTCGGCGGGCTGGGTGGTGGAGCCGGCGCGCTCGCCGCCGCGAACTTCGCCCCGATCCGCTTCGAGGCGGAAGCCGCGACGCCACCGTCGAAGCAGCACCAGTGGGCGATGGTCGTTGACATGCGCCGCTGCGACGGCTGCGAGAAGTGCACCGAAGCCTGTCAGGTGGCGCACCACCTCCCGAAGAGCTTCCAGTGGATCAAGGTCCACAAGCGCACGACCAAGAGCGGTCAGGAGTTCTTCATGCCGCAGCCGTGCATGCAGTGCGAGAACGCTCCCTGCATCCGCGTGTGCCCGGTCGGCGCGACGTTCAAAGACCCCGAGGGCGTGAACCTCGTGGACCAGGATCGCTGCATCGGCTGCCGCATGTGCATGGCGGCATGCCCCTACGGGGTGCGGTACTTCAACGACACCGATCCGCCGGCCTTCGACAATCCGTTCGGGCGACCCACGCCGCAATACCCCGTGCCGCAGCAGAAGGGCACGGTCGGGAAGTGCATGTTCTGCGTCCACTTCACGGCGATGGGAAAGCTGCCCGCGTGCGTCGAAGGCTGCAACATGTACGCGCTCTACATCGGCGACTTCATCTCCGACATCGCGACGAATGGCCGCGAGACGGTCCGGCTCTCCGAGTTCCTGAAGGACAACGACGCGTTCCGGTACAAGGAAGAGCTCCACACCGGGCCGCGCGTCTACTACATCGCCGGCCACGGCCAGGATCTGGGGTTCTAGATGGACGAGCGTACGCACCGCCTCTACCTCGAGCGCGCGAGCGCGAACATCGGACGGACCGGTCCGCTCTGGTGGATCATCGCCACGCTGCTCGTCCTCGTCGTGGCCGCTGGGATCTACGCCTACGCCTACCAGGTCACGAACGGTCATGGCGTCACCGGCGTGAACCACACGATCTTCTGGGGCCTTTACATCGCGAACTTCGTCTTCTTCATCGGCATCAGCTACGGCGGAGCGATCACGTCAGCGATCCTGCGGCTCACCGGCGCGAAATGGCGCGCGCCGATCACCCGGATCGCCGAGGCGACGGCCGTCGTTACGCTCGCCGTCGGCGCCATCTCGGTGCTCATCGACGTCGGGCGGCCCGATCGCATGCTCAACCTCTTCCTATACGCGCAGGTCGGTTCGCCGATCACCTGGGACTGGATCGCGATCACCACGTACCTCGTGGGCACGCTCATCTTCTTCGCACTGCCGCTCATCCCGGACCTCGGCCGCTTCCGCGACACGCTGCCGGCGCGTGCGCTGCGCCGGAAGCTCTACGCGGCGCTCGCGCTCCGTTGGGAGGGCACGCCCGAGCAGGAGCGCTGGCTGCTGCGTGCCACGCTGATCATGGCCGTCCTCATCATTCCGCTCGCGATCTCGGTCCATTCCGTCCTGGCGTGGCTCTTCGCGATGACCGTGCGCGAGGGCTGGCACAGCACGATCTTCGGGCCCCTCTTCGTGATGGCGGCGATGCTGTCCGGCGTCGCGATGGTGATCCTGGTCCTTGCGGCGGCGCGAAAGGCCTATCACCTCGAGCCGTTCATCACGCGCACGCATTTCCGCTATCTCTCGTATCTGCTCCTCGCGCTCGGCGCGGGCTATCTGTACTTCATGGTCGCGGAGTACCTCACCGAGGGGTACACGCAGACCGGCGAGACGGGCGCCATCCTCCGCGCGCTCTTCATCGGCTCGTACGCGCCCCTGTTCTGGGCGATCGTGCTGGGCGGGCTCGTGTTACCCCTCGTGCTTGTCGCTCTGCCCGGCCGGTATCTGGTCGCGAGGGCCTCGTTCGCGTCGGCGCTGCTGATCGCCGCGATGTGGCTGAAGCGCTACCTCATCATCCTCATCCCCGGGATCACCGAGCCGGTCTCGCCGCTCGCGCTCTACCGACCCACCTGGGTCGAGCTCACGATCACCGCGGCCGCGGTCGCCGCGATCCCGCTCGGCCTCATGGTCCTGTTCGCGCTCGTGCCGGTGATGTCCATCCACGAGGTCGAGGAGGTCGAGGGTGTCGTGGCCGCTCCCGCGGTCACCAGCGCACGCGCGAGGGCGCCAGGCGTCGCGGTCGCGTACGGGGGTGGAGATGAGTAGAGCTCGCGGGCTCGCGCTCATCGTCGTCGCGTTCCTCGCCGCGTTCATGCTGTTCGGCGGCGGGGCACGGGCGGTCAGCGGCCTGTTCGGTCCGCGGGTGATGCTCGATGCCTCGGGCCGGCTGGCGCAGCAGGGTCAGGCCGCGTCGTCGTCGTCCGGCGCGCGGGCCGCGCCCGCGCTGCAGGTCTCGGGTGTCGCCCCGACGGCGGCGCGCGCGCTCACATCGCTCTCCGTCCAACCCGCGACGAAGGAGGCCAGGGGCTACGCCCTCGAGGCGCGGCTCGTCGGCAAGGATGGCAAGGCGCTCGTCGGCACGGAGATCGCGTTCTACGACGTGGTCGAGCTCCTCGGCCCGCGCGAGATGTGGATCGGTGCCGCGAAGACCGACGGCTTCGGCACCGTGGCGATCGACTACCTGCCGGCCGAGGGCGGCGCGCACACCATCGTCGCCCGGCCGACCCAGTGGGACCGTCTCGCCGCGACGCAAGCGACGGCGACGATCCAGGCCGTCCGCGTCGCCCCGACGACCTACGCGCGCGAGGATCTGCCGCTCGATCCGTTCAGCGTGCGCGTGCCGTCCGTGGGCGCGTTCGTCCTCCTCTCGATCTGGGCGCTCTTCGCGTTCGTCGTCTTCGGGACCGCATACCGCATCCCACGCGGCGTTCACCGCAGTCCCTACCCCGGGCGAGCTCGAGAAATCTAGGAGGTAGATGTGAAGGTCAGGTCACGTATCGGCATCCTCGTCATGGTCGCCGGATTCGTCGTCTCCTGCGGCGGTACGCCGCCCGAACCCGTCGCGTCAACCGCGCCAACCAGCGCGGCGGCGGCCCAGCCGGCCGCGCCGCAAGGTCCCGCCGCTGCGAACATGCTCATCGTCGTCGCGGACACGACCAGTGGCTCGATCGGGATCACCGATGAGGAGAAGGCCGCGTTCTCCTGCGTGCAGAAGAACCGCTTTCCTCAGGGTGAGCCGATCGTCTGGCGCGTGAAGGTCTACAGCACCGCCACCGGCAAGCCGATGGACGACAAGCAGCTGAAGTCGGTCGTCATCACGCTTCCCGACGCCACGACGAAGGACCTGAAGTTCGGGCCGCACCCGAAGGGAAAGACCGACGACTACTTCTGGACCACCTCGTTCAAGATCCCGGCCGACTACCCGACCGGCGCGTTCAAGTACAAGCTCGTGGCGATCAGCCTGGAGGGCACGACCGGCACCTACGATCAGTTCAACGTCGCGTCGTCGCTGCTCCAGGTCATCCCCGTAGGGACCCGCTGACATGCGTGCCGCCGGTCGGCCGGCGATCGCCGCGCTCGTCGCCATCGCCCTCGTTCTCGGCGCGTGTTCGGAGGCCTCTCGCCTGGCCCCGGTCGCGACGACCGGGGCCGCGGCGGCCACGAAGGCAGCGAGCGCGGGGGTCACCACGGCTCCGGCGCCGGCGGCGAGCGAGGCACCGCTCGAGATCATGGGCAAGTTCGGACTCTCGCCGCTCCACGGCCCGTGGGGCACGAGCGTGGCGGCGAGCGGGAGCGGCCTCAAGGCCCAGACGCCCTACGACCTCGTGTGGACGACGGTCACGGGCAAGTGGGTCCTCTCGGCGGACCAGACCGAGTACAAGGGCCGCGAATACAAGCCGGCCGAGAAGATCCTGAAGCGCGTCACCACGGACGCCGCCGGCGCGTTCGCGACCACGCTCATCGTCCCCGACAACGACTTCGGATTCCAGCACGACGTCCTCGTTCGCGACACCGCGAGCGTCATCCGCAACAAGGCGGGGTTCGACGTCGACCTCCAGGTCACGATCAGCCCCAAGAGCGGCCCGCTCGGGACACCGATCACCATCGAGGCACGTGGCATCGGCTGGCGGCAGCTCGAGAACAGCTGGCTCGCCAGCTACGACAACTCCTTCACCGGGTGGCTCTCGTCGGTGACGACGAAGGGCTACGCGAAGGCTGTCATCCCCGCCACCGGCGAGCTCGGCACGCACATCGTGACGGTCCTGCACGGCGACTTCACGTTCCCGTACCTCAACATGCAGCAATCGCCTGAGCCGGGGCGTCCGATGTTCCGCCTGCCCTTCACCATCACCGACGGACCGGCTGTCCTTCCGGCCCCAGCCTCAGCCCAGGGCCTGTCGACGCTCGCGACCGCCCCGGCCCCGACCGGCATTTGGTTCGACCCGCCTTCCGGCATCGTGGGCGCGAAGACCACGCTTCACGGATCGGGGCTCACGCCAAGCGGCGAGTTCGACCTCGAGTGGACGACGACAGTGGGCAACCGCGTGTCCGGGTCCGGCTTCGAGGCGAAGGCCGACACGATCGCGAAGGGGCACACCGACCGCGACGGGAAGCTCTCGATGCCGTTCACCGTCCCCGACGATCTCGGCGGGTCGCACGTCCTCTCGCTCAAGCGCGGCGACACCGTGATCGCGAAGACGACGTTCATCATCCAGCCGTCCATCCAGCCGCTGAAGATCGATCGCGGGCCATCCGGCACCGAGGTCACGATCCAGCTGAACGGCGTCGGCTGGACGGAGACCGCGAACATCTACAACCTCACCTACGACAACTCGTACGCGGGCTACGCTTGCGGCTTCAACTCGGGCGGCAACGTGCAGGTCGTCTTTCGGGTCTCAGGTGCGCAGGGCTGGCATTACATCGATCTGTACCCGGGGATCTACAAAGGCGTCGAGACCCGACCACTGAACTTCCGCGTGCCACAGCTCACCTACGCCGACGATCACCCGGCGGAGAACCTGCCCGCATTCCACCTCGCGTTCCTCGTCACCGGCCCGTAACACCCCCCCCCGCAGACAGGGGTAGGCGCGCGGCCCGCGCTAGCTCTTTGTCTGCGCCTCGGTGAGCGCGCGGTAGAAGGCGGTCGCGCCGGTCATGTCGAACTCGTCCAGGCCGCCGGTCATGCGCTCCTCGGCGTGCTCGCCGGCCGACTCGAGGTGGATGACGCCGTAATCGCGGATCATCGAGAGCGGGAACGGGCGCGTGAGGCTGGCGTCCTGGACGCGCTCGATGAGCAGCGCGGCCTGATTGCGGTTGAGCACGCCCCACTTCGCGATGACCCGGCGATCGGTGAGCACGTACCACCGGCGGCTCCACGGGAGCCAGCGGACGAGCAGCCAGAGGATCAGCAGGACCGCGCCGATGAGGAGCACGCCCGCCGCGACGTCGTTGGTCTGGCCCGAGAAGTAGAGCGCGCCGACGATCAGCAGGACGTCGAGGAGGACCAGCGGCTCCCAGAGGAACAGCGGGCGCGTGGCGAGGATCACCTTCTCGTTCGGCTCGAGGATGAGGTCACCCGGCGCGGTCGCCACGGCCGAGATGTTAGGCGGTCGTGCTCCCCGCGGCTGCGACCGGCTCGGCCGCGCCCGTCGCCGAGCGCACCAGGCTCTCGAGCGCGTCGAGCGTGGCGCCCGCGGCGACGCCCGGCACGCGTCGGAGCACGTCCAGGGCGCGGTCGCGATGGTCGCCGATCTCCCGGTCGATCGCGGCGCGCACCTCGAGCTCCTCGAGGATCGTCCGGATCTGCTCCACGTTCTCCGCCGCGAGCGGCGCCGCCGGCGCGAACAGGACGTCGAGCCGTGCCCGCACCTTTGGTGAGGCGCGCTCGAATCCGAGCGCGACCGGGAGCGACTTCTTCCGCTTCACCAGATCGTTCATCTCCACCTTGCCGGTGCGCTCGCTCGTCGCCCAGACCCCCTGCACGTCGTCGTACGCCTGGTATGCCTGGCCGAACTCGGCTCCGAAGCGCGCGAGCTGGTCGTGGACCGTCCGCTCGTCGGTGGCAAGGATGCCCGGACCCTGGGCGGACGCGGCGAAGAGCGCGCCGGTCTTCTTCGCGGCCATCGCGCGGTAGCGCTCCGCGGTGACGTCGGTCCGCGACTCGAAGCTGATGTCGAGGAACTGGCCCTCGCAGACGCGGACGCAGGTCTGATCGAGCAGTGCGGAGAGGTCGAGGATGCGCTCCGCCGCGAAGCCACGCTGGCGCAGGCGCTGCATGGCCAGTCGCGAGATGGCGTACATGCCGTCTCCGGCGTTGATGGCCTGCGGGACGCCCCAGACCGACCACACCGTCGGACGGTGGTGGCGCCGCGGGTCCTGGTCTTCGATGTCGTCGTGGATGAGCGTGAAGTTGTGCAGCAGCTCGACCGCCGCCCCGACCGGGAGCACGCGGGCGGCGTCGCCGCCGAGCGCCTCGAAGACCAGCGTGCAGAGGAGCGGGCGAAGCCGTTTCCCGCCGCGCGGGCGCTCGGCGTCGAGCCCGAGGTGGTACTGCATCATCCCGTAGAAGGGCTGCAGCGCCGGCTCGGCCTGCGTGAGGAGCGAGCGGATCTCGTCGTCGATCGCCGCGACCCGCGTATCGAAGGTGCCCGTGCCCACCGTCCTTCGATGATATGAGCCGACGCTCACTGCGCGTCGCCAATCGGTACCATTGGCCTTCGATGGCGTCGCGCACGTATCGCGCCGAAGCGATCGTCCTTCGGACGGTCGATCTCGGTGAGGCCGACCGCATCCTCGTGCTGTTCACCCGCCACTTCGGGAAGATCCACGTTGTCGCGAAGGGGATCCGTCGCGCGACGAGCCGGATGGCGGGGCACGCGGAGCCGCTCACGCACGCCACCTACCAGCTCGCCCGTGGACGAGAGCTCGACGTGCTCACCGGCGCCGAGGCGCGCGCGCTGTATCCCACGCTGCGCGAGGACCTCGGCAGCATCGCCGCAGGCTGGTACTGCGCCGAGCTCACCGACCGCTTCACCGTCGAGCGCGTCCCCACGGCGTCGCTGTTCGATCTCCTCGAGACGGCCCTCCGCCACCTGGACGCCGGCTACCCCGCGGCGCTGGTGTGCCGCTGGTTCGATCTCCACCTGCTCGACCGGTCCGGCTTCCGTCCCGAGCTCGGCGACTGCGTCTCCTGCCGCAAGACCCTCGAGGAGCGGGTGAACGCGTGGAGCGCTCCGGCGGGCGGCGCCCTCTGCGACTCCTGTTCGCGAAAGAGCGGGGCCGGGCTCAGCCTCTCGGTGCGCGCTCTCAAGTCACTCCGCTACCTGCTGGTGAGCGACTTCGCGAGCGCCTCGCGCCTCCGGGTGGATGTCGAGCTCGCGGCCGAGCTCGAGCGCCACATGCGCATCTTCGTGCAGCACGTCATCGACCGCGAGATCACCGCGGCGCGGCTCATCGACGAGATCCGCGCGCTCCCACCGCGTCCGGCACAAGTTGTCAGCTGAGCGACGAGCGGCTGTGCCGCGAGGAGCGAATCGATGAGTGGGTCTCCAGGCCGAAGGCCTGAGATCGAGCAAGCCATCTCCTCGCTTTCGAAGCGGCGCGGGTTCGTCTTCCCGTCGAGCGAGATCTACGGCGGCGCCGGTGCGACCTGGGACTTCGGCCCGCTGGGCGTCGAGCTGAAGAACAACGTGAAGCGCGCCTGGTGGCGCGCGATGGTGCAGCTGCGCGACGACATCGTGGGCCTGGACGCCGCGATCCTCATGCACCCGCGGGTCTGGGAGGCCTCCGGGCACGTCGAGAACTTCACCGACCCGCTGGTCGAGTGCGGCAACTGCCGGAAGCGCTTCCGCATCGACGAGCTCGCCGGCGGCGACGCGCTGATGGAAGCCTGGCGCGCGGGCACGGCCGACCTGACGGCAGTCGCCTGTCCCAGCTGCGGGTTGAAGAAGCTGTCGTCGCCACGCCGGTTCAACCTCATGTTCAAGACGTTCGTCGGGCCGGTCGAGGAGACCGCGTCGGTCGCGTGGCTCCGGCCTGAGACGGCCCAGGGGATCTTCGTGAACTTCGAGAACGTCCAGCAGGCCACGCGCCGGAAGCTGCCCTTCGGCATCGCGCAGATCGGCAAGTCGTTCCGCAACGAGATCACGCCCGGCAACTTCATCTTCCGTTCGCGCGAGTTCGAGCAGATGGAGATGCAGTACTTCTGCCGGCCGGAGGCCGCCCCGCGCCACTTCGACGAGTGGCTGGCGGTCCGGGGCCGGTGGTTCCTGGACCTCGGCATCCCCGCGGAGCTTCTTCGGCAGCGAGAGCACGCGGAGACCGAGCGCGCGCACTACGCGGCCAAGGCGATCGACTGGGAGTTCCAGTTCCCGTTCGGTTGGAAGGAGCTGGAGGGCGTCCACAACCGGACCGACTACGACCTCCGGCGGCACGCCGAGTTCTCTGGCAAGGATCTCCGCTATTTCGACGACGCGACCAACGAGCGCTTCATCCCGTACGTCGTCGAGACCGCGGTCGGCGCGGACCGCACGACCTACGCCGTGCTGTGCGCGGCGTACGACGAGGAGCCCGACAAGGAGGGCGTGCGCGTCGTCCTGCGGCTGAAGGCGGATCTCGCGCCGTACAAGGTCGCCGTGCTCCCGCTCTCGAAGAACGAAAAGCTCACGCCGCTCGCGCGCGAGGTCGCCGCGTCGTTGCGCCTGCAGCTGATGACGGTGTACGACGAGACGCAGGCGATCGGCCGCCGCTATCGCCGGCAGGATGAGATCGGCACGCCGCTCTGCGTGACCGTGGACTTCGAGTCGCTCGAGGACAAGCAGGTCACGATCCGCGAACGTGACTCGATGGCCCAAGTTCGCGTGGCCATCGCCGACCTCGTGCCGGCGCTCCGGGAGAAGCTCGGCGCCTAGCGTTCTTGGCATCATCGCGGTCGCGTACCTCGCGGCGTACGGCGCCCGCACACCGCTCCTCGCGCTCCGTGGCCTTCTCCGCGTCCGCAACCTCGCGCTCATCGTCGTCCCGGCAGCGGTCATCGGCGCGGTCGCGCTCGCGCTGGTCGGCCGCGTCGACGACCGGGTGTCCGCGGGGGCGCTCGCGCTCGCCGTTGCCCCGGCGCCGTTCATCGGGCCGGGGATCGTCGGAGGTATGCGCGGACGAGCCGACCTGGCCGGCGCGCTCGTGCTCGGCACGGTGCTGGTCTCGCTCCTGCTCGTGGGCGGTCGCGGCGCGCTCGCGTCGGCGTCGCTGTTCACCGCGACCGAGGCCTACGCGCTCCCGGCGATGTTCGGCAACGCGCTCCCCACGGTCCGCGACCGGCTGCTCGAGCCGCTGCGCTGGATCGGCCTCGCGGCCGCCGCGGCAGCGCTGGTCGTCGCGGCGCTCGCCGCTCCCGCGATCGCTGGGGTCACCGTCGCGGTGGCGCTCGCTCTCCTGGTCAGCGGTGTCGTGTCGTCAGTGATCGCCGCGCGCGTGACGGGCCGCGACCTTACCGCGGCGATCGCGGGTGGGGGACTCCGCGATCCGATCCTCGCCCTGGCGTTCGTGTCGCTCACCGCTGGACCGGAGTCCGCGGGAGTCCTGTTGGCCTATGGGGTGTTTTGCCTAGGTCTCGCGGCGCTCGCACTCCGCGCCCGCTAGGCTGCGAGCGATGCTCCCGTACCTCACGGCCGCGCTGTCGGCTGTCTTCGCCGTCGCGGTCGCCATGCGCTACGCGCGCTCGCGGCGCGCGGCGCTGCTCGCGTGGGCGGTCGGGCTCGCGATGTTCGCGGTCGCGGCGGCCGCCGAAGGCATCGCGCAGAGTGGCCAGCCGACCGACGTCGGATACAAGGTCTTCTACCTGCTCGGCGGCATTCTCAACGTCGCCTGGCTCGGGGTCGGGACGGTGCTGCTCGTCGCGCCGCGGTTCGGACGGGCGGCGGTCATCGCGGCCCTGGTGCTGTCCGTGCTCGGGCTCTACGCGGTAGCGGTCTCGCCCGTGGACATGTCAGAGGCACTGAGCACGGGAAAGGGCTTCAACGACTCGCCGCTGCCGCGCGTTCTCGCCGGGATCGGAAGCGGCGTCGGGAGCCTCGTGCTCATCGGCGGAGCGCTCTGGTCGGCGTGGGTCTTCTTTCGCCGGCGCCACAACGGGCGGCGGGCGGTCTCGAATGTGATCATCGCCGCGGGCGTTCTCATCGTCGCGGCCGGTGGCACCGCCACGTTCATCGGCGGCAACGGGATCCTCGAATACACGAACCTCATCGGCGTCGCCGTGATGTTCGCGGGGTTCCTGCTGGCCTGAAGATCCACGCCGTCCGCGGGTGAGCGCTCCGCGCTGTGGGCCTCGGCCCTAGGTCGACGGCCGCGCGGTCGTGTCGATCGTCTCGCGGGGAAGCTCTTCATCGGCGACAAGACGTGACGCGAAACGGCGCGCCACGAGCGTGAGGGCTGCGGTGATCGCCGCCGCGGCCGACTCCCAGATCAGCTGCTGCGCCCGCGGACCCTGCCCGACCTCGCCGATCTCCGCGCGCAACTGCTTGCGGAACCGCTTTCGCGCGGGTCCCCGAAGCTTGCCGACCCGTCCGCCCAGGCGCGCGATGAGCGCGTCGACGTCCTTGTCGCTGCGGACGCGGGTCCGGTCCGCGAGCGAGCGCACCGTCGTGACGCTCCCGATGGCTACCACCGACGCGAGCGCCCCGAACACCGCGAGCGGATTGCGTTTCGCGAGGCGGCGCGGATCGACGTCTTCGCGCAGACGCTCCTCGAGCGCGCGCAGGTCCGCGTCGATCGCGGTGCGGAGCTCGGCTAGCTCGCGGTCCGTCCGAGCAGACGGGCTTTCGCCCAACGCATCGTCTCCTTAAATGAATTCATGGTGCGGGTCGGTCCGTGGAGCTCGAGGCGCTTGTAGCCGCGCCACCCCGTCAGCGCCGCGAGCCCGACGAACAGCAGGAACACGATCAGCGCGGATGCCCACAGCGGCAGGAGGATCGCGATGAGCGCGATGACGAGGACCGTCAGCGCGACGAGGGCGCCCAGGATGAACGCGAGCGCGATGCCGAACCACTTGACCGCCGCGAGGTTGGCCCGAACGATCTCGGCGATCTCCTGCCGCGGCATCTCCAGCTGCTTGCGCAGGTAGAGCCGCACGTTGCTCCGGATGCGGCCGAGAAGGGTGCGGTAGCCCGGGCGCTCGTACATGGAGTCACGACTCTACCGCGAAATCTTCCACCAGCCGAGGTGTGCCGGGCCTCGTCCGGCTTGCCCAGCTGGGCTAGCCTGTCGGCCGGTCGCCGGCATCGGCGGGACCTTCGTGGCCGAAGGAAAGGCGCTGAGAGGAGCGATGTGGCGGCGTTCCTGGTCAGATTCGTCGAGCGGAATTGGATCTGGATCGGACTCGTCCTGTTCGCGCTGATCTTCGCCGTGTTCCGTGACTTCATGTCGGGCAGCTCCGGTGCTCTCCGGATCGGCGATTGCTTCGATGTCCCCACCGACGTGGGGAATGGATCGAGCGTCGGGGACGTTCGGCATCATCCGTGCGGCGAGCCGCATGGCGCGGAGGTGTTCTTCGTCGGCGACATCAGCGGAAGCTCAGATGCGTTCCCGACCGACGCGGACTTCGACCGCTTCGTCAAGGATCAGTGCGGACCGGCGTATTTCGCCTACACCGGACGCGATTTCGCCACCGACGACACCTACGACACTTCGTACTTCGTCCCGATACGAAAGCGGTGGGCGGTCGGCGATCGCCAGGTCACGTGTCTCGCGTCACGCCGTGACGGGCTGCTGATCGTGGGGACCGTCCGCATCGCCCGGTAACCGGAACCTCGTTATCTGCCAAACTTGCCATCTTCGAAGGGGAGGTGCCCGCCATGCCCGCACGCCGCAAGACCGCGACCGCCGCTCGCCGCTTTACGGCTCGATCGAGATCGGGCGCGAGGAAGAAGTGGGTCTACCTCTTCGTGAACGGCAAGGCGGAAGGCAACGCGGGCATGCGCGCGCTCCTCGGTGGCAAGGGCGCTGGCCTGGCGGAGATGACCAACGCCCGACTCCCTGTCCCGCCCGGCTTCACCATCACCACCGAGGCCTGCAACGCCTACTTCGCGGCGAACAAGAAGCTGCCGCCGGGTCTCTGGGATCAGGCGGAGAAGGCCCTCGCGGCGGTCGAGAAGGCGGCGGGCAAGCGGCTCGGCGACGCGTCGAACCCGCTCCTCGTCTCGGTGCGTTCGGGTGCCGCGATGTCGATGCCCGGGATGATGGACACCGTCCTCAACCTCGGCCTCAACGACGAGACGCGCGCGGGCCTCGAGAAGCTCACGCAGAACCCCCGCTTCGCTTGGGACGCGTATCGGCGCTTCGTCTCGATGTTCGGGCGCATCGTCCTCGGCATCGCCGGTGAGAAGTTCGAGCATGCGCTCGAGGCAAGAAAGAAGGCCACCGGCGCGAAGACCGACGCCGACCTGCGGCCCGACGCGCTCCTAGGTCTCGTCGACGAGTACAAGGCCATCGTGCAGCGCGAGACGCGCAAGCCATTTCCGACCGAACCCCGCGATCAGCTGCGTCTCGCGATCGAGGCGGTGTTCAACTCGTGGTTCGGGAAGCGGGCGGTGGACTACCGCAATCAGTTCAAGATCCGCCACGACCTCGGGACCGCCGTGAGCGTCGTGACCATGGTCTTCGGGAACATGGGGGACGACTCAGGGACGGGCGTCGCGTTCACGCGCGACCCGAACACCGGCACGAAGGAGCTCTACGGCGAGTACCTCGTGAACGCCCAGGGCGAGGACGTCGTCGCCGGCATCCGCACACCGTCGAAGATCGCGCAGCTCCGGACCGAGATGCCGAAGGTCTACGCGCAGTTCGAGAAGATCGCGCAGCGTCTCGAGAAGCACTACCGCGACGCGCAGGACCTCGAGTTCACGATCGAGCGCGGCACGCTGTTCATGCTCCAGACGCGCAGCGCGAAGCGCACGGCGCGCGCCGCGGTGAAGATCGCGACGGACATGGTGCGCGAGGGCCTCATCACCAAGGACGAGGCCATCGGCCGCGTCGACCCGATGCAGGTCGAGCAGCTGCTCCTCCCGCGCTTCGACGAGAAGGAAGTGGAGAAGGCGCGCAGGGAGGGACGCTTCCTCGCGAAGGGCCTCAACGCGTCGCCCGGCGCGGCCACCGGCCGCGCGGTGTTCGACGCGGACCGCGCGGTCGAGCTGAAGGGAGCGAAGCAGCTCGTCGTGCTCGTGCGCCCCGAGACGAGCCCCGACGACTTCCACGGCATGGTCGCCGCGACCGGCATCCTGACCGCGCGCGGCGGATCGACCTCGCACGCCGCGGTGGTGGCGCGCGGCCTCGGGCTGCCGTGCGTCTCAGGCGTCGGCGCGCTGGACATCGATCTCGCAAAGCGCGAGATGCGCGTCGCCGGCAGGGTCATCAGGGAAGGCGACTCGATCTCGATCGACGGCACCAGCGGCGAGGTCTTCGCTGGCCAGCTGCCGACGATCCAGCCGAACTTTCGCGAGGAGAAGGAGCTCATCGAGCTCCTCTCATGGGCCGACAAGCGCCGGCGCCTCGGCGTGTGGGTGAACGCCGATACGCCGGAGGAGTGCCGCCTCGCGCGCGAGCTCGGCGCCGAGGGCGTCGGCCTGGCGCGCACCGAGCACATGTTCCGGCAGGCCGAACGGCTGCCGATCGTGCAGGACATGATCATGGCCGACGACACCGAGGGCCGGAAGAAGGCGCTCGCCAAGCTCCTGCCGTTCCAGCAGGGCGACTTCCGTGAGATGTACACGGCGATGGACGGTCTCTCGGTCGTCATCCGCCTCATCGACCCGCCCCTCCACGAGTTCCTCCGCGAGTACCACGACCTCGACGTCGAGATCGCCGTGGACAAGGCGACCGGCAAGGACCCCGCGGAGATCGCCCGCAAGGAGAAGATCTGGAAGCGGCTCGAGCAGATCACCGAGGACAACCCGATGCTCGGGCTGCGCGGCTGCCGCCTGCTGCTCGTCTACCCCGAGATCCTCGAGATGCAGATACGCGCCATCCTCGGCGCGGCCATCGACGTCTCCGAGAAGGGCGTCAAGGCGAAGCCGGAGATCATGATGCCGCTCGTCGGCACGATGGGGGAGCTCGATCGCCTCTATGAGCAGGTCACCGCCGTCGCGCAGACCGTCTTCACGGAGCGCGGTAAGAAGGTGCCGTACAAGTTCGGGACGATGATCGAGATCCCGCGCGCCTGCCTCATCTCCGACGAGATCGCGACGAAGGCCGAGTTCTTCTCGTTCGGCACGAACGACCTCACCCAGACGATCCTCGGCATCAGTCGGGACGATGCGCAGAAGAGCTTCCTCACCCAGTACGTCGAGAAGAAGATCATCCCCTCTGACCCGTTCCAGGTCCTGGACCGCGACGGCGTCGGCGCGATGATGCGCATCTCGATCGAGAAGGGCCGCAAGACGCGTAAAGACCTGAAGATCGGCATCTGCGGCGAGCACGGCGGCGATCCTTCGTCGATCGCGCTCTGTCACGAGCTCGGCCTCACCTACGTGTCACCGTCGACGTACCGCGTTCCGGTCGCGCGTCTCGCCGCGGCGCAGGCGGCGCTCGCCGGCGGAGAGCGTGACCGATAGGTCACCAGGAGCAGGACAACTGATGGTCACCGCGAAGCGCGCGGGACTGATCCTGCTCCACGCCTGGTGGGGTCTCAACGCGGATGTGCTCGCGCGCGCCGAGCGACTGCGGGCGGAGGGCTACGAGGTCGTGACGCCCGACCTCTTTGGCGGCCGCGTCGCGTCGACGATCGATGAGGCGAAGGCGCTGACCAAGAGCGAGCACGAGAATGAGGCGGGGCTGACGAAGATGGTCGAGGAGGCCGTGCTCGATCTGGGACAGAAGGTCGACCGCGTCGGCATCGTCGCATGGAGCTTCGGGGTCTGGTACGCGTGGAAGATGGGCATCGCGCATCCCGACAAGGTGCGTGCCCTCACCCTCTTCTATGGCATCGGCCCGAACGAGCCGGACGCGCCCACGACGCCGGTCCTGGCCCACTACGCGGAGCACGACGAGTTCGAGGACATCAACTTCGCGCGCCAGGTCGAGAAGGAGCTGAGGGCGGCCGGGAACGACGTGCGCGTCGAGCTTTACCCAGGGACGAAGCACTGGTTCGACGAGCCGTCGCGACCGGAGTTCGACAGGGCCGCGAGCGATCTGGCGTGGGACCGGACGCGGGCGTTCCTCGAGCGCCACCTGGGCGCTTCACCGGGTCCGACGCGCTCGCCTTAGGCTTGTTGTCGATGGCGGCCGGGACCGAGCGCGAGGCGAACCTGTCGCGGACGAAGAGCGTCGCATCGCTGCGCATCCGCGAGCACAACGAGGAGCTCGAGGCCAAGGATCTCGCGGCGCACGCCACGAAGAGCGCGACCGCGAAGCGCGCGCGCCCGGAGGAGCCGTCGCCGACGCGGACGAGCTTCGCCGTCGACCGCGATCGCATCGTCCACAGCAAGGCCTTCCGGCGCACGAAGCACAAGACCCAGGTCTTTCTCGCGCCGGTCGGGGATCACTACCGCACGCGTCTCACGCACATCCTCGAGGTGAGCCAGATCGGCCGCTCGATGGCGCGGTCGCTGCGTCTCAATGAAGACCTGGTGGAAGCGATGGCGCTCGGCCACGACATCGGGCACACGCCCTTCGGCCACGTGGGGGAGGAGCTGCTCGCGAAATTCCTCCCCGACGGCTTCCGGCACAACGAGCAGAGCGTGCGCATCGCCGAGAAGCTGGAGAAGAACGGCAAGGGCCTGAACCTCACGCACGAGACGCTCGATGGGATCCTGAAGCACAGCGCCCCGACCGACGGCGGCATGGAGACCGCGTCCTGGGGCGAGCCGGAGACCCCCGAGGGCTGGGTGGTGCGCTACGCCGACAAGATCGCCTATTTGCACCACGACATCGACGACGCGATGCGCGCGGGCATCATCACCGAAGCGGACATCCCGATCGAGCTCCGGATCCTGCTCGGCCGCGATCGCGCCGAGCGGCTCGACACGATGATCTACGACGTCGTCGCGACGTCGTACGGCAAGCCGGGGGTGACGATGAGCGACGAGGTGCTCGAGGCCAGCAACGCGCTGCGCCAGTTCATGTTCAAGAACGTGTATCTCGCGGGCCCGGCAAAGACCGAGGACGAGAAGGCCCAGGGCGTCCTCTGGGAGCTGCTCCAGTACTTCGAGGAGCATCCCGACCGCATGCCTGCCGAGCACCAGAAGATCGCGGAGCGCGACGGGACAAAGCGCGCGGTGGCGGACTACATCGCTGGCATGACCGACCGGTACGCGCTCGACACGTACACGAGCCTGTTCATCCCGTCGGCTTGGGGCACGCTCTGAGAACGCCGATCTGTACAGAATCCTGTACACTCTGCCAATGAAGACGCTCCCGCTCACGGAAGCCCGCAAGGACCTGTCGCGGATCATCGATGAGGTGTCCTCGGTGCACGAACACGTGGTCATCACGAAGCAGGGCAAGCCCGAAGCTGTCGTCATGTCAGCCGCTGAGTTCGAGAGCTGGCAGGAAACCCTCGAGATCATGGCCGACAAGAAGGCGATGGCCGCGATCGCCCGAGCTGAACGCGACATCAAGGCTGGCCGCGTCCGAAGCTGGGCCGAGGTCCGCGCCCGGCCGAGGCGTTAGCCGCTGGCACGCGTCCTTCTCGCGCGCGAGGCGGAGCGCGACCTGAGCCGGCTTGCTGCTACATACCGGAGCGCTGTGGACGACCTGATCGTCAGCCTTGCTGACGAGCCACTTCGAGGAAAGCCCCTCAAGGGAAGCCTCGCTCATCTGCGCTCACTTCGGGTCGGCGTCTACCGTGTCATCTACCGATTCGACGCTCGAGCAAGAACTGTGATCATCGAGACGGTCAGACATCGTAGTGAGGCTTACCGCTGATGCCGGGTGATTTCGACCTCGTCAAGGAGCGCATCGACATCGTCGCGCTCATCGGTGAGCGCGTGCCGCTCAAGCGCGCCGGCAAGGTCTACAAGGGCCTCTGCCCGTTCCATGTCGAGAAGACGCCCTCGTTCCAGGTCGATCCGGAGAGGCGCACCTATCACTGCTTCGGATGTTCCGAGCACGGGGACGTCTTCACGTGGCTCGAGAAGATGGAGAACCTCGAGCCGGTGGAAGCGCTGAAAGTCCTGGCCGAGCGCGCCGGCGTCCAGCTGACGCGGCGCTCGCCCGAAGCGCAGGAGCGCGACGACCGCCTCCGCAGCCTGATGGACACGGCGCTCTTCTACTTCACGCAGGCGCTGCGATCGCCGACCCACGGCAAGGTCGCCGCCGCCTATCTCGCGAAACGCGGCATCACCCAGGCGTCCATCGACAGCTTCGGGCTGGGCTACGCGCCCGACCTCTGGGATGGGCTCCTCACGTATCTGAAGAAGAAGAGCTTCTCCGAGGAGGAGGGTCAGATCGCCGGCGTCCTGCGCGCCGGCGACCGCGGCGTGTACGACTGGTTCCGCGGCCGGCTCATGGTGCCGATCCGCGACGGCCGCGGCCGGAACATCGCCTTCGGCGGGCGGGCGATGCGCGCCGACCAGCCCGGGAAGTACGTGAACTCGCCGAACACACCCCTCTTCAACAAGAGCGCGACGCTCTATGCGCTCGACGCGGCCCGTGCGGAGATCCGCAGGGAGAGCACGGCGGTCATCGTCGAGGGGTACTTCGACGCGATCGCGGCACATCAGGCGGGCATCGCCAACGTCGTCGCATCGATGGGCACCGCCCTGACCGTGGACCAGTACCTCGTGCTCCAGGACATGAAGCTCGAGCGCGTCGTCGTGGCCTTCGACGGCGATCCCGCCGGCCAGCGTTCCGCGGAGCGGCGCGGGCACGACCTGCTCCCGCTCCTGCAGCGGCACAGCGGTCGAGCCGGCTCGGGCCAGGTGGGCACGCGTGGCTACGGGACGCTCTACGTCACCGTCCTGCCGGAGGGCCTGGACCCTGACGACCTCGCCCGCTCCGATCCGGAGAAGCTCCGCTCGCTCATCGCCGGGGCGAAGAGCCTGCTCGAGTTCCTCATCGACCAGATCCGCGAGCGCCACCAGCTCGAGCGGCCCGAGGGCCGCCTGCGCTTCCTCGACGAGGTCGCACCGGTGCTGCGCGCCGAGCCGGACCCGGTCCGGCGCGACGTCTACATCTCGGCCGTCGCCGGGAGCACCGGCGTCGACCCGGCCCTCGTCCGCCAGCGGGTCGAGGCAGCTCCCGCCCTGCCAACGGTGGGCCGGGCCGCGCCGGCCGCGGTGCCCACCACCGCAGCCGAGCCGGGAGATGGCCCGGAAATGAAACAAACGCCGCTTCAGGAGCGTTACGTCATGGCACTATTGACGCGATACCCGGAGGAGACCGCGCGCGCCGACCTCATCGCCGCCGACCTCGTCACCCCCGAGCTGCGTGAGCTCTTGAAATTCCTGCAGTCGGGGCAGCGTCCGTCATCCGATCTGCCGGCTCACTTGGCTGCCACGGCAGCCGCACTTGGCGCGATAGCGCCGGAGCTCGGCGAGGAGGCGGACCCGGTGCAGGTGATCGAGATCGCCGCGAGGCGCCTACGGGTGCAGACCCTGCGGGACCGTCTGGGCGAGGCGCGGGCACAGCTCGCGCAGGCGACGGGCGGCGACGCGAGCGCACTGGCGGCCGAGGTCGAGCGCCTGGGGGGTGAGCTCGAGCTCGCCATGGCACGGGTCGAACGGCGGACGGTGCTGCACGGCGACAGCGAACGAAAAGAGAGCGAATGAAGACACTGAAGGCGACAAAGGACAAGGACGACAAGGCCGCGGCCGCGCCGGAGCGCACGGGAATCCACCCGGAGCACAAGGAGCAGGCCGAGCGTCTCCTCGCGCGCGGTCGGCAGCAGGGGTACGTCACCCAGGAGGACATCGTCCGCGCGATGCCCGACGCCGAGCCGGGCGAGGTCGAAGAGCTTCTCCTCGCGCTCGACGACAACAACGTCGAGATCCTCGAGGCCGAGCGTGGCCCGAACTGGGCCCAGGTCAAGGAGGAAGAGGAAGAGGCCGAGGAGATGCAGCGCGAGGACGCCATCTCGGCGGTCCTCGCCAGCGACCTCATCAGCGTCGACGACCCGGTCCGCATGTACCTCAAGGAGATCGGCAAGGTCCCGCTCCTCACCGCCGAGGAAGAGGTCAACCTCGCGAAGTCGATCGAGCTTGGGGAACAGGCGCTCGTGTCGCCCGCGCTCTCGGCGATCCACCTGTACGAGCTCGGGGTCGAGACGAAGAAGCGCATGGCCGTCGGCCGTCCCAAGGAGTTCGTCGACGAGGCGACGCGCTTCACGCTGAAGTCGCTGCGCCACACGCTCAACGACGAGATCGGCGGCAAGGACCTTCGCCGTGTCTCCAACCGGCTGCTCAAGCTGCGCGACCCGCTCCAGGCGGAGGCGAACAGCAAGGAGATCTCGACCGAGGCGAAGGTGCTCATCGACGAGACCGTCGCCCTCATCGATGCCGCGCGTCGCGACGCCGAGCGTCTGGCCTTCCGCATCCTGCCGCAGTACGCGAAGATCCACGGTCCGGCCGAGGGCGCCGAGCGCCTGGGGGAGCTCGTCATGCTCGGCCAGGAGGTCCGCGACATCCTGGTCAAGCACCTGGACCAGCTGGTCGTGTCCGACGCCGACGAGCAGCGCGGGCTGCGCCGCCTGGCCGACGAGCTCATCCAGAAGGGTGACGACGCGCGGCACAACCTGACCGAGGCGAACCTCCGGCTGGTCGTGTCGATCGCGAAGAAGTACATCGGCCGTGGCATGTCCTTCCTCGATCTCATCCAGGAGGGCAACATCGGCCTCATCCGCGCCGTCGAGAAGTTCGACTACCGCAAGGGCTACAAGTTCTCGACGTACGCGACGTGGTGGATCCGCCAGGCGATCACCCGCGCCATCGCCGACCAGGCGCGGACCATCCGGATCCCCGTGCACATGGTCGAGACGATCAACAAGCTCATCCGCGTCTCGCGCGGTCTGCTCCAGGAGCTCGGCCGCGAGGCGACCGCGGAGGAGATCGCCGAGCGGATGCTCGTCACGCCGGACAAGGTCCGCGAGATCCTCATGGTCTCGCTGGAGCCGGTCTCGCTCGAGACGCCCATCGGTGAGGAAGAGGACAGCCACCTCGGGGACTTCATCCCCGACACCCAGGCGCTCGCGCCTTCCGATGCGGCGAGCCACAAGCTGCTCAAAGAGCAGGTGGAGAGCGTGCTCGAGGGGCTCACCCTCCGCGAGCGCCGCGTCCTCCAGCTGCGGTTCGGTCTCGAGGACGGGCGGACGCGCACCCTCGAGGAGGTCGGTCGCGAGTTCAACGTCACGCGCGAGCGCATCCGCCAGATCGAGGCGAAGGCGCTGCGCAAGCTGCGGCACCCCTCGCGCAGCCGCAAGCTCAAGGACTACCTCGAATAGCAGGCGGCGAGGTCGACCCCGGCGAGCTCGAGCGGCTGGGGTCGGCCTTGCGTCTCGCGGAGTCAGCGCTCGAGGAGGCGCTCGAGGCCGCGGAGAATCTCGGTAACTTCGACCAGCGCTTCGACGTGCCGCGCGCGATCGGCGGCGCCCAGCGCTTGGTCCAGAACGCGAACGAGGCGGTGGACGCGGCCCGGCGGCGCTAGTCGCGCAGGTGCCCGCGAGGTTTCTTCGCTAGAGTTGCGCGCGATGACCGAGCACGAGCCCACGGGAGAGAAGCCACGCGTCGAGGAGCACCTCGTCTACGCGCTCCTCGCCCTCCCGGTCTTCGCCGTCACCATCCTCATCGTGGTGCTCATCGCGACGCTCGGGACGAAGTAGTCCTCGCGGTCGCCATCTTCCACGGCACGTCCGCGGGCAGCTCATCGCGCAGGATGGGCTCGAGCACGCGCATGTAGTCGCACAGCCTCGCCCCGACGCGCTCGCCCAGCTCGTTGTCGGTGAGCTCGAGCGAGATCGGCTCCCACACCCGCGCCCAGCCCCGGTCCCATTCCTCGATCCGCGCGGGCTTTCCGAGGCCGCGTTTCACCACTCTTGCCCGTGCCGTGAACGCCGCGAGCAGGCGCGCATTGGTGAGGTCGTCGGCCTCGAAGTGGAGCCCGAGCTCGACCACGTGAAGCCGGCTCCGGACCCAGATCTCGTAGTGGAGATCGGCGTTGCCATACCAGGCCTTCGCCTGGAAGCTGTACGCGGTCCAGCGGAAGTCGCGGAGCGCCGCGGGCAGCTCCTCACGCAGCGTCGCGGGTAGGCCGCGCAGGAACGGGCCCCACCGCACCGGCTACGGCACCCGCGCGCGAAGGGCGAGGTCGACCGCGCCGGTCAGCGCGGGGTACGCGAGGCCCGCGAGCGCCACGAAGGCCAGCACGCCCGCGCGCGTCGGCCGCGCCACGACCGACCAGATGAGCCCGCCGATCCAGGCGCCGACCGGGAACAGCGCGATGCCAAGCAGGGCGCCGGCCGGCGTGCCGCGCCAGATGACCGCCGTGGCGACGACGAATGCGACGCCGGCGATGGCGTACCGGGTGCGGCTCGCCGGCCTCGGACCCGGAAGGGCGAGGACGATGCCCGGTATCAGGAGTGGGATGAAGCGCGTGAGCCAGGTCGCGACCCCGGTCAGGACGACGAAGAGGGCCGTGCGCGAGACGAACGATCGCAGGAGCGCGACCGCCATGCCCGCCGAGAGGGCCTGGAGCGGCACGAAGAGCGGGTTCAGGCGGTCCAGGTCGTAGGCGAGCTCGATGCGCACGGTGTGCTGGAACGCCGGCTCGGCGGCGAGCACCGGGATGCGCGAGACGAACCCGATGAACGCCGGCGAGAGGTTGGTCCCAAGCGGCCCGGTGAAGCGCTCGCCGGCGGTGGCGACGAGCAGGAAGCCGAAGACGATCTCGCTTCCGAGCCCGATCGGGCGCACCTCCCGGAGCGCCCACCGGCATGCGGCGATGCCGACGAAGGCGACGAAGATCCCGGCGCCGAGCATCGAGTGGGGGAACGACCAGCCGGTCTCGTCGAGGCCGAAGGCGGTGTGCCAGATGCCGTCGAACACGCCGGCCAGCGCGGTGACGACGAAGCCGCCGCCCGCGAGCGCGATCGGCCCGGGTACGGGGAAGGGCAACGGGAAGAGTCGGAAAGCCGGACCGAAGAGGGAGCGCAGCGACGGCGTGAACGCGACGTACCCGAGGGTCATCGTCGCGAAGAAATGCATGGTGTAGATGAAGAGATGCGGCGGCGAGAAGAAGTCCTCGAACGGATGGGTCTGGTGCCAGCTGCGATCCCAGTTGAAGCCCACGCCGAACGCGAGAAGGTCGAACGTGACCGCGATCCAGAGCGCGCGGTACGCGGTCGCGACCTGCGGCGAGGCCTCTTCGCGGGTTACCATTGAGGTCTCCATTCCGGCGTAGCGCAACGGTAGCGCAGGGGACTGTTAATCCCTTGGTTGGAGGTTCGAATCCTCCCGCCGGAGCCGTGGCAGTATCGCCAGGATGAACGCTCCACGGTCGTTCGAAGACTTCAACGTCGGCGATGTGTATCGCTCGCGCGTCGGCCGCACCATTAGCCAGGCCGATAACACGCAGTTCACGCTGCTCACTCACAACACCAACCAGATCCATTTCAACGCGCACTACGCTGCCCAGACCGAGTGGAAGCGGCCTCTCGTGAACAGCTTCCTCACGCTCGCGGTCGTGACCGGTCTCATGACGCCGGACACCAACGAGCGGGGCGTCGCGCTCGGGATCAAGGACGTCACGCTGCCGAACCCGTTGTTCGAGGGTGACACGCTCTACGCCGACACCGAGGTCGTCGAGGCGCGCGCATCACGCTCGCGACCGGGGTGGGGGATTGTCACGCTCAAGCAGCGCGGGATCACGCAGGACGGGACCGTGGTGCTCGCGATGACGCGGGTGATCATGGTGCCGAGGCGGGGCACCATCTCGGGCGCGCCCTTCCCCGAGCCCCGCGTCTAGCGGCCATGGACTTCCGCGCGACGCCCGAGCAGGAGGCGATCCGGGCCGCGGTGCGCGACCTCTGCGCGCGGTACCCCGACGAGTACTGGCGCGACCTCGACCGGCGCAGCGCGTATCCCGATGAGTTCGTCCGCGCGCTGACCGAGGCCGGCTGGCTCGCGGCGCTCATCCCGTCCGAATACGGCGGCGCCGGGCTGGGGATCGCCGATGCCGCCGTCATCCTCGAGGAGATCAACGGCTCCGGCGGCAACGCGGCGAGCGCGCACGGGCAGATGTACACGATGGGCACGCTGCTGCGTCACGGCAGCGAGGCGCAGAAGAAGAGCTTCCTGCCGCGTCTCGCCAGGGGCGAGCTCCGGCTCCAGGCCTTCGGCATCACCGAGCCGGAGGCCGGCTCCGAGACGACGCGCATCCGCACCTTCGCGCGCCGGGTCGGTGACCGCTACATCGTGAACGGCAAGAAGATCTTCATCTCACGCACGCTGCAGTCCGACCTCCTCCTGCTGCTCGCGCGGACGACGCCCTACGAGGAGCTCGACGACAAGACGCACGGCCTGTCGGTCTTCCTCGTCGATCTCCGGTCCGCGATCGCGGCGGGCACCGTGAAGATCCGTCCGATCGAGACGATGCTCAACCACCACACCACCGAGCTGTTCATCGACGGCCTCGACCTTGGGGCGAGCGATCTGGTCGGCACCGAGGGACAGGGCTTCCGTCACATCATCGACAGCTGGAACGCCGAGCGGATCCTCATCGCCTCGGAGTCGCTCGGCGATGGACGCTGGTTCGTCGAGCGCGCCGCGCGCTACGGCTCCGAGCGCGTCGTCTTCGGCCGGCCGATCGGCGCGAATCAGGGCGTGCAGTTCCCGATCGCGCAGGCGCACGCGCAGATCGTGGCGGCGCGTCTGGTGCGCGACAAGGCCGCATGGCTCTTCGATCACGACGAGTCCTGCGGCGCCGAGGCGAACATGGCGAAGCTGCTGGCCTCGCAGGCGGCGTGGGCCGCGGGGAACGCCGCGATGGACACCTACGGCGGCTACGCCTACGCGAAGGAATTCGATGTCGAGCGGAAGTTCCGCGAGACACGGCTCTTCCTCACGGCGCCGGTGAACAACAACCTCGTGCTCGCGTACATCGCCGAGCACGTGCTCGGTCTTCCGCGGTCGTACTGATGGAGGGCCCGGAGCAGATCGATGTCCCGATGCGCTCGCTCCTCTACACGCCCGGCCACCGCGAGGCGCTGGTCGCGCGCGTGCTCGATGGCGGCCTCGCCACGACGCCCGACGTCGTGCTGCTCGATCTCGAGGACGGGGTCCCCGCAGCAGAGAAGGAGAACGGCCGTCGTGTGATCGCGGCCGCGCTCGGTCGACCGCGGAGCGGGTGCCTTCGCTTCGTACGCGTCGGACGCAGCGCGAGCGACCAGGGGGAGGGCGATCTCGCCGCGGTGGTGCGCCCGGGCCTCGACGGCATCGTGGTGCCGAAGGTCGCGCGCGCCGACGAGCTCGCGCTCGTCGACGAGATGCTTCTCGAGCGAGAACGCGCCGCGAAGATCCCGGATCGATCGATCCGCGTCATCGGCTCGATCGAGAGCGCGGCCGGCCTCATCGCCGCGGCGGAGATCGCCCGAGCTCCCAGGCTCGTCGGCCTCATGTTCGGCTCCGAGGACCTCGCCGCGGATCTCGGCCTGCCGCTGCGGCGAGAGGGTCCGGCGGCCGAGATGCTCTACGCGCGATCCGCGGTGGTCGTGGCCGCCGCGGCGGCGCGGATCCTCGCGTTCGACGGGATCTGGGCCGACTTCAAGGACGAGGCCGGTCTGCGGGCCGACGCGCTCCTCGGTCGGCGGATCGGCTTCGCCGGCCGTCAGTGCATCCATCCGGACCAGGTCGCGGTCGTGAACGAGGCCTTCTCGCCGACCGCGGAGGAGATCGAGCGAGCGACGCGCGTCGTCGAGGCCTCTGACGACGGGGTCGCGCGCGGACTTGGCGCGGTCGCGCTCGACGGCCAGATGCTCGACGCGCCGATCGTCGCGCGCGCGAGGCGCGTGCTCAGGATGGCGCGGAGCGGAAGACCTCGCGCGCGGCAAGGCTGAAGACCGCGACCGCGCAGATCGCGACGCTCACGCACCAGGGGCAGATCGCGCCGAGCACGAACACCTCGACGTAGCTCAGGTACGTCACGTAGAGCGTTGCGGCAAGCGAGAGCGCGAAGAGCGCGAGATCCAGTTCCGGGCGATCGGACCGCAGTCGAGCGATCGCGACGAGCAGGATGAGCGCGAACCCAGCCAGGCCCATGAGCGCGACCGGGATGTCGCCGAGCATCGCGAAGCGGCTCGTCTGCACGGCCTCGCAGCCGCCGACGCCGATGCAGAGCGCCAGCGAGCCGGAGTAGTGCACCCAGGTCAGATAGGCGGAGACCGCGGTGCCGATGGCCGCGACGGCGGCGGCGACGCGGCGCGCGGTCAGGCCTATCGCCCGACCAGCAGCGGATCGATGATCGCCTTCAGCTGGTCGAACGAGGGCACGCCCTCGATCTTGCGCCCGTTGACGAACAGCGTCGGCGTCGCGGTCACGCCGCGGCCCTCGCCGAGCTTCGTGTCGTCACGGACCGCCTGCGCATACTTGCCCGAGTCGACGCAGGCGGCGAACGATGGCGCGAGGCCGATGTCGGTGCCGAAGCGCTTGAGGTTGTCCTTAGAGAAAGCGCCGCGGTTCTCGCCGGCCTGCGAGCTGAAGAGCTTGTCGTGGTATTCGAAGAACTTGCCCTGCTCGCCCGCGCACTCAGCCGCCTCGGCCGCCCAGCTCGATTCCTGGCCGAGGAAGGCCATGTGGTGGAACACGAGCGCGACCTGGCCCTTCGCCACGTATGTCGAGAGCAGCGTGGGCGCGACGATCCGCGCGAACTGACCGCAGGCCGGGCACTGGAAGTCCGCCCATTCCTCGATCGTCACCGGCGCGCTCGCCTGGCCCCGCGCGTGCCCGCTCTGGGTGATCCCGGGCGTCGACGCCGTCGCCGTGGGGAGCGTGGTCGCCGGCACCTGCGCGCTGACGACGCCGAACCCGATGAGCGCGACCACGCCGATGACGGCGAGGACGGATACACCGGCGAGCTGCGCCGGCGAGAAGCGTCCACGGCGCGCGCGCTGCTGGACCGCCGGGCCGTGGTCGGGGCGGGGCTGCGGGCGCGTGCGGGCGCGGTGTTTCGAACGGGGCATCGATCGATGGTACTGACGGCACACCGCACGCTCGCAAGTGCCGAAGGTCACTACAGCGTAGCCAGCGGCGCAGCTGCAGGACACTCCGGACCGGAACGGTCCGGAGTACCTACACTTCGAGTTCCATGCCGGTCGATCGCGACCTCTATCGACACCTGTCCAGCTCGTTCCCCACGGGGATCACGATCGTCACCACCCGCGACCCGAGCGGCGAGCCAAGGGGCCTCACCACGCAGTCGTATGTCGGCCTATCGACCGAGCCACCGCTGGTGCTCGTCTCGATCGACAAGACCTCGCGAACGCTCCGCGCCCTGAAGCACACCCGATCGTTCGTGCTCAACTTCCTCAAGGTCGGGGCGGAGGACGTGGCCACCAGGTTCGCGTCGAAGTCGGACGACAAGTTCGCTGGCGTTCCCTGGCAGCCCTCATCCGTGGCGAAGGGCGCGCCCATCCTTCATGAACACGCGCTCGCCTATGCGGAGTGCTCGGTCGTCCAGGAGCTCGAGGGCGGCGACCACTGGATCTTCATCGGGAGCGTCGACGGCGGTGCCGAGCTTGGAGGCACGCCGCTCCTCTATTACCGGCGGATCTACGCGGGCTGGCCCGTGGAGAAGCCCGCGCCCCAGGTCGGCTGATGCGTCTCGCGACGTTCGACGCGGGCCGCGGTCCGCGCGTGGCGATCATCGGGAACGATGGCACGCTCGTCCCCATCAACGACGCCATCCCCGAGGCGCCGCTCGACATGCTCGGCGTGATCGAGGCGGGCGACGCATTGCATGCGCGGCTGCGGGATCTCGCGACCCGGGTCGGCTCTGGGGCGAAGGTCGCGTCGGTGCGGCTCCTCGCGCCGATCCCGCGGCCCCGGCGGAACGTGTTCTGCGTCGGGTGGAACTACTCAGAGCACTTCCAGGAGGGAGCGCGCGTCCGCGCCACGGCCGGTGCGCCCGGTCAACAGGACATCCCAGAATTCCCGGCGCTCTTCTCGAAGAACCCCGCGACGGTGACCGGGCCGGATGCGCCGGTCTGGTTCCCGGCACCCCATTCCAAGGAGCTCGACTGGGAGGTCGAGCTCGCGGTCGTGATCGGCCGCCGTGGGCGCGACATCGCCGAGGATGACGCGATGACCCACATCTTCGGCTACACCTGTGCGAACGATGTGTCGGTCCGCGATGTGCAGCGCCGCCACGGTGGCCAATGGTTCAAGGGAAAGAACTTCGACAGCCATCTGCCGCTCGGGCCATGGATCGTCACGGCGGACGAGCTCGACCCCACCGCCCTACGCATCCAGACACGCGTCAACGGGAAGACGAAGCAAGATTCGAACACCAAGTTCATGGTCTTCAAGCTGCCGCGTCTGGTCCGTGAATTCTCCGCCGGCATCGAGCTCGAGCCCGGCGACATCCTCATCACGGGAACGCCAGAGGGCGTCGGTTTCGCTCGGAAGCCGCCCGAGTTCATGAAGGTCGGCGATACGGTCGAGGTCGAGATCGAGGGCATCGGCGTGCTACGGAACACGATCCAAAGGAGGACGTAGGTGCTCAAGAACTTCACGTGGTATCAGCAGTCCGGGTTCCGCTGGAAGGGCGAGAAGCTGATCCTGTACATCGATCCATGGAACCTCAAGGGCGACCTGCCGCCCGCGGATCTCGTCCTCATCACCCACGCGCATGGTGACCATTACTCGGGCGACGACCTGAAGAAGATCACGGTTGCGAAGACCGTGTTCGTGGCGCCCGCCGATGTGGCGCGGGAGCTGAGCGGCACCGTGAAGGCCGTGCGGCCGGGAGAGCGCATCGACGCCGCCGGCGTGAGGCTCGAGACGGTGCCGGCGTACAACGCCGACCCCGCGCGCCTGCAGGCGCATCCCCAGAAGAACAACTGGGTCGGCTACGTCATGCGGCTCGGCGGACACACCTACTACCACGCGGGCGACACCGACCACCTTCCCGAGCTCGAGAAGATCAAGACCGACGTCGCGTTCGTTCCGATCGGGGATGGCGGCTACGTCATGACCGTCGACGAGGCAGCGGCGCTGGTGAAGGCGATGAAGCCAAAGGTGGCGGTCCCGATGCATTACGGCTTCTACCCGGGCGTCGGCGTCGAGGCCGATGGCCCGCGGTTCAAGAAGGCCGCGGCGGGCGTCGAGGTGCACATCTTCAAGCCCGTGAACGCCTTCGTGAACACGTAGCCAGAGGGAGGCGCGTCATGACCATCCAGGCGGCGCGGATCACGAGCCTGAATCCCGCGACCGGCGAGATCATGCGGACCTTCGAGCCGCACACCGCGGGACAGGTCAACGAGGCGCTCGACCAAGCACAGGCCGCCTTCTCGCTCTGGCGCGCGCGGTCGTTCACGGAGCGCGCGGTCCCGATGCGCCGTCTGGCATCGGTCCTTCGCGAGCGCGCCGAAGGCTACGCGAGACTCATGACCCTGGAGATGGGGAAGCCGATCGGCGAGGCGCGCGCCGAGATCGAGAAGTGCGCGTGGAGCTGCGAGTTCTACGCCGAGAACGCCGCGCGCTTCCTGGCCGACGAAGAGGTGAAGACGAACGCCCGGAAGAGCTACGTCGCGTACGACCCGCTCGGCATCGTGCTCGCGGTCATGCCCTGGAACTACCCGTTCTGGCAGGTGATCCGCTTCGCCGCGCCCGCGCTCATGGCCGGCAACGCCGCGGTGCTGAAGCACGCCTCGAACGTGCCGCAGTCGGCCCTCGCGATCGAGGAGGCCATCCGCGATGCCGGCTTTCCCGAGGGTCTCTTCCGGACGCTGCTCCTCGCGGGAAGTGCGATCGAGCCGGTCATCGCCGACGAACGCATTCGCGCCGTGACGCTCACCGGCAGCTCGAGTACGGGCGCGCAGATCGCGCAGGCCGCCGGGCGGGCGCTGAAGAAGTGCGTCCTCGAGCTCGGTGGCTCCGACCCCTACATCGTGCTCGGCGACGCGGATGTCGCCGCGGCCGCCACGACGGGCGTGCGCGCGCGCAATCAGAACGCCGGCCAGTCCTGCATCGCGGCGAAGCGCTTCCTCGTCGCGCGCGAGATCGCGCCGGACTTCGAGCGTCGTTTCGTCGTCGGCGTCGAGGCGCTGCGCATCGGCGATCCGCTCGACCCGCGGACGCAGGTCGGGCCGCTCGCGCGCGCGGACCTGCGTGAGAACCTCGAGCGGCAGGTGAAGGAGTCGGTGCGGATGGGCGCGCGCGTGGCCGCCGGCGGAACCCGCTGGGGCGAGCGCGGCGCGTTCTATGCGCCAACGGTGCTCGTGGATGTGACGCCGGAGATGCCCGTCTTCGCGGAGGAGACCTTCGGCCCGGTCGCCGCGCTGGTGAGCGTGCGCGACGCCGAAGAGGCCGTGGCCCTCGCGAACTCATCCGAATACGGCCTGGGCGCGAGCCTCTGGACGCGTGACGTCGCGCGCGCGGAAGCGCTCGCGCGGCGCATCGACTCTGGTCAGGTGTTCGTCAACGGGATGGTCGCGTCGGACCCGCGCCTGCCCTTCGGCGGCACGAAGCACAGCGGCTACGGCCGCGAGCTTTCCTCGTTCGGCATCCGCGAGTTCACCAACATCAAGACGATCTGGATCGGTCCGGCGCAGGAGCAGAAGCCCACGCCGCAGGCCGAGTAGCGATGCTGCCCGGCTGGCGCGTCCGCCGCTGGCGCCGTCGCCGCGCGATGTCGTTCGGTCTGTTGCTGCTCGTGGTCCTGCTCGTGCTTGCGGTCCTCGTGCGGCGGACCGAGATGCCTCGCGTCTTCCTCGCGCCGGTGAACGCGGAGGCGTCGATCTCGGCCAGCGGCTAGACGTTCGGTGTCGCGGGCAGGTAAGGGCGGAAATGGTCCTCCAGCAACGCGACGCTGTCGTCGAGATCGCGTGAGCCATCGACCTGCTCGCAGCGCAGACCGAGCTCGGCACATGACGCGAGGATCCGCTCATCGAGGAGGACGTCGCGCTGACGGACGTTCGCGAGCGCGCGCTCTCGGTCGACGATCCCGGGGAAGCGCTCGACCTGACCGTTGCCCCACCGCCGCGCCGCCACGACGTCACGTCGCTCGCTTGTCGGGACGAGGAACAGCGCCTGGTGCGGCGAGCCGATGACCGGTCCGACGCACCACGGGAGTGCGCCCGGACCCTCGGCGACGATCGTGCGTGTTCGAGGAAGGGCCAGCAGGTCGTCGAGGACGAGCCTGAAGTCCTCCTCCCAGATCGCGATCGACCGGTGGAGGAGATGCTCGGCATCTGGCAATGCCCACCGCTCGTCCATCGACAGACGCCGGAACGCGGCCACCGCTGGTCTCGGCCGAGGCTCGTGATCGCGAACGGGGTGCGAGTCGAGGTTGTAGATCTTGAGGTCCCATGTGCCGGCGAGGAGGCGCGAGAGCGTCGTCTTTCCAGCTTGGGGACCGCCGCCGATCCACAGGACGTGCGCGAGCGCCGCGCGGACATCTTCCAAGGCGGAGCATCATGCGGAGCGGGCAGCGCAAAGAACAGTCTTCTTCTTCGGCTCGCGTTCCGTCACAATTGTCGTATCCCCAGGTGAACGCCGCCGAGCTTCTCGTCCGCTGTCTCGAGAACGAGGGCGTGCGCTACGTCTTTGGGATCCCCGGCGAGGAAACGCTCGCGCTCAACGCCGCGCTCGACGACAGCAAGCAGATCCAGTTCGTCCTGACGCGCCATGAGCAGGCCGCCGCATTCATGGCCGACGTCTACGGGCGCCTCTCCTCGTTCCCGGGCGTCTGTCTCGCGACGCTCGGGCCGGGCGCCACGAACCTGCTCACCGGCGTCGCCGACGCTCAGCTGGACCGCGCGCCGCTCGTTGCGATCACCGGACAGGCGGGCCTCGAGCGCGTGCACCTCGAATCGCATCAGTACATCGACGTCGTCGCCATGTTCGCGCCCGTCACGAAGTGGAGCACGCGCATCACGGTCGCGAACACCGTGCCCGAGGTGGTGCGCAAGGCGTTCCGCATCGCGCGGATCGAGAAGCCCGGCGCGACGCACATCGAGCTCCCCGAGGACGTCGCATCCGAGAAGACCGACGCGCCAGCGCTCGAGGTGCGCCGCACGTCCTATCCGAAGGCACAGGATGAGGTCCTCGCGAAGGCGGCGGAGCTGATCAACAGCGCGAAGGCGCCGCTCATCCTCGCGGGGAACGGGGTCACGCGGCGCGACGCCGTCGGAAACCCGACGGTCAGCTCGCTTCGGGACTTCGTAGAGCGGAGCCACATCCCAGCGACCTGGACGTACATGGCGAAGGGCGTTCTCGATCCGCGCGGGCGATCTTCGCTCGGGCCCGTCGGTCTCCAGCGCCCGGGTGCGGAGCTGGAGAACGTACCGCAGCTCGAGCGGGCTGACCTCGTCATCGCCATCGGCTACGACCTCGTGGAGTGGCCGCCCGTGCTCTGGAACCCGAAGCGCGACAAGGTCGTCATCCACGTCGACAGCACCGCGGCCGAGCTCGACGGCCACTACCACCCCAGCGCCGAAGTCGTGGGTGAGATCGACGAGTCGCTGCGGGCGTTGACCTCGCTGGTCGCGTCGCGCGCGGTCCCCGTCAAGACCCTTTCGCGGCCTTCTTCCAGCGGCATCGCCATCCAGCCGATCGCGGTGGTTCGAGCCGTACGCGATGCGCTCGCGCCCGACGACATCGTCGTCTCGGATGTGGGCGCGCACAAGGTGTGGCTGGCGCGGTACTTCGCGACCGAGCGCCCGAACACCGTGGTCATCTCGAACGGGCTCGCGTCCATGGGCATCGCCCTTCCGGGTGCGATCGCGGCGAAGCTCGTGCGGCCGGAGCGCAAGGTCGTGGCGTTCACCGGTGACGGCGGGTTCCTCATGAACGTGCAGGAGCTCGAGACCGCGAAGCGCCTGAAGGTGCCGATCGTGGTCGTCGTGCTCGTCGATGGGCGCCTTGGGGTCATCGAGGTCAACGAGCGGCGTCTCTTTGGGCGCACGTTCGGCACCGCGTTCGGCAACCCTGACTTCGTGGAGCTGGCGCGCGCCTTCGGCCTCGCGGGCTTCGCCGTCTCCGGCGCGGGCGAGCTGGGGGCGACACTGCGGCGCGCGCTCGATCTCGACGAGCCCGCGGTCGTGGCGGTGCCCTGGGACCATGCGGCGAACGACGCGATCGCGGACGCGGTGCGCGACTAGGTCAGGCGCCGCGACCCGGCAGCCCCACGCTCCGGCGCCAGTGCTGCCGCCCGAGCTCGAAACCGATCGCGCAGCCGAGATCCACCAGCTCGGGCTCGCTGAACGCCGCGTGCAACCGTGACCAGAGCCCGTCGTCGGCCTTGGCCGAGTCGTAGGCGATCGCGTAGGTCCAGTCGAGCGCGAGCCGTTCGCGGCCGACGTACGCGTCGACGTTGACCTCGTTCGCCAGGTAGCGGAAGCACAGCTCCTTCAGCGACTGGTCCGCGACGCCCGCGTGGAGCACCTTCGCCTCGATCTCCGACCACGCGTCGCGCGCCCCGGGCTGCAGCGCGCGGATCTCGGAGCCGGTACGCCCGGGGAGGCGCAGCATCAGCGCGACGCCTCGGAACTGAGGCCGGCGCCCGGCTCGCCGGGCAGCTCGTTGTGTCCGACGTGCCAGGTCTTGATGAGCCGCTGCTGGCCGAAGGTCACGGCGATGAACGAGCCGAGCTCGACGATCTGGGCATCGCCGAAGTGCTCCCGGAGCCTCGCCCAGACCACCTCGTCCGCGCCCTCGGGATCCCACACCAGCATGCTCGTGTAGAGGAGGGCGGCCTTCTGCCGCGGCGTGTAGCGATCGGAAATCTCGAAGCGCAGCAGGTCGGCGTAATCGTCCTCGGTGAGGCCCTGGTCCCTCCCACGGAGGGAGCGTTGCGAGCCTCAGTACTCGCACTCGATCGTCTTCGAGACGTACACCCGGCAGAGCTCCTTCAGCGGATGCTCGAGGACGCCCTGGCGGAAGATCCGCTCCCAGGCGCGCGAGAACGCCTTCGCCACCGCGGGCACGTGCGAGCGGATGGCCTGCGTCTCGGGGCGCGGCGTCCCGTACCTCCGCGCGAGATCCAGGTATTCGCGCAGCTCCGGATCCGCGGGCTCGGTCACATAGCTGATGCGTGCCACGGGCCCATTGTGCCCTTCAGGATGTACAGACCGCCGCGAACGCGGTCGGTGACGAACACCGTGCCGTCACGGTCGACGAGCACGTCATTGAGCTGGATCGCCGGCTGGCCAAATGGCGCTTCCGGCACATAGGAGGCGATCTCCACGACGCGCGCAGGGTCGCTGGTGTCGTACACGCGGACACCGGCGTTGAAGTAGGTGACGAACACGATGCGATCGCTCTGGAACGTGCCGGGCCGGTTCTCGTGCACGTTGTGCGGACCGAAGCGAAGCCCGCGCCGGCAGTAGTCGCCCTGGGGCACGGGAAAGCGCGAGACCTCGCGAGGGTGTCGTTCATCGGAGATGTCGACCAGGTGGACGTTCTTCGGCGCGCCCTCGCAGTTCGGCTCGATCGCCTCGTCGGTGACCGCGAGGAGCCGGCGGTCGCCGAGCGGAAGCGCGGTGTGCGTGTGCGAGTGACCGCCCTCGGGCCATGCGAGCGATGAGATGAGGTCGAGCGATCCGTCCGCGCGGACCGCGTACACGACGACGCCCTTGTCGAAGTAGCCGCCGTACGCGCGATCGCCCTGGACGATGACGTGGTGCGCGCCGACGTCGTTGTCCGCGGGAAGCGACTCCCGGTCGCGCTCGCCCTGTCCCGGCCACCACCAGCGCGACGCGAGGCGCGGCCGGGCCGGGTCAGTGAGGTCGACGACGATGAGAAAGCGGTTGCGGACGCCTTTCTCGCGGACCGACGCATAGGCGTAACGCCCGCCCGTCCACCAGATGCGATGGACGCCCAGGCCGTCGATCGACAGGAAGCCGATGCGCTCGGGCTCGGCCGGGTCCGAGACGTCGTAGACGAGAAGGCCGCTGCTCTGGGGGACGCCGACGCGATAGGGGTACTGCTCGTGGTTCGCGAGCAGCAGTGCGCCCGCGAGCTGCACCTTGTGCGAGTGCGTCCCGCCCGGCACGGCGATCTGGCGGACGAGGCGCGGATGCGCGAGGTCGGAGACGTCGACGACGCTCGTGCCCACGCCGAAATCGCCCATGTGGCCGACGTAGAGGACGTCGCCGTTCCGCATGACCTGCATGCCGTCGCCCTTCCCGCCGAGGTCGGAGTGCCCGACGAGCTCGAGGCCGCGCGCCTCGAGGGCCCGGGGGAGCTGACTCACCGCCCGATTCTGGGCCGGTTTGACGAGGGCCGGCGCCGGTCCTAGCCTCCGCCCGGCCTGCGCAAACGATTTCCGGAGGGAGCGAACGGCCGCACGACGCACCATCCACGATGTCGCGCGCCTCGCCGGGGTCCACCCATCGACGGTGTCTCGCGCGCTGCACCGAGCCGATCTCCCACTGCGCGCCGAGACGCGGCGCAAGGTGATGGCGGCGGTGGAGCGCCTGGAGTACCGGCCGTCGGTCATCGCGCGCGGACTCCGGCTGCAGAGGACCCACACCCTCGGGATGCTCGTGCCGGACATCACCAATCCGTTCTTCCCACCGATCATCCGCGGCGCCGAGGAAGCCGCTCGTGAGCGCGGCTACGAGCTGGTGCTGTGCAACACCGACGACGTGCCCGAGCGCGAGACCGCCTCGCTACGGCTGCTGCGCGAGCGGCAGGCCGACGGGCTCCTCATGGCCACCAGCCGCATGACCGACGCAACGCTCGCCGCGGTGCGGCGCGAGCGATTCCCGTTCGTCCTCGTGAACCGCGGATCGCGCGTCACCGCTGACCTCTCGGTGGAGGTCGACAACGAGCGCGCCGCCGAGGCGGTCATCGCGCACCTCGTCGGCCTCGGCCATCGCCGTATCGCGCACATCGCCGGACCGCTCACCACGACGACCGGCGCGGAGCGCGCCGCCGGCTACCGGTCGGCCATGAGCGCGCGCGGCCTCCCGACCGACGCGTCGCTCGTCGCCGAGGCGGACGCCTACGCCGAGCCGTCCGGCTATGCCGCGGCGGTGCGGCTGCTGCGGGCGTCGCCCACGGCGATCTTCGGCGCCAACGACCTGCTGATCCTCGGCGCGCTCCGTGCCATCCGCGACGCCGGACTCCGCGTGCCGCACGACATCTCGCTCGTCGGTGTGAACGACATCCCGCTCGTCGGGCTCATCGATCCCCCGCTCACGACGGTCCGCGTGCCCCAGCGCGAGATGGGGCAGATCGCCACGCGCATGCTCATCGCCGTGCTCGAGGACGAGCCCGTGACGCGGCGTCATGTCCTGCTCGACACGACGCTCGTCGTCCGAGGCTCGACGGCCGCACCGAGCGTCGGGAGGCGCGTGGCGTGATCGTGGATCGGATCGTGGTCGAGGGCGCGACGAAGCGTTACGCGGCGGTGACGGTGTTCGACGGCCTCGAGCTCGCCGTCCGCGAGCGCGAGACGCTCTGCATCCTCGGGCCGTCCGGCTGCGGGAAGACCACGCTGCTGCGCGCGATGCACGGGCTCGTGCCGCTGGATGGCGGCAGGGTGAGCATCGACGGCTCGAAGGTGACGGCACCGCGCCGGAACGTCGCGATGGTCTTCCAGCATTTCGGCCTGTTCCCGTGGAAGCGCGTCGGTGAGAACGTCGCGTACGGCGTCGAGCTCGCCGGTCTATCCCGGACGGTGGTGCAGGAGCGCGTCGCGCGCTACATCGAGCTCGTCGGCCTCAAGGGCTTCGAACGGCACTATCCGCATCAGCTGTCGGGTGGCATGCAGCAGCGCGCCGGCCTCGCCCGCGCGCTCGCGACCGAGCCCGACATCCTGCTGATGGACGAGCCGTTCGGATCGCTCGATGCCCAGACCCGCGAGATCCTTCAGGACGAGCTCCTGCGCATCTACCAGCGCGATCCGCGCACCATGGTCTTCATCACGCATTCGATCGAGGAGGCCATCTCGCTCGGCGACCGCATCCTCGTGATGACGTCGCGGCCGGGGCGCGTGCGCGAGCTCATCGGCGTCGACATCCCGCGGCCGCGCACGGTGGAGAGCGTGATCGCGCACCCGCGCTTCCTCGAGCTGCGCGACCACTGCTGGCGCCTGCTCCGCGAGCAGCAGGTGATCGCGTGACGTTCCACGAGGTCGGGGTGGAGGTCGAACAGGCGCGCGTGGTCGTGCCGACCCGGTCGGGCTGGCGGCGTCTCCGGCCGGGGGACTGGGCCGTCCGCATCGGGACGATCGGGCTCCTCCTCGGGGTGTGGGAGCTGTTCGGGCCGTCGCTGAACAAGCTGATCCTGCGGCCGCCGTCGGACATCGTCCGCGCGTTCTTCGAGCTCCTGGGGAACGGTGAGCTGCAGGAGGCGCTCGGCCAGAGCCTGCGCGAGCTCGTCGGCGGCTTCGCCATCGCGCTCGTGCTCGGCCTCGTGCTCGGCATCGCGTCGGGCCGGTGGCGGTTCGTCTACAACGCGACCGACCCGCTCGTCTCGGCGCTCTACTCGGTCCCTTCGGTCGCCCTCGTCCCGCTCATCGCGGTGGCCTTCAAGTCCTTCGGCGATCCGCCCCGCATCGCGACGGTCGCGCTGTTCGCGATCTTCCCGATCCTCATCAATGCCCAGCAGGGCGTGCGCAACGTCGACCGCCAGCTCCTCGAGGTCGCGCGCTCGTTCAACACCAGCGAGCGGCGGCTCTGGACCGACGTCATCGTCCCCTCGGCCACGCCCTACGTGCTCGCGGGCGTTCGCCTCGCGATCGGACGTGGGCTCATCGGGATGATCGTTGCGGAGTTCTTCATCGGGCTCGTCGGCCTGGGGTACCTCATCATCTCGTACGAGAACGTCTTCCGGATCGATCGCATGTTCGTGCCGGTCATCGTCGTCGCGACCATGGGCATCTTGCTCATGGGTTTCGTTCAGTGGGTCGAAGGTCGTGTCGCGCCGTGGCTCAAGAGAGATCAGTAGGAGGTCGCAGTGATGGGTCCGCGTGTCTTTGGAGCGATCGGGCTATCGATAGCGATGCTTGTCACAGCCTGCACGAGCACCACGACGGGTGGTGCGGCTGGCGTGGCGACCGCGAGCGCGGCGCCGCCGGCCGCGGCGGCGACCGCGACGGCCGTGCCGAAGGCGACGTGCGCCGCGAAGAAGATCACCATCGCCGTTCCGGTCACGCCGCCGAACGTCGTGCACCTCACGCCATACGTGGCCGACTCGTTCGGGTACTTCAAGGATGAGAATTTCACCGTCGAGCTCGTCCGCTTCGACGGAGGCGTCGGCTCGCTGCGCGCCTCCGCCTCGGGCGCGATCGATCTCGCCGGCACGTCGGCCGAGCCGGTGCTCGACGCGATCGCGAACGGCGCGGACGTGAAGATCGTCTACACCTACGCGCCGAACGTCGACGTGTCGTTCGCCGTCGGCGCCGGCATCAAGACGCTCGCGGATCTCAAGGGCAAGAAGATGGGCGTCCAGGAGCCCGGTGGCTTCGCCGACGTGATGACGCGGATCGTCCTGAAGAAGGCGGGCATCGACGCGAAGGACGTGACGTTCGTCACCACGACGACGGCCGGCCGCGTGCAGGCGCTCGCCACCGGCACGACGGACACGGCGGTCCTGCACATCGACCAGGTGAAGACGGTCCAGAAGCAGACGCCGACGATCTCCGTCCTCGCGAACATGTGGGAGATCCTCACCGACTACCAGTACTCCGTGTACATCGTCCCGACGCAGACGCTGAAGGACGACCCGAACACATCCGAGTGCATCATCCGCGCGCTCATGCGGGCGAACCGGGCGATGTACGACCCGGCCAACCGCCAGAAGGTCATCGACCTCGCGGTGAAGGAGGGGAAGATCGATCCGGTCATCGCCGGTGAGACCTTCGACCTCCTGGTGAAGGCGAAGGCGTGGCCGCAGAACGAGGGACTGCTCAAGGCGAACATCGAGGGGACGATCAAGAGCGAGCGGGATTTCGGAAAGATCACGAAGGCCATGACGTTCGAGGACGTCACCGACCTGACCATCGTGAAGCGTGTCGTTGAGCAGCTTGGGCGTGTGAAGGACTTCCCCTATTGAACCGGAGCGAAGCATGAAGCTCGTCGACCTGACCCAGCCGTGGGGCGACCGGATGCCGACCTGGCCGCAGTTCGAGGCGATCCAGGTGACGGACATCACGACGCACCATCGCGACGGCAAGAGCACCGTGCTCGTGCGCACGAACATGCACACGGGCACGCATATCGACGCGCCCATCCATTACTGGTCGACGGGCAAGCACCTCGGCGAGATCCCCATCAGCGACCTCTACGGCACGGGCTTGGTGATCGACCTCCGGCCGATCACCAAGCCGTGGGCCTACTACTCGCTGAAGGACGTCCTCTCGTGCGTTCCGAAGGGAGAGCAGATCCGCGACGGAGACGTCGTGATCCTCTACACCGGCTGGGATCGCTACAACTGGACGAAGCCCACGCGTGACGACGTCATGTACTTCGACCGCCACCCCGGGCCGATGCCCGAGGTGTGCGACTACCTCATCGACAAGAAGATCAAGATGTTCGGCGGCGACCTCGCCTCGATGGACCATTCGCTGCACGTCCGCGTGCGCTACTTCCGACCGGACCTGGTCAAGGAGTACGAGGCACAGACCGGGGGGCCCATCGACGAGACGCTGCCGATGAAGGACTTCGAGCACATCCACTACGCCATGGCCAAGGCGAACATCTGCATGCTGGAGAACCTCGGCGGCGAGCTCTCCGAGGTCGCCGGTACGCGCGTCGACATCGGCGCGTTCCCGTGGCGCTGGGTGAACGGCGAGGGCTGCATCTGCCGCGTGGTGGCGTTCCTGCCATGACGATCGCCGCCCCGCCGACGACGAAGACGATGCAGGCGCTCGTGCTCACCGCGCCGCACGAGTTCGAGATCCGTGACGACCAGCCGATCCCGCGAGCGGACGCGAACGAAGTGCTCGCGCGCGTTCGCGCGATCGCGATCTGCGGCACCGACGCGGAGATCGTCGAGGGCACCTTCAAGGGCCGCTGGCCGCGCGCCTACCCCTTCATCCCGGGTCACGAGTGGTCGGGTGAGGTCGTGGATGCCGGCGACGTCGCCCGGAGATACGGCTTCGTGCCGGGGACACGCGTCGCGGGCACGAGTCACTCCGGCTGCGGCTATTGCCGCATGTGCCGCACGGGCCGCTACAACCTCTGCTTCAACTACGGACGCGAGGATCTCGGCCACCGCCAGTACGGCCACTACACCCAGGGCGCATACGCCACCTACGTGGTCCACACGATCAAGGCGGTCTTCAAGGTCCCCGACGCCATGCCCTTTGACGTCGCGGCGCTCTGCGACACGGCGTCGATCGCGCTGCACTCGGTGAAGCGCCCGGGCATCAACCCCGGCGACGTCTACGTCGCCGTCGGCTCCGGCGGCATGGGTCTGCTCACGGCAATGTGCGCGCGGGCGCTCGGCGCGGCTCGCTGCATCGTCGTCGGCGGCGGCAAGCGGCTCGAGCGCGCGAACGCGCTGGGATTCGAGACGGTCGACTATCACGACGGCGATCCCGTCGCGAAGGTGCGCGAGCTCACCGGCGGCCTGGGCGCGGACGTCGCCGCCGACTCCGCGGGGACGAAGGACTCCGTCGGGCAGGCCATCCGGATGGTGCGCAAGGGCGGCCGTGTCGCCTTCACCGGCATCCCGAAGGAGCCGAGCTCCATCGACTTCCAGAAGGTCGTCCTCGAGGAGATCGATCTGTACGGCGTGCGCGCGAACCGCAACACCATGGAGGAGGTGATCCCGCTGGTGGCGGATGGGCGCATCCCCGCGGCGAAGCTCATCACGCACCACTTCCCGCTCAAGGATTTCCGCGAAGCTCTGCGAACGTTCAACGAACGTATCGACGGCGCCCTCAAGGTGATCGTCGAGCCGTGACCAACAAAATGGGGGAGGGACAGCGATGACACAGCAGCAGCGCAGCGATGAGGGACGACGCGACTCGGAGCGACGCATGACCGACCGGCGCATCAGCCCGGCGCTTGGCCACGATCCGGAGCGGCGCACCGCAGACCGGCGAGCGGCATCCGAGCGGCGGCGCGGCGAGCGCCGGTCGGTCTAGATGGCGGCCGATCTCGGCGAGCTCATTCGGTCACGGCGCGCGATCCGCAGGTTCGCGGCGCGCGCCGTGCCCGTGGCCGACGTGCGCGAGGTGCTCGAGGCGGCGCGCTGGGCGCCGTCTCCCGCGAACCTGCAGCCGGCCCGCTTCATCTGGGTCCGCGACGCCAAGGTCAAGGATGAGCTGCAGGCGCTGGCTCGCGAATCCAAGGCCATGTCCGCGTACTGGGACCCCTCGTTCGCCCCAGGCGGGTCGAGCGCGATGGTCAACGATCTGCGCACGCCGGAGGTCGTCGCCGTGTGCGCCGATCCCGGCAAGAGCCTCACCAACGTGAACGAAGAGAACGGGTACGAGTGGGCGGCCGCGATGTCGATCTACGCGATGTGGCTGCGCGCGCACTCGCTCGGATACGGCGGCGTGTTCGTGCAGCACTGGCTGCCCGATCACGCGAAGCGGATCCTCAATATCCCGCGCCGGTGGCGGTTCCTCGGCACGTTCACCTTCGGGCACGCGGCCGAGCAGAAGGAGCAGACGCGCCTGCCATTCGATGACGTCGTCTTCGTCGACCGTCTCCCCGGAGCGCCGCACCCGTGAGCCTCCCGCCGCGCATGCGCGCTGTCGTCTTCGAGCGGCCGGGCGCGTTCACCGTCACGGACGTCCCGACGCCGCGACCCGCGCGCGGCGAGGCTCTCATCCGGGTACGTGCATCGATGGTCTGCGCGACCGATCAGAAGATCCTCGCGGGAAAGTTCCCGGCGACGCCCTTCCCGCACGTCCCCGGTCATGAGTTCAGCGGCGAGATCGTCGCCCTGGGTGAGGGCGTGTCGTTCGCGCCCGGGACGCGCGTCGGGGTGGAGGTACATGTCGGCTGCGGCACCTGCGATCGCTGCCGCGAGGGCATGTACACGCTCTGCCAGAACTATGGAAAGCGCGAGACCGGCCACGCGCACGTCGGCTTCACCACCGGCGGCGGGCTCGCCGAGTACGCGGCCGTCCCGGCCGCGGCGCTCCATCCGCTGCCCGAGAGCGTGTCGTTCGAGGAGGGGGCGTGGACCGACAACCTCGGCGTGGCGCTCTGGGCGCTCGAGCGCGGGCGCCTCGCGGCGGGGGAGGGCGTCGTGGTATTTGGCCCGGGCGCGATCGGGCTGTGCGCGGCCCAGCTCGCGCGTGCCCAGGGCGCCGGCTCGGTGACGCTCGTCGGGCGCGGCGATCGCCTCGCGCGCGTGCGCGACCTCGTGGACACGGTCGTCGACGTCGCCGCGGTCGAGACGCTGAAGGGCACCGCGGACCTCGTCGTGGAATTCGCGGGCACGGCGGCTGCGGCACGAAGCGCGATCCTCACCGCACGGCGCGGTGGCCGCGTCGTGCTGGGCGGGTCGACCGGCGTCGGCACGGAGCTCTCCGGGGTCGATCTCTCGACGATCGTGCGCGGCAACCTCGACGTCCTTGGCTCGCTCGCGAATCCGAAGGGCGTGTCCGGCCGCGCCCTGACCCTGCTGGCCCGCGGCGAGGTCGATGTGAAGCGTCTGGTGACGCACCATTTCCCGCTGGGCCGATTCGCCGACGCGTGGCGGACGTTCGGCGAACGCGAGGGCGGCGCGATCCGTGTGATGCTGCATCCGGGGGAAGGCAACTGATGGACAAGGCCACCGCGCTCGATCTCTATCGCGTCATGCGGCGTATCCGCGACTTCGAGGAGCGGGCGACCGTGCTGTTCGGCGAAGGGAAGCTCTGGGGCACGATCCACTCCTACGCCGGCGAGGAGGGCATCGCCGCCGGCGTGTGCGCGCACCTGCGCGACGACGACTGGATCACCTCCACCCACCGCGGCCATGGCCACTGCATCGCGAAGCGCGCGGATCTCGGGCGCATGTACGCGGAGCTCCTGGGCAGGGAGACGGGGTACTGCCGGGGGCGCGGCGGGTCGATGCACATCGCCGACACGTCGAAGGGCAACCTCGGAGCGAACGGGATCGTCGGTGGTGGCATCCCGATCGCGACCGGCGCTGCGCTCACGGCGAAGCAGCTCGGGACCGATCAGGTCGCGGTCTCCTTCTTCGGCGACGGCGCGGCCAACCAGGGCGCCTTCCACGAGTCCGCGAACCTCGCGGCGATCTGGAAGCTGCCGGTCATCTACGTGTGCGAGAACAACCAGTACGCCGAGAGCCTCCCGGTGAAGAACGCGTTCGCGATCGAGGACATCAGCCGGCGCGCCGAGGGCTACGGCATGCCCGGCGTGCGCGTGAATGGCCGCGACGTGCGCGCGGTCTACGACGCCGCGGGCGAGCTCATCGCGCGCGCCCGCCGGGGAGAGGGGCCGGCGTTCCTCGTCGCGGACACCTACCGCCACGAGGGCCACTACTACGGCGACCCGCGCAAGTACCAGACGAAGGACGAGATCGAGGGCTGGAAGGCGCGCTTCGATCCGCTCGTGGACACGCGCGCGTGGATCACCGACGCCAAGCTCGCAAACACCGCGGAGCTCGACGCGATCGACGCCGAGGTCATTGAGGAAGCGAAGGCCGCGGTCGCGTGGGCCGAGGCGGGGCCGCCGGCGTCGCCGATCTCCCTTCCGGGTGATGTGTATGCGAGCTACTGAGCCGCGCCCCGCGGTGGCGACGCGCGAGATGTTCTACAACGAGGCGCTCGGCGATGCCCTGCGCCTCGAGATGGAGCGCGACGCTCGTGTCATCGTCATGGGCGAGGACATCGCCGAGCATGGCGGCGCGTTCCAGGTCACCGCGGGGCTTCTCGACGCATTCGGTCCGACGCGCATCCGCCAGACGCCCATCAGCGAGCTCGGCATCGTCGGCGCCGCGGTCGGCGCGGCGCTCACGGGGCTTCGGCCGATCGTCGAGCTGATGTACGTCGACTTCGCCGGCCTCGCGATGGATCAGCTCGTGAACCAGGCCGCGCAGAACCGCTTCATGTTCGGCGGCCAGGCTCGCGTGCCGATGGTCATGCGCACGCAGGGTGGCTCAGGTCGGGGCAATGCGGCCCAACATTCCAAATCTCTCGAGGCGTGGTTCACGCACGTCGCCGGGCTGAAGGTCGTGATGCCGTCGACACCGGCGGACGCGAAGGGACTGCTCACCTCGTCGATCCGGGACGACGATCCGGTCATCTTCCTCGAGCACAAGCTGCTCTACCGCACGAAGGGCCAGGTGCCGACGGGCGAGTACCTCGTGCCCCTCGGGAAGGCCGACGTCAAGCGGGCCGGGACCGATCTCACCATCGTGACCTGGTCGCGCGAGGTGCTGTTCTCGCTCGAAGCGGCCGAGAAGCTCGCGGCCGGCGGCGTCGAGGCCGAGGTCATCGACCTGCGAAGCCTCGTCCCGCTCGATCGCGACGCGGTGCTCGCGTCGGTCCGCAAGACGCACCGGCTTCTCGTGGTCCACGAGGCCATCAAGCGCGGCGGGTTCGGCGGTGAGATCGCCGCGATGGTGGCGGAGGAGGCGTTCGACGATCTCGACGCGCCACCCCGGCGGCTCGCCGGCCTCGAGACGCCGATCCCGTACGCGCAGCATCTCGAGAAGACGGTCGTGCCGCAGGTGGACGACATCGTGCGCGTGGCCCGGGAGCTCGTCGCGTGAGCCCGGCACAGGGATCGGTCGTCTGAGCGTCACCCGGGTCATCCTTCCGAAGCTCGGCCTCACGATGGATGAGGGGCGTCTCATCGCGTGGCACAAGAAGGAGGGGGATCGCGTCGAGAAGGGCGAGGTCCTCTTCGAGGTCGAGACCGACAAGGCCAACATGGAGATCGAAGCGCCGGTCTCGGGCTTCGTCCGCCGCATCCTCTTGCGTGCCGACGCGACCGCGCCCGTGACGACGCTCATCGCGCTCATCTCCGACGCGCTTGACGAGCCCCTCCCCGCGGTCACGGCGTTCGCCGCGACCCCCACCGCCGCGGTCCCCTCGCCGGCGGGCGCGACACCGGCGGTGGCGCCGACCGCGTCGCCCTCATCCGATGGCGAGCGCGTGCGCTCGTCCCCGGCCGCGCGCAAGCGCGCGCAGGAGCTCGGCGTCGACATCAACGTCGTGGTCGGCACCGGTCCGGGCGGACGCATCAACATCGAGGACGTCGAGGGCGCGTCCCGCGCGCCGGCGGCGCGGCCCGCGGCGTCCGCCGGGAACGGTCCCCCCGGGACGCGGGAGCCGCTCACGCGCATGCGCCGCGCGGTCGGTGAGGCGATGGCCCGCAGCGTGCGCGAGGCGCCGCAGTTCTCGATATCGCGTGACGTCGATATGACCGCGGCGAACGTGAAGCGCCGGGCCGCCGGCGTCTCCTACACGGACGTCATCGTCGCCGCCGCGGCCACGGCGCTGCGCGGGCATCCGCGCCTGCGCTCGCGCTTCGATGGCGACGCGGTGATCGTGTCCGAGAGGATCGACGTCGGCCTCGCCGTCGCGCTCGACGCCGGTCTCATCGTTCCCGTGCTGCGCGACGCCGATCGGAAGCCGCTCGCCGCGTTGCGTGACGAGCGTGAAGCGCTCGAGGCCGCGATGCGATCGGGCCACGCACGGGCGGAGGCCTTCGGCGATGCCGCGATCACCGTGTCGAACCTGGGGACGTTCGGCGTCGATCGGTTCACCGCCATCGTGAACCCGCCGGAGGCATCGATCCTCGCGGTGGGGCGCGTGTCCGATCGCGTCGTCGCCGTGGGCGGCGCGCCGGCGGTCCGTCCGGTCGTGTCGCTCACGCTCACCGTGGATCACCGCGTGGCCGACGGCGCCGACGCCGCGCGTTTCCTCGCCGACGTCGCGAAGCAGCTGGAGGGTCCATGACGACGGCCGAGGCGACCGCCGATCGCGTCCGCCTGGCCGCGGGCCACTGGAGGCCGCGCTTCGTCGCCAACGGCATCGACGCGAACGACTTCGATCGCGTGCTCGCCGAGACGACGGAGTGGCGCGAGTGGGCGCCGAACTGGAGGCGCGCGGGCGACGAGCACGCCAGGCTCGCCGAGGTGGCCGAGGCCGCCGGCCGGTCCGTCACCGCGACCGATGCCTACCAGCGCGCCGCGTGGTGCTACCACCTCGGCAAGTTCCTCTGGTTCGAGGACCGGGCGCTGCACGACGAGCTGCGCGTGCGCACCGTCGCGACATACGCGAAGGCGATGCCGCGCCTGGATCCCCCCGGGGAGCGGGTCGAGGCGCCCTTCGAGGGTGCCGTCATCCCGGGCATCCTCCGGCGGCCGCGGGGCGCCGCGCGACCACCGCTCGTCCTCATGGTCCCGGGGCTTGATTCGGTGAAGGAAGAGCTCTACGCGATGGAGAACGACTTTCTTCGCCGCGGCATCGCGACGCTCACGATCGACGGTCCGGGCCAGGGCGAGAATGCGCCGCGCTTCCCGATCCGCGCGGACTGGTCCACGGTCATCACGCCCCTGCTCGACCATCTCGCAACGCGCGATCTGGGCGTGGACCTCGGGCGCGTCGGCCTGATGGGGATCAGCATGGGTGGCATCTACGGACCGCGCGCCGCAGCGCGTGAGAAGCGTCTCCGCGCGCTCGTCGCGCTGGCGGGACCGTACGATCTGTCCGAGTGCTGGGCGGCACTCAATCGGCTCACGCGCGGCGGGTACGTGTTCTACACGAAGTCGCGTGACGAGGCCGAGGCGTTCGAGAAGTCGAAGGGCCTGACGCTCCGCGGCGTGCTGAAGGACGTGACCTGCCCGCTGCTCGTCATCCACGGTGGCAGGGACCGCCTGTTCCCGCCGGAGCAGGCCGAGCGGATCGTCGCCGAGGCGCCGAACGCCACGCTGCTCCTCTATCCCGACGGCAACCACGTCTGCAACAACATCCCCTATAAATACCGGCCGGCGATGGCCGACTGGATGCGCGAGCGCCTGTCGTGAAGGCGACGCTGCGCGTGAACGGTGCCAGCCGTGCGGTCGACGTGCCGCCGCGCACGACGCTGCTCACGGCGCTCCGCGACGATCTCGGCCTGACCGGGACGCGCTTCGGATGCGGCGTCGGCCAGTGCGGTGCGTGCTACGTGCTCGTCGACGGGCGCGCGGTCGCGTCCTGCCTCATGACGGTCGACGCGGCCGCCGGCGCGGAGGTCACGACGATCGAAGGCCTCGCGCGCGGCGATGTGCTCACGCCGCTCCAGGAGGCGTTCATCGCGACGGACGCGATGCAGTGCGGCTACTGCACCAGCGGCATGATCATCTCGGCGACGGCCCTCCTCGCCGCGGACCCGCGCCCCTCCGAGGACGCGATCCGCGACGCGCTCGCGGCCCATCTCTGCCGCTGCGGCGTCTACGTCCGCGCGGTCGACGCGGTGAAGCGCGCGGCGGGGGCGGCGCGATGAGCGGCTGGGGCGAGCGCGCGCCCGAGCGCGTCGAGCAGCGGATCCGGGTCGAGCCGGATGGCACGATCGTCGCGCTCTCGGGGAAGATCGAGTTCGGGCAGGGCATCCGCACGGCCTTCGCGCAGCTCGTCGCGGACGAGATGGGCGTGGCGATCGAGCGGGTGCGCGTCGTCCTTGGGGACACCGATCAGGTGCCGTGGGACATGGGCACCTTCGGAAGCCGCTCCGTGGCGCAGGAGGCACCCGTGCTCCGCCGCGCCGCGGCGTTCGCGCGGGAGCTGCTGGCTCGCGGCGCGAAGATCGAGGGCGTGGTGCCGAACGACGTGCGGCTCCTGCCCGACTCGGAGCGCCGCTATGTGGGGAAGCCGATGCCGCGGCTCGAGGCGCGCGACATCGTGACCGGCCGCGCCACGTACGTCGCCGACGTCCGCCCGCCGAACATGGCACACGGCGCCGTGGTGCGTCCGCCCACGCGCGGCGCGAAGGCGCGCAGCGTCGACGACACGGCCGCGCGGGCCATGCCCGGTGTCGTCGCGGTCGTGCGTCAGGGCGACTTCGTCGGCGTGGTCGCCGAGCGCGCGGAGCAGGCGCGCGCGGCGGCCGATGCCATCGAGGTCGAATGGACCACGGCCCCGATCGGGCAGGGCGGCGCGCTCGAGCTGTCGATGCGCGACGACAAGGACGTCGACGCGGCGCTCGCGAAGGGGCGCACCCGGCTCGAGGCCGCGTACACGCTGCCGCCGATCTCCAATGCGCCGATCGGACCGAGCGCGGCCGTCGCCGACGTGCGTGCCGACCGCGCGACGATCTACGCGGGCACACAGCGGCCCTTCGGCCTCCGCGAGCAGGTCGCCGAGGTGCTCGGGCTGGACGAGAAGAGCGTTCGGGTCCTGCCGCAGATGCCGAGCGGCACCTATGGGCGCAACTCGTCGGCGGACGCCCCCGTCGAGGCCGCGATCCTGTCGAAGCACGCCGGGCGGCCGGTGAACGTGCAGTGGACCCGCGCGGAGGAGTTCGCGTACGCGCCGAACCGCCCCGCGGCGTATCTCGAGATCGCCGCGGCGCTCGACGAGCACGGTCGCATCGCGGCGTGGCGCTACGACGAGCACACCAACGTGCACACCGGCGGCGGCATCGATCCAAGCTTCGCGGCGATGACCTCGGGCCGCAACGCGATCCCGCACTACCGGATCGGCAAGGCGCGCGTGACCCTTCACGTCGAGCCGACGCCGCTGCGCACCGCCTCGTTCCGCTCGCTCGCCGCGGCCGAGAACATCTTCGCGATCGAGTCCTTCATGGACGAGCTCGCCCATGCCTCGGGCCAGGAGCCGCTGGCCTTCCGCCTGGCGCACGTCGACGATCCCCGCCTGCGCCGCGTCTACGAGCGCGCCGCCGAGATGAGCCGTTGGGGCCGCGCACCCGGTGCGCGCCGCGGGCTGGGGCTCGCCGGGACGATCTACCACGGCACCTACATCGCGGAGGTCGCCGAGGTCGAGGTCGAGCCAAGTGGCCGCGTTCGCGTGATTGGTGTTTGGGCGGCGGTCGATCCCGGCCAGACGCTCAACCCCGACGGCGTCCGCAATCAGATCGAGGGCGGCATCCAGCAGTCGGCGTCCTGGACGCTCTTCGAGGAGCTCCGGCACCGCGATGGCCGCGTGGCGAACACCGGCTGGGACACGTATCCGATCGCGACGTTCCGCGACGCGCCCCGGACCATCGAGGTGGACGTCATCGGCGACGCCACGAAGCCGCCCTCCGGCGTGGGGGAGCCCGGCGCGGTCGCGATCTCCGGTGCCATCGGCAACGCCGTCTTCGCGGCGACCGGCGTCCGCGTCCGGCAGCTCCCCATGACGCCCGAGCGAGTGCGCGGCTAGCTGTTGCCCACGCGCCCCGCGCGGCGCACGACGCGGCCCGGCCGCGCATCGGTGTGCTCGCCGTCGACGAGCACCGGCGTGCCGTTCACCAGGACGTGGCGCACCCCGGTGGAATACCGGTGCGGCTGCTCGTAGGTGGCGTGGTCGGCGATCGTCGCCGGATCGAACGCGACCACATCAGCGAAGTTCCCGATCGCGAGCGACCCGCGGCGATCGAGCCTCAGGTTCGCGGCGGGGAACGAGGTCATCCTGCGGATCGCGTCCGGTAACGTCGTCGCGCGCATGTCGCGCACGAAGTGGCCGAGCACCCGGGCGAACGTGCCGTAGGTCCGCGGGTGGGGCTGCGCGCGCAGGAACACACCCTCCGGCGCGATCGAGCCGGCGTCCGATCCGAAGCTCATCCAGGGCAGACCGGCCTCGCGCGCGAGGTTCTCCTGCGAGCCGACGAAGACGATCATCCCGACGCGGCTCTCGTCCTCGCGCACCAGGTCCATCGCCACATCACGCGGATCGCCGCCGCGCTCGCGCGCGATCTGCGCGAGGGTCTTGCCGGTGAGCGGCTTCAGCGCCGGGCTCTTGAACGAGACAAGCAGGATCCCGTCCGGTCCACCGGCGTCGTGGTACAGGTTCTCCCAGCCCTCCCCGGCGCGCGACATCTCGTCGCGTATGCGGGCGCGCAGCTCCGCGTCGCCGAGCCGGCGGCGCAGCGCCTCGGGTCCGCCGTCGTGCGCCCAGGGCGGCAGGCACGCCGAGAGACCGGTCGCGCCGGCCTCGTAGGGATACATGTCCGCGGAGATGCGCAGCCCGTCGGCGCGGGCCTGCTCGACACGGCCGATCGCGCCATCGAGCTTCGGCCAGTTCGCGCGGCCCGATTGCTTGAGGTGGTAGATCTCGGCCGCCACGCCGGCGCGGCGCGCGATGGTGATGAGCTCGTCGATCCCCTCGAGGAGTCGCTCTCCTTCGCTGCGCACATGCGAGATGTACATGCCGCCGTAGAGCGACGCCGCCTCGCACAGCGCCACGAGCTCGTCGGT
>JBGQFO010000002.1:0-90804 GCA_041496945.1 Candidatus Limnocylindria bacterium | reverse complement strand
CCGCCCTTCATGAACACGTTCGAGATGACGTTGAAGAGGAAGAGCGTCACCGAGAACGCGATGATGTAGACGCCGATCGTCGAGATCAGGTTGAGCAGTCCCCACTCCGGTGACTGAACGTAGTGGTACGTGCGGCGCGGCATCCCCTCGAGCCCGAGCTGGTGCATCGGGAAGAACGCCAGGTTGAAGCCGACGAAGAACGTGAGGAAGTGCAGCGCGCCGAGCTTCTCGGACAGGAGCCGGCCGCTCATCTTCGGGATCCAGTAGTAGGCGGCCGCGAAGAACGTGAAGAGCGCGCCGCCCACGAGCACGTAGTGGATGTGCGCGACGACGTAATAGGTGTCCGAGAGCTGGATGTCGACCGGCACCGAGCCGAGGAACACGCCGGAGATCCCGCCGATGGTGAAGACGGCGATGAAGCCGAGCGCGAAGAGCATCGAGGTCTTGAACCGGATCGCGCCGCCCCAGATGGTGCCGAGCCACGAGAACACCTTCACGCCGGTCGGCACGGCGATGAGCATCGTCGAAGACATGAAGAACACCTGCAGCGCGGGGTCGATACCTGCGACGAACATGTGGTGCACGAAGACGCCGAACGACAGGAAGCCGATCGCGACCGACGAGTACGCGATCATCTTGTAGCCGAAGATCGGCTTCTGCGAGAACACCGGCAGCACTTCGGACACGACCCCGAAGCCGGGCAGGATCATGATGTAGACCTCGGGGTGGCCGAAGAACCAGAAGAGGTACTGCCAGAGCAGCGGGTCGGCACCCTCGGACACCGCGAAGAAGTTCGTCCCCGCGACGCGGTCGAAGAGCAGCAGCACGCCCGCGACGGTGAGGAACGGCATCGCGAGCACGAGCAGGAAGCTCGTGACCAGCACGCTCCACCCGAAGAGCGGGAGGCGGTGGAACGTGAGCCCGGGGCACCGCAGGGCGAAGATCGTGACGATCATGTTCAGCGCGGCGAAGATCGACGAGAAGCCGAGGACGGTGAGGCCGAGGATCCACAGATCCTGGCCGGTGCCCGGCGAATAGAGCTTCGTCGAGAGCGGCACGTAGCTCGTCCAACCTGCGGACGCGGGCCCGCCGATCAGAAAGCTCGAGTAGAGGACGACCGCGCCGGCCACGAGGAGCCAGTAGGAGAGCGCGTTCAGGCGCGGGAAGGCCATGTCCCGCGCGCCGATCTGGAGCGGGATGATGTAGTTCGCGAAGCCGGTCCACACCGGAACGACGAACAGGAAGACCATCGTCGTCCCGTGCATCGTGAAGGCCTCGTTGTATTGCTGGGCGGTGAGGATCGTGCCGTCCGGCGTCGCGAGCTGCGTGCGGATGCCCAGCGCGAGCAGGCCCCCCGCGAGGAAGAACAGGAACGTCGTCCCGAGGTACAGGATCCCGATCTTCTTGTGATCCGTGGTGGCGATCCACTCCAGGATGCCCGTGTATCCGGGCTTCGCCACGGGGAATGTGCGCTCGGCGGTGGCCATGCGCGTCCATTCCACTGGTCGGTCACGCCAGTGTCAAATGCTCGCGCTCAGGAAGCGCCGGCGAGGAGGACGATGGCCATGAGTCCCACCGCGATCCCGGCGTATTGCCGGCGAGACGCACGCTCCTTCAGCACGAGGATGCCCAGGAGGCCGCCGAGGGCGGGGCTGACCGCGACGAGCGGCACGACGAGCGAAGCCGGGCCCACCGACAGCGCCGTGAGGTAGCCGATCGTCGCGAGGGCCGCAGCCGCGAGCGTCACGGTGATGACGAGCGGTGTGCCCCGCAGGCTGGCACGCAGGTCGACCGGCTCACCTCGTGCGATGAACGCGCCGACCACGAGCTGCACCAGGACGCTCGTCACGAGGAGCGTTGTCGGACCGCCCTGACTGACGACGATCTTGGCGAGGAACGCGCCGACACCCTGGAGCGCCAGGGAGGCGACCGCGAACGCGAGCCAGCCGCCGAGCGCGGCCGCCGCGGGACGCAGCGCCAGGAGGACCGCCGCGGTCACGGCGCACGCCACACCCGCCAGCGCCAGCGCCCCGGGCCGCTCGTCGAGGAAGAGCATCGCGAGGAGCACGGTGATCGCCGGGCTGGCCGCGGTGAGTGGCGCCACGACACCCAGCGGACCGCGCCGGGTCGCCTCGGTCGCGACCCAGAACGCCCCCGCCATGTAGAGCGACATCGCGAAGGCTGCTCCGAGCGCGTCGCGGTCTGGTGGGACGAACAGAGCGAAGGGGAGATACACGAGCAGTGAGACGATCGCGTTCCAGCGATAGAAGCGTGCCGTCGACCAGCGCACCAGCGCCACTTTCGTGACCACGCGCTGCACCGACCAGGTGACGAGGGCGAACAGTGCGAGCGGGAGCCAGACCATCGGCCGCGAAGGCTAAGCGGCCTCGGCGCTCAGCGCGTCCGGACGACGAGCAGCTTATCCAGGCCGCTCATCGCGCCCCAGACCTCGCCGGGCCGTCCAAGGAGCTGGCGCACCGCCGCATCGGGCCCGCTGAGGGGTATCGCGGTGAACGTCTGGCTGGTCGGGTCGAAACGCAGGAGCGCGTTCGCGCCGAAGTCGGTGACCCACACGATGTCCTGGTCGTCCACGTAGACCGCGTACGCCATGGGACGCGATGCGGGAAGCGTCCACTCGATCCAGCCGTACGAGGTCGGTGGCTGCGCCGGCGACGGCACCGGTGTGCTCTGCTGCTCGACGGGAGGCCCGCTCGGAGGCGGACTGTAGAGCGCGAGCCTCCCGGTGTTCCATTCGCTGATCCACACGCCGCTGCGCGTATCGCACCACACGCGGCGCGCGCCCTGCGCTCGTGTCGGGGGCTCGATGACCTCGACCTGGCCCGTCGCGACGTCGATCCGACCGATGAAGCTGCCCGCGAGCGACGCGTAATACACCCTGCCGTCCGGGCACGTCGCCATGCCGTACGGACCGGGTCCGCGCGGCGAGTCGAAGACGGCCATCGCGCCGGTCCTCGGGTCGAGCCGACCGTAGACGCCGCTCTGACCGGTGAACCAGAGCGTCCCGTTCGTGTCGAACGTCGCGGTGTTCAGGTTGGCGTTCGGCCGGTCCGCGGGCAGCGGGAAGCGCGTGATCTCGCTCGTCTTCGCGTCGACCCGCACGATCGCGTTGAGCCCGCCATCGGTCACCCAGGGATTGCCGTCTGGGCCGACGATCACCCCGTGCGGTGCGGAGCCCGCGCCGAGCTTGATCATGCGATACGCGCCGGTCTTCGGATCCAATCGGCCAAGCTCGCCGGTGCGCTGCGCCGTGTACCAGACCCCGCCGTCGGCCGCGGGCGCGACGTCGTGCGGGCCCTGGCCTTTGCCGACGGGGTACTCGGAAAGGCCCAGGCGTGACACGCTCGGGCCGGGCGTCTCGAACGACGACGGCTCCGCCGACGCGGGGGCCTCGGTGACGATGGCGACCGACGCCGGTGCGGCAGACGCCCGTGGACCGCCTGTGGCGGTCGTGCAGGCGGTGGCGAGGGTCGTGGCGATCAGGAGCACCACACGCGCGCTCATACGGGGGAGTGTCGCAGGGCCTGGTGTATGATGACGTCCTGCCATACCCCTCCCCCGGGGGGTGGGTAGGACTGACCGGGAGGTGACCATGAAAGCCGACAAGGGCGAGCTCGACACGCGTCTGGCGTCGATCGAGGGACACATCAAGGGGATCCGCAAGATGGTCCAGGACGACACCTACTGTGTGGATGTGCTCAAGCAGACCTTCGCCATCGAGCGCGCGCTCCAGAAGTTCGAGGCCGAGCTGCTGCGCGGTCACCTCTCCACCTGCGTGCCCACGGGGTTCAAGCAAGGTCGCAACGACGCGATGATCGGCGAGCTCACCGAGCTCTTCGCGCTGAGCCGCAAGTGACCGTCGCCGTTCCCGTCGTCACGCCATCCGCGGCTGGAGTCGCCGAGAAGCGCGAGCTCGCGATAACCGGCATGACCTGCGCCTCATGTGTGCTCTCGGTCGAGAAGGCGCTCCAGAGCGTGCCGGGCGTGTCCGCGGCCGAGGTGAACCTCGCGAACGAGCGCGCCACCGTGCACCTCGACCCCGCGACCATCGACCTGGACGGCCTGGTGAAGGCCGTGGCAAGGGCCGGCTACGGCGCGCTCGTCATCCCCCAAGGCGACGCCGCGCGAGCCTCGGCGGTCGAGGACGAGCGAGCGCTGCGCGTCCGGTACGTCGACTCCCTGCGCCGGCGCCTCATCGTGGCCGGCATCCTCGGCGGGCTCACGATGGTCCTCTCGATGGTCGCCCCGCTGTTCGTGGCCGGCCTCGAGGAGGCCGAATGGCGCCCCTACCTGATGTTCGCTCTCGCCACGCCGGTGCAGCTCTGGGCGGCCGCGCCGTTCTACCGCGCGGCTTGGAACGCCGCCCGCCATGGGACGAGCAACATGAACACGCTCATCGCCGTGGGTACGAGCGCCGCGTACGGCCTCTCGGTCATCGCGACGTTCCTGCCCGCCCTCTTCATCGCGAACGGCCTCGAGCCGCGCCAGAGCCTCTACTACGAGACCTCGAGCGTGATCATCGCGCTCGTCCTCGCGGGCCGCTTCATGGAGGCGCGCGCCCGCGCGCACACCGGTGACGCGATCCGCGCGCTGCTCGCGCTCGGTGCCAAGACGGCCCGGGTGCGGCGCCCCGGCGGCGTCGAGGAGGACGTGCCCATCGAGCAGCTCAAGATCGGGGACGTCGTCCTCGTTCGCCCGGGCGAGACGATCGCGACGGACGGGCTGGTGCTCGCTGGCTCGACGTCCGTCGACGAATCGATGCTCACCGGCGAGTCGATCCCGGTGGAGAAGAACGCCGGCGACGAGGTCACCGGCGGCACGCTGAACACCACCGGCGCGCTGCGGGTGCGCGCGACGCGCATCGGCCAGGACACCACGCTCGCGCAGATCGTGCGTCTGGTGGAGGACGCGCAGGCGTCGAAGGCGCCGATCCAGCGCCTGGTCGATCAGGTCGCGGCGGTGTTCGTCCCGGTGGTCTTCGTCATCGCCACGTTCGCGCTCCTGGCGTGGGTGTTCCTCGGCCCCGCGCCGGTGCTCACGCACGCGCTCACCGCGTTCGTCGCGGTCCTCATCATCGCCTGCCCCTGCGCCCTCGGCCTGGCCACCCCCACCGCGATCATGGTCGGCACGGGGCGTGGCGCGGCGCGCGGCATCCTCATCAAGAGCGCGCAGGCGCTCGAGGCGGCGCAGCGCATCGACACCGTGGCCTTCGACAAGACCGGGACGCTCACGGTCGGACGGCCCGAGGTCACCGACGTCCTCGTGTGCGCCGATTACGGGGAGGAGGAATCCATCCGGCTCATCGCGAGCGCGGAGCTGCAGTCCGAGCATCCGCTCGCGGGCGCCGTCGTCGAGGCGGCGCGCAACCGTGGCCTGGTGCCGAGCGAGCCGGAGCGCTTCGAGTCGTTCCCCGGTCAGGGGGTCCACGCGGTCGTCGACGGCCACGACGTCTATGTCGGGAACCGGGCTTTCGCCGTCGCGCACGGCTTCGCCGACCTTGGGGACGGCCTGCTCTCCCGCCACGAGGCCGCCGGCAAGACGCCGCTCATCGCGACGATCGACGGGAAGCCGCTCGCCATCCTCGCCCTCGCGGATGTGCCGCGCGCCGCGGCCGCCGAAGCCATCCGTGATCTCCGGCAGATGGGCCTGCGCACGCTCCTCGTCTCCGGCGACACGAAGCGGACCGCGGAGGCGATCGCGCGGACGCTCGGCATCGACGACGTACGCGCGGAGGTGCGCCCCGACGGCAAGGCCGCGATCATCGCGGACCTCCAGCGTGCGGGCCACAAGGTCGCGATGGTCGGCGACGGCGTGAACGACGCTCCCGCGCTCGCGCAGGCTGACCTGGGCATCGCCATCGGGAGTGGAACCGATGTCGCGATCGCGTCGGCGGGGATCGTCCTCGTCGGCGGCGACCCGCGCGGCGCGCCGCGCGCGCTCCGGCTGTCACGCAAGACCGTGGGGACCATCCGCACGAACCTCTTCTGGGCGTTCTTCTACAACGTCGCGCTCATCCCGCTCGCGGCAGGCGCGCTGTTCCCCTTCTTCGGGATCGTCCTCTCGCCGATCTTCGCCGCCGGCGCGATGGCCGTGTCGTCGGTGACCGTGGTGACCAATTCGCTGCGCCTGCGCGGCGCGACGATCGACCGCTGATGAAAAGATGGAGGCTCAGGTGACAGCGACCACGAAGCTGCTCGACCCGATCTGCGACATGATCGTGAGCGTCGCGGAGGCCCGCGACCAGGGGCTCACGATGGAGCTGGCCGGCCGTGAATACGCGTTCTGCTCGCAGGGCTGCCTGGTGAAGTTCGCGAAGACGCCGCAGACCTACATCCCAAAGGTCGACGCCTGGCTCGCCGCTGGCGCGCACGAGGCGGAGCACGGTCACGCCGACGAGCTGCCGGTGGTCGATCACGGGATGCGTGAGTGGTACAAGGCCTGCCGCTGCTGCATGAGCGACGCGTACCCGAAGCTCGTCGAGCAGCTCGACGCCGAGAAGGCGACGGTCAGCCCGACCGACGGCTGACCGGGGGTCTCAGAGCGTCGCGCCGCAGGATGGGCAGCGGCCGGCGCGCTCCGACGCGTTCGCGCCGCACGAGCGGCACATGAGGATCCCGGTGGCGTCGGTGCGCGACGTCCTGCGGCTCTCGTAGTCGAAGGCCTGATCCCAGCGCCGGCGCGCGCGGAGGTCGTCGCGCGAGCGCCCGCCGCCGCCGACGAGCAGGCCCAGGATGGCGACGCCCGCCAGGAGCAGCACCGACCAGAACAGGTCGTCCATCAGCGCTCCCCACCGGTCGCGCGCAGCGAACGCGCCACCGACCGCAGGAACTCCACGTCGTCGGCCGTGGTCTCGAGATCGCGGGCGTACGGACGGACCCGATCGGCGATCTGTCGCGCGACACGGAGGCGATCGGCCGGCGCGAGCTTCCCCTCACGTGCCACGAACTCGCGCACCAGGCGCTGCGCCTCACCGGGGAGCCCGCGTGTCTCGACCGCCGCGCCGGCCGCGACCGGTGTCATCGTCCGGAGCGAGAAGTAGTCGAGCTGGGGGCGCGGCGCGCGCACGACGTACGTGCCGGCCGCTAGATCGCCCAGGCGCTGCGAGCGCGACGTGCCGATGACCATGAGCAGGCCGAGGCCGTAGAAGGCCGGCAGGAAGTCCACGATCCGGATGAGGTTGCGGATGAGCACCGCGACGAATCCCGCCGGCGCGCCGTCGTCGCGGATCACGCGCAGCCCGTACAGGCGCTTCCCCACCGTCTGGCCCTGCCAGAGCCACTCGAGCAGGACGAAGTACGACCAGGCGACGAAGAACGTGAGGAGCCCGATGACGCCGAGGAGCTGCACACCCGCGTCGCCGAGGCGGCCGACGATGAGCGACGAGGCGTAGCCCGCGCCGGCGAATACGAGCGACGCGATCACGAAGTCGACGACGGCCGCAAATCCGCGATTGCCGCCGCCCGCGAGGTCATAACGCAGCACCACGTGGTCGGGCGTCTCGACCTCGAGACGGCCAAGCTGGACCGCCATGGCCGTCATGGTACGTTCGCCTGCCGTGACCATCGACCGCTTCGTCGAGGACCGGCGCGCACGCTGGGCGCGGCTCGGCCAGCTGGTCTCACGCGCGCGTGGGCGCGTGAACCGGCTGTCCGCGGACGAGGTGCTCGACCTCGGGCGCCTGTATCGGGCGACGACGTCCGACCTCGCGATCGCGCGGCGTGACTTCCCGCGCGACGTCGCGACCGAACGGCTGAACGATCTCGTGGCCGCGGCTCACGCGCTCGTCTACAGCGAAGCACCGACCAGTGGTAGGCGTCTACGGCGGTTTCTGTTCAACGAGCTTCCGGCGACGGTCCGGGCGCAGCTGCCCTGGACCGGTGCGGCGTTCGGGGTGTTCATGGTCTTCGCGCTCGGCACGTACGTCATCGGCCTGGCCTTCCCGGAGATCGCCCAGAACGCTCTGCCCGACGACACCCGGCAACAGCTCGCGCAGCGCCAGCTCTGGACGAACATCCCCGAGGGATACCGGCCGATCGCCGGACCACTGATCATCGTGAACAACGTCCGCGTCGCGGTCGTGCTCTTCGCCGGCGGCATGACCGCGGGAGCGCTCACCGTCTTCGGTCTCGCGGCGAACGGCGCGATGCTGGGGACGATCTTCGCGGTCGTGCAGGGCTACGGCCTGACCGGTGGGCTGCTCTCGTTCATCAGCGGCCACGGCGTGCTCGAGCTCTCGGCGATCTTCCTGTCGGGCGGGGCGGGCCTGCGTCTGGCGTGGGCGATCCTCCGGCCCGGCGAGCGGAGCCGCCGCGACGCACTGCGGCTCGGCGCGGCGCAGGCGGCGCGCGTGATGCTGCTCGTGATACCGGTCCTCGGCATCGCCGGGCTCATCGAGGGGTTCGTGTCGCCGAGCGGCGCCTCGGAGATCGTGAAGGCGACCGTCGGCCTGTTCACCGGCGGGTTGCTGTGGGGCTACATCCTCTTCGCCGGACGGACGGCTAGAGCAGCCGCTTCTTGAGCTCCAGGTAGCGCTGGATCGTCGCGACCGTCAGGCGCTCCGCGGGGACGTCGATGGTGTGTACGCCGCGCCGGCGCATCACCGCGATGGCCCGGGCCCGCGCGTCGCGGACCTCCTCGGCCACGACCTTCTCGAAAAGCTGCGTCGTGGACGTGGGCACGCGCGCCGCGACCTCGGCCAGCTGCGGATCGCCGAGCAGGCAGCAGAGCACGAGGTTGTGCCCGGCGAGCCGCGTGACCGCGGCGACGAGCCCGCGCGAGGCCTCTTCGTCGACGAGGTCGGTGAAGAGCACCACCAGGGAACGGCGGCCGGACCGCGCGCGCAGGAACTCGAACGCCGCGCGGTAGTCGGGCTCGGTCGTGGTGACCTCGATCTTGCGCAGCTCCTCGGTGAGCCGCAGGAACTGACGGCGTCCGCGGCGCGGGATCGCGTACCCGCGCACCGTGTCGGCGAAGCCGAGAAGGCCGACCTCGTCGCCGCGCGCGATCGCGACGTAGCTGAGCATGAGCGCGGTGTTCACGGCGTGGTCCAGCTTCGTGAGCCCGCCGAGGGTGCTCGACATCATCCGCCCGGCGTCGAGGAGGATCTGGATGCGCTGCTGGCGCTCGGTCTCGTATTCCACCGTGATCGGACGGCCACGACGCGCCGTCGCGGCCCACGAGATCGAGCGCGGGTCGTCATCGGGCGTGTACTCGCGCAGCCGCTCGAAGATCGTGCCCGCACCGGGGATGCGCGCGCGGCGCTGACCGGCGTCGTACGCCAGACCGCGGCGCAGCGTCACCTCGTAGCGGCGGATCTCGTGCAGGTCGGGGTAGACGTTGGCCGGCCCGCTGCTCGCGACGCGACCCTGCTTCTCCACGAGATCGAGGGGGCCGCGCACGCGCAGCTGCACGTCCCCGAAGACGAAGGAGCCGCGGTGATGCGGGCGCGTGACGTACTCGAGATCGGCCTGCTCGTGCGGCGCGATCGCGACGGGCATGAGTCGCCGGTCGACGTCGAACGACGGCGGGACCGCATCGACGACCACGGCGCGGAGCGGTCGCGCGAACGGATTGCCCACCCGCAGCGCGATCCGGTTCCCCACGCCGATCGAGAGCTGTGGGTCGGCCAGACGCGCGATGGGCACGCGGTCGGGACGCGGCGTGCTGTAGGCGTCCAGCGCGGCGAGCACAAGCGCGGCGAGGACGAGCGCGACCGCGAGGAGCACGAAGACGTCCGAGATGAAACCGAGCGCGAGCGGGACGGTCGCGGCGAGGAGGATCGCGAAGAGCCGTGGCCGCGGGAGCGGGATGCGGCTCAGCGTGGGACGTCGAGACGCGCGAGGACGCGCCTACAGACCGCATCGGCGTCGAGCCCCTCGATCTCGGCCTCGGCGCGCAGCACGACGCGGTGCCGGAGCGTGGGGATGGCCAACGTCTTCACGTCGTCCGGTGTGACGAAGTCGCGGCCGTCGATCGCCGCCGCCGTCTTGGCCGCGCGCAGCAGGTGCACACCGGCCCGCGGGGAGGCCCCGAGGATGAGGTCGGGCGAGCGCCGCGACTCCTCGACGATGCGCACGACGTAGTCGAGGACCGAGTCCTCCACCCGCACGGCCTCGACCTCCGCGCTACAGGCGTCGAGCGTGCCCGCGCCGAGCGGCTCGAGCGTCGCGACGAGCGCCTCCGGCCGCCCCTTGTCGTGCGCGCGCAGGATGTCGCGCTCCTGGGCCGCCTCGGGGTATCGCACCACGGCCTTGAACAGGAAGCGGTCGAGCTCGGCCTCGGGCAGCGGGTACGTGCCCTCGTATTCGACCGGGTTCTGCGTCGCGAGCACGAGGAACGGGTGCGGAAGCGGTCGCGCGTCTCCCTCGAGCGTGACCTGCTTCTCCTCCATCGCCTCGAGGAGCGCGGCCTGCGCCTTGGCCGGCGCCCGGTTCACCTCATCCGCGAGCACCACGTTGGCGAAGATCGCGCCCTCCTTGATGCGGAACGAGCTCGTCGAGAGCTCGTACACCGAAGTGCCGACGATATCGCTTGGCATGAGGTCGGGCGTGAACTGGATCCGCTTGAAGGTCCCACCGATGAGCCGCGCGATGGTGCGCGCGAGGAGCGTCTTCGCCGTGCCGGGGACGCCTTCGATGAGGACGTGGCCGCCGAGGACGAGCGCGATGAAGGCGAGCCGGATGGTCTCGTCCTGGCCGACGATCACGCGGTGGACGTCGCTCGTGAAGCGCTCCGCGGCCTCCCGCGTGCGCCCGCTCACGAGACCGCCAACAGCTGCTCGATCTGCGCGACGGTACGGAGCAGCTCGGCATCGCGCAAGGGCCGCGCCAGCGCCTCGTCCACGGCACGCGCCTGCGCCGCGCGCGCGCGGTCCTGCGCGCCGACGGTCACGAGCACGCGGTCGAAGGGGGTCGCCGGGTCGAGGCCCACGCCGCGGGCGAGCCCGCCGTGGAGATCGGCACGCAGACGGCGCCGCGCGATCTCGCCGCGGCCGGAGCGCCGTACCAGCCCGGCGAACCCGCGGACGTATTCGAGGCTCGAGCGCGCCGGACGGACCTCGAGCGGCACCGGCGGTCCGATCCGCCGGCCGCTGAGCGCCAGGTAGAGGAACGTGAGCACCGCCGCGAAGACGAGCGCGCGTCCCGGCCAGGTGCGCTGGACGAGGACCAGGGCGTCGCTCGAGGGGTGCAGACCGTGGTGGTACTCGTCGAAGGCGACGACGCCGCCCGTCGTACTGAAGAGCGCGGGCCTCACCAGTGCGAGGACGACCCGCGCGTTGTCGGCCTCGCCCAGGCCGCCGCCGAGGAACGGCCAGAGGCTGCCCACGACGATGAACAGCCCGCTCCCCTCGCGGACCGCGGCCACCAGGGGCGCACGGCCGTCGGTGCCGAGCACGTCCGCCTGCGGGCCGACGCCGAGCGCGACGCCGCGGTCGATGACCAGGCTGCGCGCGGGCGGGTCGGCGAACGCCGCGTTCGCGAGCGGGTGCGCGCCGGGGGCCGCGATCCCCGTGACGCGGATGCCGAACGCATCGAGGGCGGCGTGTTCGAGGATGCCGAGCTCCGTCGCGAGCACGACGGTCCCGCCGCCGCGCACGTGGTTGCGCAGCTTTGTCACGTCGTCGGCGGTCACCGACTCGGCTGCTCCGAGGATGAGCACCACGCTCACGGCGGACGAGCTGAACGCGAACGCGTCGCCCTGGATCGTCGTCGTCGACGCGCCCATCGCTTCGAGATACCGGCGGAGCGCCGCCGCGCCACCCGGTCCGTCGTCGTAGACCGAGCCGCTGCGCGACGTGCTCGCGGCCGGGCCGGTGCTCGTGGCGATGAGGACGATGATCGCGACGATCGCGAGCGCCGCCGACGCGAGGTACAGGGGATCGACGCGCCGCCTCATGGCGCGACCCGCAGCGCGAGGTCCCGGGCACGGCGCGCCTCATCCGTCGACGGATCGCGCAGCCCGAACCATGAGCGCTCGTAGATGCCCACGAGGTCGCGGAGGGCGTCGGCGTGCGGGATGGCCGCGGCCCGAACGAGCAGCTCGCGGTCGGTGAGCGCCGGGTCGTAGCGGATCGCCTCGCGCGTCGAGAGCGCCGCGATCACGTACAGGAAGAGGGCGTGGATGGCCTCCCGCGGATGCGCGGCGGACAGCGCGGCATCGGCGACCCGCAGATGTGCCGCGGGATCCGCGTGCTCCTCTCCGGCGCCTCCGCGCACCAGCACCTCTTTGCGGACGCGCTCGGGAAGGGCGCGGCCGAGGGTCGCGAGGATGAAGAGGATCACGGCGAGGCCGAGCATCCCGACGAGCGGCCAGATCTGCGCCAGGTCGAGCGATGGCCCGACCAGACCCGCGAGGAGCCTCAGGACCAGGCGCCCGAGCGCGCCGAGCAGGTCCGTGCTCCCACCGGACGCGCCGCTTGCCGCGATGACCTGCCGGAGACGGGCATCGGCGACCGCTGGGTCGATCGTCGGTCTGCCGATCCGCGCCACGAGCGTGATGCGCGCGTTGATGCGCGCGATCGCCGCATCGAGCGCGGCGTCACTCGTGTCGACCCCGTCGGCGAGAGACGTGTCGTCGACCGGGAGCGTGCCGCCGGATGCGAGGGTGAGGGCATCGGTGCGGCGCAGGAGGACCTGCGCGTCGCTCAGCGGGGCGCCTCGGGACGCGAGCGGGGCGCCGCGCGCGCGCACGAACGCGTCGTGCGCCTGCTCGAGCCGTTGCTGGTACTGCGCGACCGTGAGCGTGTCCGCGAGCGCGTGGCTCGGCGCGAGCGTGGCGAGCGCGATCGTGAGAACGAGGGCGCGGGCTAGGGTTGGCGCGGCAACGCCTCGGCGGCAAGCTGCAGGTCGAACGCCTCGTGCCGGACGCGCAGGTCGTAGTAGAAGAGCGCGAGCGCCGACCAGGGCAGCGGCTCCCACAGGATGGTGCTTGCCGCTTCCACGAGCACAGCCGCGATCCGGCCAGCGGTGCTCTGACTGACGAACGCCGCCAGGAAGACGGCGCCGAGAAGCACGCTCAGGACGATCTCGAGGATGAAGAGGAGGACGAGCACGGCGAGAAGGCGCCAGCGGCTGCCGGCGACGAGGCGGAGCGACCTACGCATCGACGCGATGGGACCGGCATCCTCCAGCGCCGAGATCGTCGGCACCAGCGCGAACGAAGCGAGCAGAAAGAACGGGAGGACGACGATCGAGGCGAACGCGAGGACCGCGAGGATGCCGATGCCGGTGACCGCGCTCGGGATGACGCTCACGAAGATCGCGATGACCCAGAGCAGCACCACCACGATGAAGAGGACGATGATCGTGAAGATGAGTCGCGGCGTGTCGGCGACCGCTGAGCGAAGCGCCGCGCCGACCGTGACGGGGCGCCCGACGTACATGTTCGCGGCCGCGTACGTGAGTGCCGCGATGCCGATCGCCTGCGGGATCAAGCTGATGAGTCCGACGATGGTGTCGCCCGGGCGAGCGCGCCCGGCTTGGTCCTGAAGGGAGTTCAGCACCTGCTGGGGATCGTTGATGAACGAGAACTCGTCGAAGTTGCTGAAGGCGTCCGGAAGGAGCAGTCGTGCGGCCTGCGAGAGCAGGACGGCCGACAGGCTCGGGATCGCTGACAGGGTGATGAACAGCATCGGACGCTGGCGGTACATGCGAAGGACGCGATCGATGATGTCGCCGACGCCGAGGGGCCTGAGCTGCGCTGCTTCGGCGCGTGTCTCCGAGGACGGATCGATCGGCGTGCTCATCGCGCGAGCATCCTAGGGCGTCTCGGCGACCGCTCCGGTCGGCGCAGTGGTAGATCCTTCACCCAGTCCCAGACGCCGATACAGACGGGCGAGGGGCGCCGGCGCCCACCAGTTCCAACGACCAAGGAGACGCATCGTCGCGGGCACCACCAGGGTGCGCACGAGCGTCGCGTCGATCGCCACCGCGAGCGCCATGCCCAGACCGATGGCCTTGATGATGAGTATCTCGGCGAGGCCGAACGCCGCGAAGACGCCGACCATGATGGCCGCGGCGCCGGTGATGAGGCGACCACTTCGCTGCAGCCCCTCCGCGACGGCGGCGGTGTTGTCGCCGAGCCGGCGGTACTCCTCCTGGACACGAGAGAGAAGCAGGACCTCGTAGTCCATCGAGAGCCCGAACACGGTGCAGAACATGATCACCGGCAGCGTTGGATCGATCGATCCGTTGGCCACGAAGCCGAGCTGCTCGGAAAAATGGCCCTCCTGGAAGACGAACACGAGAGCGCCGAACGATGCGCTGATGGAGAGGAGGTTCATCACGACCGCCTTCAGCGGCAGCACGACCGATCCAAGGAGAAGGAAGAGCACGACGATCGTCGCGATCATGACGTAGACGATCGCGATCGGTGTCCGCTGAACGATGAAGTTCGTGGTGTCGAGATCGATCGCGCTGAATCCGGTGACGAGCAGCTCCGATCCCGAAGGAGCGGCGAGCGCGCGGATCGCGCGGACGGTGTCGTGCGCCTCGTCGCTCCCGAATTTCTGGTTCGTGACCACGTCGAACAGCACGATGTGCTCGCCGACGGTCTGCTTGCGGATCCCCTGCAACCGCTCGGGGCCGATGGCCGCCACGAGGGCCTGGAGCGACGGCGGCAGCTGCGCCGGCGGCAGGGTGTAGAGCGCCGCGTATTCGACCGCACCGAGCCGCGGATCCAGCGAGAAGGGCGACTGCACCTTCTGGACGTTCGGGAGAGCCGCGAGCCTCTTCTGGAAGTCGACGAGCTGCGAGATATGGTCGCCCGACAGCGGGGTCGCGGCGGTGTAGTTCACGACCGCCTCGATGTGATTCTGTCCGGCACCGGGGAAGTCCGCGGTCAGCTTGTCGTACGCCGCCCGCGACTCCTCGTGCTTCGGGAGCATGTCGACGTCGCCGATGGATAGCCGCAGATGCAGGAACGGCGAGCCCGTGAGGAGGATGACCGCGACGACGGGGACGAGGACGAGGATCGGCCGGGCCATGACGGCCATCGCGATCGCGTGCCACGCGCCGCGCCCGGTGGGATCACCGCCGAGGACCGGGATGCGCCCGATATCGATCCGCCGGCCGATGACGGCCAGGAGCGCGGGCAGGAAGGTGAGCCCATAGAACACCGCGCTCGCGACGACGATCGCGCCGGCGACGCCCATCGACGAGAGATAGGTGCCTTCGTAGAAGAGCATCCCGGAGAGACCGATCGCGACCGTGAGTCCGGAGAACGTCACCGCGCGCCCGGATGTCGCGATCGCGATCGCGACGGCGTCGTCGACGGTATGGCCACGATGGAGCTCCTCGCGGAAGCGATTCGCCACGAAGAGCGAGTAGTCGATGGCGACACCGAGCCCGATAAGCGTCACGATGTTCTCGGCGTACACCGAGACGGTCTCGACGCGCGTGAGGAGGAACATCCCCGCCACGCCGCCGAGGACCGCGAGGATGCCAACCCCGAGCGGGATGAGCGCGGCCACGACCGTCCCGAAGACGATGAGCAGCAGGATGAGCGCCAGCGGCAACGACACCGTCTCCGCGCGGCGCAGGTCCTCCTGAAGGATCACGTTGAATCCGTTGTTGATCGCGGGCACGCCGGTGACCTGGATGCCGAGCGTGTCGGAGGAGAGCTTGCGGCGGAGCTCCGGGTAGTAGTCGCGTGCGACCCTCAGCTCGTCGCGCAGGCCGACGTTCACGGCGACGTCGTGACCGTTCCGCGAAACGAGCGCGGTCGGATCGCCCGTCGTCGCGTCGTAGGGGGTGACGATGGTCGTCACGCGAGGATCGGATCGGAGTGGAGCGATCGCGGCATCGACGGCGGCGCGGAACCTCGGATCGGCCGAGCTCAGGCTCTGGCTCGTGAAGATCACGGTGAAGTTCACGCCACCGGGAAGCTCCGTGTCGATGAGCTTCGTACCGCGGCCGGATTCGGCGGTCTCGATGAACCCGCCGCTCTCGAGCTGGCCGCCCTGTGAGGCGATGAAGCCCGAGACGAGGAGGAGCAGCACCGAGACCAGGAGCACGCCCCAACGGGCGCGGTAGACGAAGTGACCCCAGGCCGTGAACAAGCAGACCCTCCGAAGCTCTGTTCGCGGGGTGGCGAGTAACTAGGTTACGGGTGAACAGGCGCGCGTGCGAGAATTGCCGGAGACGGGGTGTAGCGCAGCCTGGTAGCGCGCGTCCCTTGGGCGGACGAGGTCCCGGGTTCGAGTCCCGGCACCCCGACAGAATCGTTAACGCTGCTTGGTGCTTGATCGACGCTTGGGATCGATCGTGCGGATCACGTGGCAGTTCGCGCACACGAGCTCGCACTTCTTCAACTCCTCGAGAACCGTAGCTCGAGTCCGACTCGCCACCATGCCACTGATCTCTCCTACCTTTTCGAAGCCTGGCAGGTGATCCCAGTGCATCACGTAGACCGGGAAGACATCACCGCAGTCGGTGCACGGAACACCTGCCTTGAGACTGGCCATCCATGTGCGCGCCGCATCGATTGCCGCCCGCCGGCGTGCCAATCGCGCAGGTCTTCCTCGCTCGGCGTAGTAGCGGCGGTCGTACGCGTTTCGACACTCGCGGCAGTAAGAGAACTGACCGGTGCGGGAATTGTGGAATTCCTCCGGCGCCTTCCGCTGACCGCAGTTCGCACATATGCGCAGCACATCCGCCTGCGAGGTCGCGCTCGCGGACGGATCGATGTTGGTGCTCGAGGGTTCATCGACCATCCTCAAGCGGCTCTGACGAACGCGAGCACCTCGTAGGGCGCGGATTCCTCCTTGAGCCATCGGAGTCCCCAGTTGCTCCTCGTGAAGGTGCGGATCGCATGGCAATTCGCGCAAACGAGATCACACTTCGCGATCTCGACGAGGATCTCCTCACGCGAGCTGCCCCAGAAGTCCTGGCTCACGTCGCCCAACTTCTCAGAACCCGGGCGGTGATCCCACTGCATGACCTGGTGAGGAAACACCCGGCCGCAGTCCGCGCAAGGTTTGCCTTCTTTCAGACTGCGAAGCCAGGCGGTGCGGCCGCGCTCCGAACGCAGGGGGCGCCGCGAGACGGTCCTGCCCTGAGCGCGTTCGTAACGCGTGTGGTCATACTCCGCGCGGCACTCCCTGCAGTACGGCTGAAGACCGTCAGCGCGTTTGGAGTGCTTCGCGAATGCGGAGTGCGACTTCACCTCGCCGCAGCGCGGGCAGTGCTTCATCAATTCGAATCGTACGGACGTTCCACCAGGTCGCGGGGTACAAATTTCCGTACCTAGCCCGGAAACTCGAAACGTGATCGGCGTCGCTCGAGGCCTAGCCGAGCGCGAGCGCGACGATCCCGAGCACCATCCCGCTGGCACCGATCAATCGACGCGGGCCCTGCCCCTCGGCGAGCACCCGCGCGCCGAGCAGCGTGCCGAACAGGATCCCGGTCTCGCGCGCCGGGGCGACGTACGACACCGGGCTGATGGCGAGCGCGAAGAGCATGCAGAGGTACGAGAGCCGGCTCACGATCCCCACGAACATCACCGACCGGCGCTGCCGCGCCCACACCTCGCGCACCGCCGCCCGCTGCCGGAACGCCAGCGGGGCGACGACCACCGCCTGGCCGGCGATCGTCATCCAGTCGTATATCAGCGGCGGGATGAGCACGAGCGACACCGCGGTCTTGTCCCAGAGCGTGTAGAGCGCGATGACGACGCCGGTCGCGAGCGCGTAGCCGACGGCCAGGCCGGCACCGCGCGCGCGCAGCGAGCGCGGGTCGCCCGTGAGCACGAGCGCGCCCGCGACGATCGCGAGCGCGCCGCCGAGCGCGAGGAGCGATGGACGCTCGCCGAGGATCGCGATCGCGCCGACCGTCGCGAGCAGCGGGCCGGTCGCGCGCGCGATCGGGTACACCAGCGAGAGGTCGCCGGCGCGGTACCCGGCGGTGAGCGTCGCGAAGTACACCGTCTGCAGCACCACCGCCATCGCGACGAAGACGAGCGCGATCCACCCGAGCTGCGGCCGCCCCAGGACGAGGATCGCGATGGCGAACGGGGTGTACGCGAGCGCGCCGACGACATACGCGAGGAACAGGAACGGCTGACCGGCGAGCTCGCGCTTCGCGACGAGGTTCCAGGTCGCGTGCATGACCGCCGACGTGAGGACGAGAGCGAGGGCGAGCCCGGTCACGCCCGCAGGCTAGAGCCAACCCGGCGTGGAGAACGGGATCACTCGGTGGAGATCGTCTGTTCCACCACCTCGGCGCCCGGACGCACGACGCGGAACGCGCCGGTCGCGTCGTCGAGAAGCCGCATGACCTCGCCTGTCGCGTCCTCCTGTCCGCTGTCGCGCAGCGCGCTCGCGTATGCGCGGAGCAGGTCGCCGAGGACGGCGACGTCGGCGTCCTCGGGAACGCGCAGGCTCACCTTGGCGCCCTTGGCGAAGCGGTCCCGCAGGCCGCGCTCGTCGAGGCCGCGCTCCGGCGCGTGCCGCAGGAACACGACGCCGCCGCTCATGCCGGAGCAGATCCAGCGGCCCGGATCCCCGAGCACGACCGCGCGCCCGCCGGTCATGTACTCGAACGCGAATCCGCGCAGGTCACCGCCGAACACGACGTCCGCGCCGGAGAGTCGTATGCCGGCACGCGCGTCGGCGCCGCCCTGGACGAGGAAGGTCCCGCGCTGCGCTCCGTAGGCGAAGCACTTCCCCACCGATCCGTCGACCCACGCCCCCGAGGCGTTCCTCGCCTTCAGCACCGCGATCGAGCCTCCGAGCGCGGTCTTCGCCGCCCCGTCCTGCGCACCGCCATGGATCACGAGCGTGACTCCGTCGGTCGAGTACGCGCCGAGGCCATTGCCGGCGACCGAGCCAGAAGCGAACACGCGCGCCGTCCCGAGCTCGGGCACGCCGGCGATCGCCCGGCGCGCGAGCTGCCCTGCGCCCGACGTCGCGATGAAGCGATGCTCGCTCCCGAGGCGCGCGTGCTCCTCGGGTGCGCGCGGCGCGGCAAGCACGCGGACCTCACGGCCGCCGTGACGAAATGGCGCGGATCGTTCGAGCAAGGGCTCAAGGTCCAGACGCTCAAGGCCTCGTGTTTGCACCAGGAGATCGGTGCGGCCGACGAGCTCCTCGGTCCGCTCGACACCCAGGTGACCGGCGATGCGCCCGAGCTCGCGCTTCAGCTCGCTGAAGAAGTGACAGAGCTGAGCCACGGCGCGCTCGAGCTCCTGTGGCTCGAACCGCTTGAGGCCGCGCTCGGTCGCCTCGAGCGCCGAGCCGATCTGCGTGGCGATGCCGACGTGGCAGGTGTCGAGCTGGCAGCCGCGGCAGATGGTGCAGCCGATCGCGACCATCGCGAGCGTCCCGAAGCCCACGCGGTCGGCGCCGAGGCACAGCATCTTCACCACGTCGAGCGCGCTCTTCATCCCGCCGTCGCACCAGATCTCGACCTCGTCCCGCAGGCCGGCGGCGACGAGCGCGCGGTGCGCCTCGGCCACGCCGATCTCCGCGGGCAGTCCCGCGCGGCGCAGGGCGTGCTGGCGCGCCGCACCGGTGCCACCGTCGTACCCCGACAGCGTGACGATGTCCGCGCCCGACTTCGCGATGCCGACGGCGATGATGCCGATGTCCGGGACGACCGGGACCTTGACCGACACGCGCGCCTGCGGATTGACGGTCTTCAGCTCGTGGACGACCTGCGCGAGGTCCTCGATCGAGTAGATGTCGTGATTGTTCGACGGGCTGATGAGGTCGACCCCCGGCTGCGCGTTGCGCGCGAGGGCGACCTTGACCGAGACCTTGCGCGCCGGCAGGTGCCCGCCCTCACCCGGCTTCGCGCCCTGGCCGATCTTGATCTCGAGGTAGTCCGACGAGTTCGCGAGCAGCGCCGAGACGCCGAAGCGCCCCGACGCGATCTGCTGCCCGCGGTTGTGCGGGTACTTGCCGATGAGGTCCGGCAGCTCGCCGCCCTCTCCATTCACGCAGAGGAGGTCCATCCGCGCCATGGCCTCGGCGTAGGCGCGGTAGGCGGTCTCGCCCTGCGAGCCGAACGACATCGACGAGATGTACATCGGCGCGGCGTGCTCGCCTGTGCGCGTCGTGGCGCGACGCTCCGGCTCCCCCTCCGCCGGCCGCGCGAGATCGAGAAGGTGCCGCAGCGAGACGGGGTGCTCGTGCTCCAGCTGCGCGAGCTTCTCGGCGAACGCCGCGTAGGGCACCTCGTCGCGCGCGACCGCGAGCGCGGTCTTCCAGATGCGGGGGTAGACGCGGAACGGCGGCTCGAGGCGCGCGGGGGTGCGATCGCGCAGCAGCATCGCTCGCTCGAGGCCCTGCTCGGCGATGCGCTCCCAGCCCAGCCCCCGACCCTCCGCGCCGAAGAACGTGCGGATGCCGACCAGACGCGCGACGTCGGGCGCGAGCCCGATGGCCGAGAGCTGGCGGCCATAGCCGCGGAGCTCGTGCATGCCGAGGGTCGATAGCACCTTCTCGATCCCCTTCCGCAGTGCCTCGACCAGGTTCGGCAGCGCGTCGGGGTCGTCGAGCGAGCGCGCGTACTCGGTCAGCAGGTACGGGTTGGCTGCGTCGGCGCCGAGCGCGAGAGCGACCATGATGTCGTGGAGGTTGCGCAGGCTCCCGGCCGAGACCACGAGCGCGCAGGCGCGGCGGAGCGAGCCGCTGCGGTGCGCCTGCGCCACGAGCGCGCGGTGCGCCGCGGCCACGACGAGCAGTGGGTCGATCCACGCGCGTCCCTCCGCGAGCACGTGCCGGTCCTGCACGACGACGAGCGCCGACCCGGCGCGGACGCCACGACACGCCTGCGCCCCAAGACGCGCGAGCGCGTCCGCGGGATGCTCGGTCCAGTCGCGATCCGCTTCCAGCACCACCGGCGCGCGCGGCGCGTCGATCGTCGAGCGCGCCGCGAGGTCTTCGATGCACCACGTCCCGAGGCGGCGCGCGAGGGGGCGCTCATCGTCGGAGGTCATCGCCGTCTCGGGCGCGTGACCGCCGAGCAGGATCGGGAGACGCAGCTCGATCCAGCGGTCGAGGTCCGCCGACCTGCCGTCCACCGACCTCCGTGATCGTAGGTTTGGCCTTGGCCCGAGCACGATGCGCGTGGAGAAGTGCTCGATCTCGCGCTCGCGATCGATCGCGGGGTTCGTCACCACCGCGACCGTCTCGTGGATGTGGTCGGCGAGATTCGTGCGTCCGTGCGAGAGGGCTGCGAGCGGCCCATCCCAGCCGAGCGAGCCGATCGGCTCGCCGGCCGTCTCGGCCATGTGCTGCGCCATGCGCAGGTCATCGGGCTCGAAGCCCAGCGCGGCGAATTGCTGCTCGCGTCGGCTGGCGACGTCCGCGAGCTCGTCCGGCGGCGAGCCGATCTCCCAGCGCGGGTGAGGCTCGCGCATCCGACCGGGCCGCACCAGCGCCGCAGGCGCGCTGGTCGGTCCGCCGCAGTCGAGACGCTCGCGGTGACCGTCGCGCACGATCCCCCGGGCATCGCGCTCGCCGGCGAATCGCTCGCGCAGAGCGGTCTGGTCGAGGAACCGCCAGCCCGCGGCGTCGCGGCGCAGCGCGACGCGCTCGCCGGGACCGAGCGGGTAGGGATCGCACACGTAGGAAACCAGTGGCACGAAGCCACGTTCGCTCGCGAAGACGTGCGAATCGCTCGTCTCGACATGCCACAGCGGACGGAGGCCCAGCGCGTCGACGCCGAAGACGCAGGTGTCCCCGACGCGCGCGAGGAACGCCGCGGGGCCCTGGGCGAACGGCCCGAACGCGGCGCGCGCCTGGGCATAGATGTCCTGCAGCCGCGGCGACATGCGCCGGATCTCGTTCACGATCGGCGGGAAGAGGAGCTCGACCGCCTCGAGTGGGCTCAGGCGATGGCGCAGCACGAGCCCGCGGATGACGGCGTCCACGTCCTGCGAGTCGCTGCCATCGCGCGAGAGCGGAAGGCGCAGCGCGCGCGCCTCCTCGCGCAGGCGTCCGATCGTGTCGATCTCGCCGTTGTGCGCGAACACTGGGAACGGCTGCACCCGGTCGAAGCTCGTGCTCGTGTTCGTGGCGTAGCGGTCGTGACCGAAGGCCATGCTCGTCGCGAAGCGCTCGTCGCGCAGATCGTCGAAGTACGGCAGGAGCTGCTCGGCGCCGCCGCGCAGCTTGTAGACGGCGGTGTGGCGGGACAGGGAGACGACGGTCGCCGCCGTCAGCCGTTCGATCTCCACGCCGGCCTCGTACAGCGCTCGCGATGCGACCCCCGCGCGTCCGGGCGCGAGGAGCGCGAGCTGCCAGAAGCGCGGCTCCTCGGTGCGCCCGCGTGGTCCGAGCGCCTCGCGCGTGGTCACGCCGGCGCGCTCGAGCAGCACCGTGACGCGGTGGCGCGCGAGGATGCGCCGAACGGCCGCTTCCTCCGCCTCGTCGACGGTGCCCGGGACGAAGAGGTGGGCGACGGCGAAGCGGTCCTGACGCGCATTCACGGGATCGCGGCCGCCCTGCTCGAGCCGGCTGGCCCACAGCGCGCGTGGGATGTCGACGAGGACGCCGGCTCCGTCGCCCTCACCGTCGACGCAGCCGGAGCGGTGAGCGAGAGCGCGCATGCCGGCGATGACCTCGGCCAGCACGCGCGCGTCGGGTCGCCCGTCCTTCCGGGCTATCGCGACCAGACCGCAGGCATCGCGCTCGTCCATTCGTCTCCAACCAAAAAGGCCTCCCCGCTGGGAGGCCTCATCTGCATCGTCACTCGGCGTATGCGACTAGCCCCCACCTCCGGAGGTCAGGAGGTTTGCAGCTGCCGCTGCCAGCATGAGTGCCATTTCTGCCGAGCGCGCCTTCACCACTGGCGCTGGTCTAGCGGTCCGGAGCGTCGCGGGTCAGTAGCGCAAAGGTGCCGAGATGGCGCTAGGCGGAAACGTCGTCCCCCAGCGCCACGGAGCCGGGCTGCTCGACGCGCGCCCACACCCCGAACGGGAGCTTCTCGGTCGTCGCCTCCGCGCCCCGGTAGCGGGCGAGCGCGCCGAGGGTGTCCAGGTCCGACTGTCCGGTGAGCGGGTCGAGCGTCGTGACCGCGCAGCGGCCGACGTTGCCGAGCGGCACGACGACGGCGCGACCCACGCGCACGGGCTTGCCGATCCAACCGTCCTCGGCGTGCGCCGGGACACCCGCGACGCCGATGAGCATGCGGAAGCGCCGCGGGTCCACCGGGCCGTCCGCGCCCGCGGCCTCCCCCAGCGCGTCGAGCGACGACGAGGCGAGCAGCGTGACGGTGCCGCCGCCTCCGGCGCGATCGACGCCCTCGCCCGGCTCGTCGAAGCGCACCAGACGCGCGGTGCGGCCGTCCAGTCCGGAGAGCGCAGCGGTGAACGGGCCGCGGACCTCATGCGCGGGGACGAGCCGCCGGTAGATCGACACGGTCACCGGATGGCCGAGCTCGACCGGCCCGCGGACCGTGGCGCCGGCGGGCAGGTGCAGGGTGAGCTCGGTCATCGCGTCGTCGAACTCCGGACGCACCGCGATGAACGCGGCGACGCGCTTGGCGTTGAGCATCCGGTCGGCCTCGTCGACGATGCAGAAGCGCCGATCCTCCTCGACGCCGCGCGGCGTGAGCGTTACCCGCTGGCGCTCCTGGATCTGCAGCGACTTGACCGGCGCGACGTGGATCCAGGCGACGTGCGGTCTCACGTCATTGAGTGTTCCACACTGGGCGTGTGGCGAAGAGCTGGCCGGCGGACTGGGACGAGCGGAAGCGGGGCGCGGGCTGCCCGATGTGCGCCGAGGGCCGGCCCGACGACAACGGCTTCGGCCCGCGGGTGTTCTCGGGTCGGTACGCGGATGCGTATCTCCAGCGCGCCGACGTCGGCCAGCCGGGCTACACCATCGTGATCTGGCGCGGGCGGCACGTTGCCGAGCCGACGGAGCTCTCGACAGACGAAGCCTCGGCGTACTTCATCGAAGTGATCACGGTGGCGCGCGCGATCGAGGCGCACTACAAGCCGATCAAGATGAACCTCGAGATGCTTGGGAACTCGCTGCCGCACCTGCACACGCACGTGATCCCGCGCTACGTGAGCGACGGATCCCCCGGCCATCCCGCGCGGTTCATGCGCGGCGACGCCGAGCCCGACAGGCAGATCCCCAAGGACGTCATCGCGCGCGATGCGACCTCACTCCGCGGACTCCTCCGCCGCTAGCAGAGCCTCGCCGAGGCCGGGGCCGCGCTCAATCGAGCGCTCGCAACCTCGCGCGCAGCTTCGCGGCGGCAAGGCCGCGATGCGAAAGGGAGTGCTTCTCGGCTGAGTCGAGCTCGGCCATCGTGCGTCCATCACCGGCGATGACGAACAGCGGGTCGTAGCCGAAGCCGCGCGCTCCGCGGGGCGCCAGACCAATTTCCCCGCTCACCTCGCCGTCGAACAGCTCGACCTTACCGTCCGGCGTCGCGAGGGCCGCGACGCACACGAAGCGCGCGCCACGCGCGGACACACCGTCGAGCATGGCGAGCAAACGCGTGTTGCGCTGCTCGGCCGTCGCGTCGTCGCCGAAGAAGCGCCGGCTGCGGAGGCCCGGCGCGCCGTGCAGCGCGTCGACCTCGAGACCCGAGTCGTCCGCGACGGTGCGAAGCCCGGTGGCGACGGCGTAGGCGCGCGCCTTATGGATCGCGTTCTCCTCGAACGTCGTGCCGGTCTCCTCGGGCTCCGCGGGCGCGGGGTCGAGGTCCTGCGGGACGACGAGGACCGCGTCGAGGCCCACGAGCAGGTCGCGCCATTCGCGCTGTTTGCCGGGGTTGCCCGAGCCGATGAGAAGGACGTGCTCGCCGCGGGGGGCGGTCACTTCTTGAGTGCGGTGTTCTGTGCCTCGATGAGCTTCGCGATGCCGCGCATCGAGAGCTCCAGGACGCGATCGAAATCGGCACGCGAGAACGGACGGCCCTCGGCGGTGCCCTGCACCTCGATGAGCTCGCCGCTCGACGTCGCGACGACGTTCACGTCCGCGTCGGCAACGGAATCCTCGGCATACGCGAGGTCGAGCACGAGCTCGCCCTGCACGAACCCCGCGGACACCGCGGCTACGTTCTTCCGGAGCGGCTTCGGCGTGAAGTGGCGCAGCGCGTGAGCGAGCGCGACGTAGCCGCCGGTGATCGCCGCGGTGCGGGTGCCGCCATCGGCCTGGATGACCTCGCAGTCGATGATCACGCTCCGCGAGCCGAGCGCCTTCAGATCGACCGCCGAGCGGAGCGCGCGGCCGACCAGGCGCTGGATCTCGAAGGTTCGCCCGCCGGGACGCCCCGCGAGGCTCTCGCGCTGGCTGCGCTCCGGCGTCGAGCGCGGCAGCATCGCGTACTCCGCGGTGACCCAGCCCTGGTCCTTGCCGACGAGGTGGCGCGGCACCGAATTCTCGACGGTGGCGAGGCAGAGCACCTCGGTGTCGCCGAAGCGGATCTCACACGAGCCTTCCGCGAACTTCGAGACGCCGACGGTGATCTCGATCGGGCGCAGCGCGTCGTAGGCGCGCCCGTCGGGCCGCTTGTATGTCGAAGTCATGCCTCATCTCCCGCCGGCGATTGGAGACCGGTGTTTTCCCAGATGCGCCGCATCTCATCCGGAGCGTACGACTCCAGAGCCCTGCCCTCCGCGCGCGCGCGCCGCTCGACCCTGCCGACGCGCATGGCGAAGCGCTCGTTCGCCTCGCGGAGCGCGCTCTCCGCGTCGAACCCCTTCTCGCGCGCGGTCGCGACGAGGTCGAAGAGCAGCTCTCCAAGGAACGCCGGGTCGTCCACATCGAGCGGCAGCTCGATGCGCGCCGGTTCGAGGCCGACGCGCGCGGCGCGCTCCTGCAGGCGCTCGGCCGCGAAGAGCGCGGGCAGATCCTTTGGGACGCCCGACACGATGCTCTCGTCCGCCTTGCCGCCCTCTTCGCGCTCCTCGCGCTTGATGCGCTCCCACTGCGCCAGGAGGTCCCCGCGTATCTCGGTGCCCTCGAACACGTGCGGGTGGCGGCGCACGAGCTTCTCGCCGATGCGCCGCGCGACGTCGCTCATGTCGAAGGCGCCCTCCTCGTGCGCGAGCTGCGCATGTATCGCGACCTGGAAGAGCAGGTCGCCGAGCTCGTCACGCAGGCGATCGAGATCACCCGAGTCGAGCGCCTCGAGCGCCTCGTAGGCCTCCTCGAGCAGATGCGGGCGCAGGCTCTGGTGGGTCTGCTCGCGATCCCACGGACAGCCGTCCGCTGCGCGCAGGCGCTCGGCGATGCGTGTGACGGCGGCCACGGAGGCGAGGTCGACGATCGGATCGATGGCCGGCAGCGCCGCATACCGCGCGCCGATCGGCGCGAGCGTCACGTCAGGTCCGTAGCGCGTGCGCAGCAGGGCCATGTCGGGCTCGGCGTCGAGCACGAGCAGCACCGGCCGGATCGTGCTGAAGGAGTGCCGGTCGAGCGCGGAAGCCAGGACGACGTCGACGCCGCCCGGCCAGCGCGCCAGGAGACGCTCGAGGGCCGCGACCAGGTCAGGTGTCGAGCTCGTGGCCCGGGACCAGCTTGTGGATCTCGTGCGCCGCCTTCTGGCCTTGATACCAATACGAGTACGCGCCGTCCGCGATCTTCTTCTTCTGATCGTCGTCGAGCGCGCGGCTGGGATCCTTCTCGAGGACCTTGTACCAGACAGTCTGCGATGCGTCGGACTTCTGCGCGCTGATCTTGCCCGCCTCCAGTGCGAAGACGTCCTTCTCGATCGCCAGACGCGTGATCATGCCGTGCGCGAACCACCCGAGATCGCCGCCCGTGTCGGTCGTGCCCGTGTCCTCGCTGTATTGCTTCACCACCTCGGCGAAGTCCTTGCCGTCATCGATGGCCTTCTGGATGTCCGAGACCTTCTTCAGCTGATCGGAGAACGCCTGGAAGTCGCCGCCGGTCACCTTCGGCGACGCGATCGCGACCCACGCCAGATGGACCTGCTCGGTCGGCGATGTCACGCTCGCGTCCTGCGCCTTCTTCGTGTACGCGTCCTTGAGGATGTCGTACCTGACGTGCGCCTTGATGTCGGCGGCGCTGTAGCCATATGACGATGCGCGCTTCGCGAAGACGCTGTCGTCCGGCGGGCGGAGCTCGAGCACCTGCATGATGTGATAGCCGTACTGGCTCTTCACCGGGTCGGACACCTGACCGATCTGAAGCGTGCGGGCCGCATCCTCGAACTCCTTGACGAACTGGCCCTTCGCGACGAACCCGAGATCGCCGCCGGAGTCCTTCGAGCCCGGGTCATCCGAGTACTGCGTGGCGAGGCTGTTCCAGAGCGCCTGATCGTTCGGGGCCTGCCTCAGCTGATCGACGATCGCACGCGCCTTCGCGAGCGCCGTCGTGTCGGCTACGGCCGCCGCGTCGGCCGCGTCGCCGTTCGGCTTGGGGCTGATGAGGATGTGGCGGGAGTGGAACTCGCCGAAATCGGCGACATAGCGCTCGTCGATCCGCTGTTGCGTGACGGTGATGCCGTCCGCCGCGGCGTTCATGTCGAGCAGCTGGTGCTCGACGAGCGTATCGAGCGCGAGCGCGTCGTAGCTCCCCTTCTGCTGGAGTATCTGCGGATCGTTCTCGTATCCCGGTGGCACGCCGTAGTCGATGTAGAACCGCGTGTACTGGTACCCGAGCTCGCGGTTGTAGTCGCGCATCGCGAAGGCGCGGCCGTCGATGGTGACCGCGGGCCTCAGGTGGGTGTTGTAGTAGCGATCGGTGGCCGCCCAGGCGACGAGGCCGATCGTGAAGAAGAGGATCGCACCGAAGATCGTGACGATGATCGTCTGCTGGCGGCGCTCGCGCTGCCAGCGCGCCATACGCTGGCGCTGGGTCAGGCGCGGAAGGCTGATACGTCGTGCCACGGGAACAACAAGTGTACCGGCGATGGACCGCCGCGGTTTCGCTCAGTCGAGGCGGCGATAGACGGCGAGCGTGTCGCGCGCCGCGCGGTCCCACGAGAAGAGCGCGGCGCGATCCCTGGCGCGGGCCCGCAGACGCGCCTGGAGCGCCGTGTCATCGAGATAGGCCAGCAGCGCGTCCCCAAGAGCATCCGGCCGGTCCGTCTCGACCAGGACGCCGGCGTCGCCCACGACTTCTTCGACGGCGCCCGCGCGCAGCCCGACGACGGGCGTGCCGGCGGCGAGCGACTCGAGCGGGGTGAGCCCGAAGCCCTCGAGCAGCGCGGCGTGCAGCAGGCACTCGGCGCCCGCGTAGAGCGCGGCGAGCTCGGGGTCGCCGACGTGTCCCGTTAGCACGACCCGCTCGCGCGGCGCGCGACCGCGCTCCAGCGCCTGGTGGAGGAACGTGGCGAGCTTTCCCAGGTCGCCCGCGATCACCAGGCGCAGGTCAGGATGCCGCTCGGCGGCCCGCGCGAACGCCGCGACGAGCCCGTCCATGTTCTTTCGCGGATCGAACTGACCCACGTAGAGAACGTACGGCGTGCTCACGCCGAAGCGCGATCGCACCAGAGCGAGGGCGACGTCACGCGCCGGCGGTGCGAAGGCCGAGTCGACGGCCTCGGGGATCACCGTGACGCGCGACTCCGGCACATTCAGGCGCTCGACGACGTCGCGCTTGGTCGCTTCGGAGACCGCGATGACCGCGTCGGCGTGCCGCGCGAGCGCGTACGCCCACGAGTGCCCGAGGCGCGCGTGCGGAAGCCGAAGGTAGTGCTCGGGCCAGCGCAGGGGCGCGAGGTCGTGGATGGTGATCACGGCGCGATACGCGCGTAGCGCTGGGAGCCCGAGCTGGGTCGAGTGATAGACATGCGGGCGCGCGAAAGGCAGCTCGAGCGAGAGCAGCGCCGGGTCGAGCGCGAGCATCGAGAGCTCGGGGCGCCGGAGGCGGAGCGTGCGCAGATCGCGGTGCGGCGGCAGCGGCGACGGGTCCGCCGGCGGGAAGTTCCGCAGTCGCAGGAGTGTCCACTCGATTTCGGCGGGCGCGAGACGTGCGTACGCCGCGAGGAGGTTGCGCGAGTATCGACCGATGCCGCGGACGCGCGCGACCGTCTGCAGATGACGGGCATCGAAGGTGACGCGCACGGCCGTAAGACTAGGCGAGCGCGCGCCTAAACTACGCGCACGTTCGCCTCGGTCATCGTCCCCACCTACAACGAAGCGGGATCGCTCCCCTCCCTCGTGGAACGCCTCGCAAAGGCGCTCGCCGGCCGCGAGTGGGAGCTGGTCGTCGTCGACGATGGATCGCCCGACAGGACCGCTGACATCGCCGAGGGCCTCGGGCGCACGCAGCCGGTGCGCGTCGTGCGGCGGGCAGGTAAGGCCGGCCTCGCGTCCGCGGTGGTGGCCGGCTTCGGCGCGGCGAAGGGCGACGTGCTGCTCGTGATGGACGCCGACCTCTCGCACCCGCCGGAGGTCGCGCCGCGGATGCTCGACGCGATCGAGGGCGGCGCGGATCTCGCGGTCGGCAGCCGCTACGTCGCGGGCGGCGGCACCGAGGACTGGCCGATCCGGCGCCGCGTCGTCTCGCGGGTCGCCTGCCTCATGGGGAACGTGCTCGTGCCGGTGCGCGATTCGACGTCGGGCTTCTTCGCGCTGCGCCGCGCGGTCATCGAGGGCGTGAAGCTGAACCCTATCGGCTTCAAGATCGGCTTCGAGGTCATGGCGCGCGGCCGCTACGCAGAGGTCGTCGAGGTCCCATACGTCTTCCGTGACCGCGAGCTCGGGAAGTCGAAGTTCGGCCAGCGCGAGATCGCGCAGTACGTCGTGCAGCTCGGCCAGGTCCTGCGCGACAAGCTCTTGCGGAGACTGCGGTGAACGTGGGCGAGCTCGACCTGCGCGAGGCCACCCTCGACGACGCCGCGCTTGTCGCCGACATCGACACAGAGCTCCATCCGGACGACGTAGAGGATCCGGTGATGATGCGCCACTGGTGGTCGATGACCGCCGGCGACGAGATCATCGACCGCCGCATCGTGCTGATCGGCGCCGAGCCCGTGGGCTACACGATGTTCCGGCATCCCTCGTGGACGAAGATGCCCGAGCGGTTCGCGCGCATCAGCGCCGAGCTCCGTCCAACGGCGCGCTCCGCGGCCCGTCTGGGCGCCCTGTACGCGATGCTGGAGGAGCGTGCGCGCGGCGATGGCACGCGCGCCGTGACCACGTGGGCCTGGGAACCGGATCGCGAGCGCGCGGACATGCTCGCCGGCCGCGGCTACTGCGAGGAGCGCCGTCAGCGCTTCTGGGAGCTCGATCTCGCGAGAGAGCGCGAACGCATCACGACGATGACAGCCGACTCGCGCGAGCGGATGGCGCATGAGGGAATCCGCATCCTCACGCTCGCGGAAGAGAAGGACCCCAGGCGCTTCGAGAAGCTGAAGCGCATGAACGACGAGGCGGAGGCGGATGTCCCGACGACGGTCCCGATCGTCCCGATGGAGATGGATGACTGGCTGAAGTGGTTCGACTCGCCAGCGCTCAGGCCGGATCGCATCTGGATCGCGCGCGACGGCGACGACATCGTCGGCATCTCGCAGCTGGCCTACCCGCCGGTGCGCGGCGTCGTGTCCACCGACTGGACGGGTACGGCGCGCAAGGTGCGCGGCCGCGGCGTCGCGCGGGCGCTGAAGTGCGAGACGCTGATGCAGGCCATCGCACTGGGCATCGATCGCGTACGCACGGACAACGACTCGACGAACACACCGATCCTGCACATCAACGAGACCATGGGCTACCGGCGCCGGCCGGACATGATCCAGTTCCTGAAGGAGCTCTAGGTCTCGGCCAGCATGCTGGCTGCGTCTCCTAGCGCGCGAAGAGCTCGTAGGGCAGCGAGCCATGCTTGATCAACCAGACAATCGCGCAGGACTCGCTCGTGCTCGGCGTGACCGGCCGGCTGATCGGCACGAGCTGCCCGCCGACGAACACCGTCGCGGTGAAGACGGAGCCCGGCAGGATGCAGCCACTGCTCGGCGCGACCGCCGCGGCCGGCTCCGCGCGGACGAACGGCGCCGGCGTGAAGCGCACGGCCGCCACAACGGCCACCGAGGGCCTCGGCGTGGCGTACGGCCCGCGCAGCTCCGGCGAGGAGACCGCGGCGTAGCCTGCGAGCACCCCGGCGATGAGCAGGATCGAGATGACGAGCAGGTGCCCGCGCCGGTTCGGCGTCGGATCGGGTCCGTCGAAGTCTTGGATCACATCACCAGTATCCACGTGTCCACGCTCTGAGTTGTGGCTCAGCGGAATCGGTTGTCGCGATACGCGCGTTCACCTTCGGGTGTCGCGCCGAAGACGACGATGCGGCCGTTGTTGAAGGGATCCCACGACGCTGGATCGTCAATTGCTGCATGGCCGTCCTTGGGGGAAAGCCGTACGAGCTTTTCGTCGCCAGATCGCCAATGAGGCTTCACGAAGACGTCGATCAACTCGAGGTCCAGCAGCTCGTGAAACGCTGGCGACCAGGTTGACCGGTTGGCAGAGATCTCCACGAGCGCGTAGTAGTCCTCGCTCCCCAAGTCGAGCACCTCGTGGCGCGGATCGTCCGCCAACCTACCGGGTCCCGAGCTCCTCACGCAGCGACTCGATGACCCAGCCCTGCTCCTGGTCGGTCATGGCGGCGAAGAGCGGGATGAGCATCGTCGTCTGTGTCGCGTGCTCGGTGACGGGCAAGCTCACCGTGCCGTAGCGCGAGGTGTAGGTCTTCTCGAGATGCGAGGCCATGACCCCGCGCCGCGTCGCGATCCCGCGGCGCAGCAAGTTGGTCATGAGGTCCTCGCGGTCGAGGCGGCACTCCTTCGTGAGGCGCAGGCAGTACGACTGGTAGGTATGCGAGGCGTAGGGCGGCACGTAGGGCACCTCGATGCCCTTCACCTCCGCAAGCTCGGTGTTGTAGCGTGCGGCCTTCGCGCGGCGGATGCGCAGGAGCTCGTCTAGGCGGCCGATCTGCACCAGGCCGATCGACGCCTGGATGTCGGTCATGCGGTAGTTGAAGCCGAGCTCCGGGTACTCCTCGATGATCACGCGGTCGGACTTGTGGCGGTCGAGATCCGAGACGCTCATGCCGTGCGCGCGCAGCTTGCGCGCGCGGTCGGCGTAGGCGTCGTCGTCCGTGGTGATCATCCCGCCCTCACCGGTCGTGATGACCTTGCGCGGGTGGAACGAGAACACGGTCTGGTGGGCGTTCGAGCCCACCTTCCGGCCCTTATAGTCCTCGCCGATCGCCGGTGCCGCGTCCTCGACAACGTCGAGCCCGTGCTTCTTCGCGATCGCGTTCACCGCGTCCATGTCCGCGGAGAGGCCGATCTGGTCGATCGGCATGATCGCCTTCGTCTTCCTGGTGATGCGCTTCTCGATGTCGTTCGGATCGATGTTGAAGGTCTTTGGATCGATCTCGCAGAAGACGACGTCCGCTCCGGTGTACAGGATCGCGTTGGCCGACGCGATGAAGGTGAACGACGGCACGATGACCTCGTCCCCCTTGCCGACGCCGGCGGTCGCGAGCGCGAGGTGCAGGCCGGTGGTGCAGGAGGTGGTCGCGACACCGTGCTTCGCGCCGACGTACGCGGCGACGGCCTTTTCGAACTCGGCGACCTTCGGACCCTGGGTCACCCACCCGCTCCTGATCGAGTCGAACGGCGCGCGGGCCTCCTCCTCGCCGAGGAACGGCTTTGTGATCGGGACGTTCAGCTTCTTCTTCGTTTCGGTCGCCACGTCTACCTCCCAGCGCTCGCGAGCTGCGAGCGCCGCCATTCGATCAGCCTGCGCACGCCGTCTTCCAGCTTCGTCTCGGCGCGGAAGCCGAGCAGCTCCTGCGCCCGCCGCGGATCGCCGTACCGCCTCGCGGGCAGCGCGCCGGCGGGCTGCGGCTTGAATTCCATGCCGACGGTGCTCCCGGTGAGACCCAGCAGAAGCTGCGCGAGGTCCTTCATGCGCGTCTCGACCCCGCTACAGACATTCACGATAGCGTCCTTCGCCTCCGTCTCGCAGGCCAAGAGATTCGCGCGCACGACGTCGCCGACGTAGACGAAGTCCACCGACGCGCTGCCATCGCCGAAGAGCGTGAGCGGCTTTCGTTCGTCGATGAGGTTCAGCCAGCGGACCATGACCTCGACGTACGGTGACCGTACGTCCATGCGCGGTCCGTAGACATTGAAGTAACGCAATGTCGTGGTCGGCAGGTCGCGCAGGTGCGCGAACGCGCGGCCCATCTGCTCGTTCGCGACCTTGGCCGCGCCGTACACGGTCGTCGCGGCGAGCGGCTGGTCTTCATCCATCGGGAGGCGCTTCGGCTCGCCGTAGACGACCGCGCTCGACGCCAGCACCACACGCTTGACCTTGGCGTCGGCCGCGGCCTCGAGGACGTTGAACGTGCCGTCGACCATGACCTCCTGGCACTCGCGTGGGTGCTCCTGGCAGCGCGTCCAGCGGAGCGCGGCCTGGTGGAAGACGATGTCGGCGCCCTCGATGTTCGCGCGCACCGCCTCTCGGTCGCGGATGTCCAATTCAACAAGGCGCGCCTTGCCCGTGGCGAGCGCGGGCGCGAGGTTCTCGGGCACCCCGCGCACCAGCGCGTCGAGCGCGATGACCTCGCGCGCGCCCACCGCGATGACCGCGTCGACGATGTGCGATCCGACGTTCCCCGCGCCGCCGGTCACGACGACGCGCGCGCCGGTGAGGCTCATGACGTGCGCACCGCGTAGCCGTTGTACGTGCCGCCGACGGCGATCGCGATCTCGCGCATCGCCTCCTGCGTCGCGACCTCGCGGTCCTTGTCCGCGACCGCGTCGTGCGTCGCGACGAGGAGCCAGTCCTCGCCGTCGGATGCGGGTCCGGCCTCGGAGCGGAAGCCGGCGCGCGCCAGGGCCTTGCCCGCGCGCTCGGCGGCCGCGCGGTCGGGGAGGTACAGGAAGTGGCTCGTCGTGCGGATCCGCGTGGGTCCCACGCTCGGCATCAAGGTCGAGTGGCCGCGGCCACGCTTCGCAGGATCGCGCCGTTCAGGAATGTGGCGAACGTGACCCAGGCGAGATAGGGCACGAGCAGCGCCGCGGCGAGGGCCGAGATCGGCGCGAAGGCCGCGATCGTCGCCGCGATCGCCAGCCATAGCGCAACGATGACCACAAGACCGCCCGTCGGAGACCGCAGCCCGAAGAACACGACCGACCAGAGGACGTTCAGCACAAGCTGTGCGGCGAACAACGCGAACGCGAACGCGACCTCGGACTCGTCACGTTGGCGCCAGATCAGCCAGACAGCCACGCCCATTCCGAGGTAGAGAACGGTCCACACCGGACCGAAGATCGCATTCGGCGGATTCCACCGTGGCTTCGGCAGTGCGGTGTACCAATCCCGCAGCGAGCGCGTGGTGGCGTAGCCACCGATCGCGGCCGCCCCGAGGCAGCACGCGAGCGCCACGATGAGCCCGACGAGCTCGTTCACGATGCGGTCCGGTAGCGGAGCAGCTTCGCCGGGACGCCGGCGTAGATCGCGTTCGGCGGGACGGTCGTGTCGCCGGTCACCACCGCGCCGGCGCCGATGATCGCGCCCTTCCCCACCGTCACGCCCGGCAGGAGCACTGCGTTCACGCCGATGTCCGCGCCGTCACCGACGCGCACCGGCTTGATGACCAGGTCGGTCTGGATGATCGGCACGTCGATCGGGACGCCGGTGTGCTCGCTCCCGAGCACCTTCGCGCCCGGGCCCCAGCCCACGTACTCGCCGAATTCCATGTCGCGGCAGTCGAAGTACGACTGCGGGCCGATCCAGGTGTGCGCGCCGATGACGCAGCGGCCGTCATGACGGCCCTGCAGGAACGTCTGGTTCCCGATGAACACGGCGTCGCCGATCTCGAACGTCTGGGGGTGCAGCACGAGCACGCCCATTCCGACCTTCACGCCGTTGCCGAACCTCTTGCAGAGCGCGCGCAGGAGGATCCGGCGCCGCCGTTGTCCTTCCGCGCCCTCGAGGTAACCCGCCACCGCGAACCGCTCGAGCAGCTCCGCGGGCTCGACGGTCTTCCGCAGCTCCTCCGCCCGCTCGAGCTCGTCGGGCGGATCGGGCGCCACCAACTCAAGACCATGCACCGCTTTCACGACTCTGGCCGATGAGGCCCTCGCTTGGTCGCCCATTACTTCACTTCTTCATGAAGGCGCGGACCTCGCTCGCGACGCGCTCGGCCATCGCGTCGGTGAGCTCGGCGTACATCGGGAGCGAGAGCACCTCGTCCGCGAGGCGTTCGGTCACGGGCAGGTCGCCCTTGCGGTAGCCGAGGAACTGCGCGGCCTCCTGCAGGTGGATCGGCACGGGGTAGTGGATCTGCGTTCCGATGCCGTGCTCCGCGAGATACGCGCGCATCGCGTCGCGCTTTCCGTTCGGCACGCGGATGGCGTAGGCGTAGAAGACGTGGCGGTCGCCCGCGGGGATCTCCGGCGTGATGACGCCCGAGCCCGCGAGGAGCGCGCTGTACTGCTTCGCGATGGCCCGGCGGCGCGCGTTCCACTCGTCGAGTCGCCGCAGCTTGATGCGGAGGATCGCGGCCTGGATCTCGTCGAGCCGCGCGTTGTACCCGACGACCGGGTGGTAGTAGCGGGTCGACTGCCCGTGCTCCCGCAGCGCGCGGAGATCGTCGGCGAGCTTGTCGTCGTTCGTGACGATGCTGCCCGCCTCACCGTACGCGCCGAGGTTCTTGCTGCAGTAGAAGGAGTACGCACCCGCGCGGCCGCCGCTGCCCGCCTTCTTCCCATCATCGAGCAGCGCGCCGTGTGACTGGGCTGAATCCTCGATGATGGCGATGTTCCGGTCCTGCGCCAGCTGCTTCAGCGGCTTCATGTCGACGGTGCGACCGTACAGGTGCACGGGGATGATCGCCTTCGTGCGCGGCGTGATCGCCGCCGCCACGGCCGCGGAGTCCATGAGCATCGTCGTCTCGTTGACGTCGACGAGGATCGGCCGCGCGTTGGCGTACACGATCGCCTCGACGGTGGCGAAGAAGGTGTGCGACACGGTGATCACCTCGTCTCCGGCCGACACGCCACAGGCGCGGATCGCCAGCTGGAGCGCGTCGGTCCCGCTGCCGACGCCGATCGCGTGCTTCGTGCCGCAGTACGCCGCCCATTCCTGATCGAACGCCCGGACGTTCGGCCCGATCGTGAGCTGCATGGTGTCGAGCACGCCATCGATCGCCGCTCGGACCTCGTCGCGGATCGTCGCGTACTGCGCGCGCAGGTCCACGAGCGGGATGTCCTGTGTCTTGGTCGTGACCGTCATGCCGTAGATCCCTCTTTCAACACTGAGTCTCTGGTCGCCGTCTTGCATCGTGCGCAGCGCAGCTCCTCGTCACCACGCGGACCGCTCGAGAGGCGCTCGCGGCCGCACACACAGATCCAGCCGACCTGGCGCGCCGGGTTGCCGACGACGACCGCGTGCGCGGGAACGTCGTGGGTGACGATCGAGCCGGCGCCGACCATGGCGTAACGACCGATATCGAGCCCCGGGATGATCACGGCCGCCGCGCCGATCGACGCGCCCCGGTGGACGGTCGTCTTCCCGACGGTCCAGTCCGCCGCGGTCTGCGGGGAGCCATCGGGATTCGTGGCGCGCGGGAGCCGGTCGTTCGTGAACACCACATGCGGGCCGATGAACACGCGGTCCTCGACGGTGAGGCCCTCGAACAGCGAGGCGTTGTTCTCGATCTTGCAGCGATCGCCGACCGTGACGCCCGCACCGACGTACACGCCCTTCCCGATGTTGCACTGCGCGCCGATGCGCGCGCCTTCGCGGATCTGCGCGAAGTGCCACACGCGCGTCGCCGGGCCGACGATCGCGTCGGGCGCGACGACCGCCGTGCTCGCGATCTCCGCGCGTGCGAGCGTCGTCACGCTCGCGCCGGCTCTGGGGCCGCGCGATAGGAGACGCGCGCGCCGCCCGAGCGGAGGCTGCGCATCCCAGCCTCGAGCACGCGGACGACCCGCAGCCCGGCCTCGCCGTCGCTGCGGGGGCGCTTTCCCTCGCGGACGCATTCGATGAAGTGGCGCATCTCCAGCTGCAGCGCCTCGGTGATCGCGACGCGCGGGCTGTGGATGTCGCCGGCGCGGTAGGAGCGCCGCAGCTCGTCGCCGTCGAGCGACTCCACGCCGAAGTCGTATACCTTCACGCGCTCCACGGCCTGCACGTCGTCGTACACCGCCATCTTCTTGCTGCCGATGACGGTCATGGTGCGCAGTTTGCTTGGCGCAAGCCATGACAGGTGCGCGTGCGAGAGCGCGCCCGAGGGGAAACCCATCGTGAGGAAGACGACATCCTCGATCTCGGGCTGCACGTAACACGCGCCGATGCACTGGACCCACTCGGGCTCCTCCGCCAGCCAGTACAGAGCGATCGAGACATCATGCGGGCCGAGGTCCCACAGCACGTTGATGTCGAACTGGTGCAGGCCAAGGTTCACGCGCTGGCTGTCGACGTAGTTGATGCGGCCAAGCTCGCCCGTCTCGATGAGACCGCGGACCGTGACGACCGCGGGGTTGTACACGAAGGTGTGGCCGACCATGAGCGTGCGGCCGGCCTTCTCAGCCGCGCGCACGATCGCCTCGGCGTCCGTGCTCGTCGCCGCGAGCGGCTTCTCCACGAAGACGTGCTTCCCCGCCGCGAGCGCCTCTTCCGCGAGCCTGCGGTGCGTGCCGACGGGCGTGGCGATCACGACCGCATCGACGCTCTTGTCGCCGAGGAGTTCGGTGTGATCGGTGGTCACGCGCACGGCCGGAAAGCGCTTGTGGATGGCGTCGAGCCGCTCCCTCGACAGGTCGGCGACCGCCACGGGCTCGGCGCCAGGGGCTTCGCTGAGGTTGCGGACGAGGTTGGGACCCCAATATCCGGCGCCGATCACGGCGACGCGAAGCGGGTTCATTCGCGAGCGATTCTAGTCGGGGGCGAGCGCACGCGTCCTCTCGAAGCGAATGTCGACGGCCGTAAGCTCAATTGCGTCGCCGCTCTGCATCTCGATCGAGAAGGTCATTAGCCCGCCTGAGATCTGCACGGGTCCGTGCGTCTCATTGACGTAGCTGCTCGGGCCCCAAGGCTCATCCCGACGGATCTGGAGCTTGCGGACTCCGGTAGCGGTCAAGGCAAGATCCCACTCTTCGAAACCGAAGCGAATCGTCAACAAGCCGTGCTCCCAGTCGAGCTGCACATCTCGCAGGAAAGCGTCGTGGGGAACGCGAATCACGGACTGCATGTCGCCTTCCGAGTGCGCGGATACGCCGTGTTCAATGTTGTTTCGCCCGCTGGACGAACGGGATCGAAAGCAGCGCGAGGCCGCACGCCACCAGCCCGCCGATGTACGCGTAGTACGGCTGCGTCGTCCACCTCGCGAAGAGCAGTGGCACTAGAACCAGACCCGCCCCGACGAGGACCGCCGCACCGAGCGTCGGCGCGTCCCACCGCCGGACGACGAGCACGACGAGTCCGAGCGTGCCGAAGACCTCGACCGCGGTGAAGAGCGGCACGAGCCCGCTTGGATCGCCGAACTGCGCCAGAGTGTGGAGGAGGTTCGTCCCCCAGATCTCGTCGTGGAACGCGAGTGCCGCGAACTGCTCGTTGATGAACGCGAAGGGATCGCGCACGAAGAACGGCAGCACGAAGGCCGCGGTCACGCCGAGCGCCACGAGCACATAACGGCGCCAGTTGGCGCCGGAGACCGCGAGGTGCCGCGCGACGGGCGGCAGGACGAGCAGCGAGAACTGCTTGAACGCGATCGCCCAGCCAAACAACGCAGCTGAGAGGAGAAAGGCGACTTGGGAGGAGCGCGCGGTAGGCGTTGTGCCGGAGCCCGTGGCGAAGACGAGAGCGACGCAGGCGAACACGACGAGCGCGGACGCGGACACGTCGTTCGATCCGTCGATCGCGCGGTAGCCGGCGATGCCCCACGCGGCGTAGAGCATCGCCGGGAGCGCGACCGCGTCGAAGCCGATCCGCAGGCCCGCGAGCGCGATGGCCGCGACGATGAGCACGCCGGCCCAGGTATCGACCCGGGTGATGTCACCGAAGAGCCACTGCGGGAGCGCGTACCACGCGAGCTCGCCCGGCGGATAGACGAACGGGGATCCCGGCGGCACGGTGCTGTGCAGGAACGACGCGTACGGGTTGCCACCCTTCGCGACGATCGCGAGCGCCTCCGTCGTCGCCCTGAGGACGTCGCTGCCGTCGAGGAGCGGGTCGCGGCGGAGGCGCTCGGAGATCGCGACGAGGATCGCGAGGTATGAGGTCAGCCCGGCAGCGAGCGGCGAATTCCGGAGCGCGGCCCAGCCGAGGACGATCGACGACACCAGGATGGCGACACGCTCGAGCTGCGGGGCGTTGACGTCGATGCCCTCGACCGCCCAGAACAGCGCGACCGCGAGGGCCGCGAGGACGACGGCGCTCGGACTATTGGCCGGTCGCCGCACGGAGCTTGGCGAGGTCGTCTTGCAGCAGGCTGATGAGGCGGGCGTACTCGGCGAAGTCGCCTCGCTTGAGCGCGTCCTGCGCCTGGGCGTAGTGGTCGGAGGCCTGCTTCACGAGCTGGGCGACCGTCTGTGACGGAGCCGGTGTGGCCGTCGGCGCGCCGGAGGGACGCGGGGTGGCGCTCGGGCCGGGCGTCGGGGTCGGCGTCGGGGTCGGCGTCGTGCCGGTCCCGAAGAGCGCCTCGAGCGCCTTGGCGAACGAGTCGGCCATGACGACCCGGTCCTGCGTCGCGAGGATGAGCCGCTGCAGCTCGGGGATCTTGCCCTGCGTCGCCTGGATGAAGAGCGGCTCGACGTAGAGGAAGGAGCTCCCGACCGGCAGGACCAGCAGGTTGCCGCGGATGCACTGCGTCCCGCTGCCCGCCGGGCAGAGCAGGGTTAGCTGCTGCCGGATGGTGCTGTCGTTATCGATCCGTCCTTCGACCTGCAGCGGACCGAAGATGGTGCGGTCCTTCGGGAAGCGCAGCACGCGAAGCTTCCCGTAGTCGGGTGCGTCGGCGCGTCCGGCGATCCAGGCGACCATGTTGTCGCGCTGGCCACCGGCCGGCGTCATCGGCACGAAGAGGATGAACTCCTGCCGGTCGGCGCCCGGAAGCCGCGTGGTCACGTAATAGGGCTCGATGGGCTGCTTGGCGGAGCCCTGGAATTGCAGCTCGTTGGCGATACGCCACGCGTCGACACGGTTGTAGAACTCGTCGGGGTTGGTCATGTGGTACAGCGAGTAGACCTGCGTCTGCACGGTGAAGATGCCCTCGGGATAGCGGATGTGCGCCTTGAGGCTCTCGGGCATCTGCGCGATGGACTTGAACAGCGTGGGGTAGATCGCGCGCAGGTTCCTCACCACCGGGTCGCTCTCGTCGACGATGTAGAAGGTGATCGTGCCGTCGTACGCGTTCTGGACGACCTTCACGCTGTTGCGGATGTAGTTGAAGTCCCCGCCCGCGAGCGGCGTCGAGCCCAGGTTCAGCGCCCCGAAGCGCTCGCTGTAGGGATAGCGATCGCCGGTCGTGTACGCGTCGTTGATCCAGTACATGCCGCCGTCGGCGAGCACGAGGTAGGGATCGGGGTCGTACGAGAGGAACGGCGCGATGAGGCGCTCGCGCTCAGCGATGTTGCGGTGGAAGAGCATCCTGCTGTCGGCGGTGGTCTGGTTGGTGAAGAGCAGGTTCGAATCGCCGAAGCGGAGTGCGAACAGCAGGCGGTCCCACAGGCTACCGATGCCGACGCCGCCGGTGCCGCTGAAGACGGTGCGCGCGTCGGCGCCTTCCTGCGCGTAGTCGAACTCGTCCTGCTGCGTCTTCACGACCACGTAGTCGTTGGTGAGCTCACCGAAGTAGATGCGCGGCTGCTCGATCTTCGGCTCCCCGACCGGCGGGATGTCCTTCACCAGCATGTCCGGGCGTCCCTCGGCTCCGATACCACCCATCGCCGTGAGCACCGCGCCGTACCCATGCGTGAAGACGAGGTGACGGTTCACCCAGGTGGCCTGCGGCAGGCTGGTGCTCTGCAGCTCGCGCGCGGACAGCATCACCGGGACCTCGCGGCCGCCGATCTGGTAGCGGTCCACGTCGACGTCGTTGAACGAGTAGTACTGGCGCAGCGCCTGAAGGGCGTCGTAGGCGGACAACAGCGGGCGGTAGTCCCACAGGCGGACCGACTCGGTGTCCGAGAGATCGCGCCGCGCCTCGGCCGAGCTCGGTGTGTCCGAGACGTTGAACAGCGTCTCATCGACGTTGTCGAGGCGGTACGCGGCACGCGTCGCCGCGATGTTGCGTTCGAGGTAGGGCCGCTCCTTGTTCAGCTGGTCGGGCTTCACGATGAAGTTCTCGATCAGGCCGGGGTAGACGCCGGCGATGAGGATGCTCGCCGCGGCCCACAGCACGATCGCGCCGCCGAGCACCCAGAGGGTGCGGGCGAACGCATTCGCCAGACAGGCGAGCGCGGCGATGCCGACGACGACCGCGAGCACGGTGAGCGCGGGCAGGCGCGCGTTGATGCTCGTGTACGCCGCACCAGTGAGCACCGAGTCCTGGCGGAAGAGGAGCTCCCACTGGTCGATGACGTAGCCGAACGCGATGAGCAGCAGGAAGATGCCGCCCAGGACCGAGAGGTGCGCGCGCGCGGGCCGTGCGAGCGCGAGCGCGGTGCGGCCGGCGACCCCGAGGTCGCCACGAGTGATCGTGTCGGTCGCGACGCCGATGACCCCGCGCAGGACGTACACGAGGATCACGCCCCCGGCGATCGCGAGCACCGCGGCGATCGCCCAGCCGCGCACAAAGTCGAGGACCGGCAGCGTGAAGAAGTAGAAGCCGATGTCGCGACCGAACACCGGATCGCTCACCCCGAACGGGACGGCGTTCAGCCAACGCAGCAGCGGATCCCACTGTCCGCTGCCGGCGAGACCGAAGAAGAACGCCGGGATGAGCAGCAGCCACATCAGTCGCAGGGTGCCGGCGAGCGCGGACGATCGCGGGCGCTGCGCATCGACGACAACACGCGGCACCTGCGGCCGCAGGGCGAGGTACAGGTTCGGGAGCGCGAAGACGAAGAAGAGCCCGAAGAAGGCCATGAACGCCCAGAAGCCGGCGGTGTAGCGCCGCAGGTAGACGTCCTCGAGCCCGAGGCTGCGGAACCAGTAGAGGTCGGTGAGGAAGCCGACGAGCGGGCCGAGGATGAGCGGGACCAGCAGGAGCAGGATGAGGACGACGCTGATCCCGATGCTGCGGCGGCCCGGTGGCCGCGGCGTCCCCCCGGTGCGGCCGCCCAGCTGACGGAGGTCGAAATTGGACCAGTCGATGTTGCCCCACTCGGGTCCGCCGTTGCCGCGCCGCCCTGCCATCAGGCTGAGTATGCGGCGCGCGCGGGCGCCGCTCTGGGCGGACGCGATCCGGCGAATACGACCGTGGCCAGAATGACCAGCCACGCGGCCGCGAGCGCGTAGTCGAGGGGCGCGGCACGCACCATCGAGGGGAACAGGATCCCGGGGTCCGCACGGAGGACCTTTGTGACGACGACCCACAGGAAACCGGGCCCGCCGTCCGGACGGATGTCCGCGACGATGTCGTAGCGCACGTTCGGTACGAGCGCGTATAGCAAAGTGACGCACACGCTCCAGGCCGCGGCGATCGCGGCGAGCGAGAGCGCGATCGCGCCGCGCATCCGCTCGATGCCGGCCGCGAGCGCGACGAGCACGAAGGCGATGGAACCCAGCAGATAGCGCGACGAGGGCGCGCCGTCCGCCCACCAGTAGAAGATGTCGCCGACGTACAGGAGATAGACGAGCCACCCGAGGAACAGGGCGGCGATCGCCGGCGACGGTGCCGCACGCCAGCGGCGCCAGAGCGGCACGAGCCCGACGAGCGACACGAGGTAGATCGGCGCGTGCGACAGGAGGCCGAACGTCCGATCCAGGAACAGACCGGGGAGGCCGATCCACGGCGTGTAGGCGACGACGTAGTACTGATCGCGGATGACGAAGTAGCCGGCGTTCGGCACGGGCACGCCGAAGAGCGCGAGGTCGACCCACGCGTACGCGCCGACGACCACGGCGAACGGCACCGCGCCGGCGAGCACGTGCACCAGCACATCGCGGGCCCTCCCGCGCCGTCCGCCGAGGCCGCCCGCGAAGAGCGGCGCGAAGGCCAGGGCCGCCACGACCAGGCCCATCCCCAGAGCGACGAACCAGAGGCGCGCGGAGAGCCACGGCAGGACGCCGAGGAGAGCGGAGGCCATCGCGAGGCGGCGCGGGGTGATCGGCGCGGCGAGCTGCTCCGCGGCGAGCAGCATTGCCAGCGCACCGATGGCATCGGGGTAGATCTGCGTCGTGTAGGTGAAGAGCGGATGCAGGAGTGACACGCCGGAGACCGCGAGGATCGCGCTGTCCCGCCGAAAGCCGAGCCGACGGAGCAGGTGGAAGCCGCGCCAGGCGAAGAGCGCGACGACGACGCACATGAACGCGAGCACGCCGGTGCGCCGTCCGAGCGCGAAGGGGATCGCGCCGAGGAGCGGGAGCCCGAGATCGTGGATCGGGACCTCGGTCGAGCCGACCTCGACGATGTGGCGCGCTTCGAGCGGCGTCGGGTAATAGTCGGCGTAGTCGGCGCGGTCGTACTCGTTCTTCAGATCGAGGTCGTGATCTTCGACCAGGCTCTGCATCGCCACCAGGTAATGCGGCTCGTCCGACTGCGTCGGTTGGACCGTGCGCACCCACGGCAGGAGCGCGAGCGACGCCGCGAGCACGGTCGCGCCGAGCAGCGCGCCGGTGGCCCGATCGCCGTGCACCTCGGCCGCGCGATACAGCGTGAGCACCCCCTGGGCCGCGATGCCGACGACGAGCGCGATGACCGGTACGCCGACGAAGCCGTCGGGCGCGCCGGTCCAGCCCGTGAGCGCGAAGGCGACCGGGACGGCCAGCCAGAGCGACGCGCCACGTGCCAGGAGCGGCAGCGCTGCGGCAGGGCGCGCGGCGCGCGCCAGCGCGAGCGTGAGCCCGGTCGCCAGCAGGAGGCCGAACGGCACCCACCGCGACCGCATGCTGCAGCCGAGGTGGCAGCCGCTCGGCAGCGGCCACGCGACGAGCAGCGCGATGAGCGCGGCGCTCGCGATAACGAACGCGATAGTCGCGCGGCGGTCGTCGACGGCGAGCGTGGGGAATGGAACGGCTCGCGCGATGACCGCGAGCGGAGCCGCGGCGCGCGCCACGAGGGCGAGCCCGAGGATCCCGAACGCGGCGTCGTAGGACAGGTGCTCGCCCTGCGAGAGGAGAAAGACCAGCACATAGACGCCGGCGAGCGAGATCGTGTCGGCCACGAGCGCGCGCCCCGACCATCGACGCAGGCCGAGGGCGATCGCGATGAGGCTGCTCGCGGCGCTGGCGATGGGCAGCACGATCGCCCACGCGAAGACCGCGGTCTCGTCGGCGAACGTCTGGCGCAGCCACGGTTGATGGAGCGCGCGCACCAGCTCGATCGCGGCGAGCGCGGCGAGGGCCGCATGGGCCAGCGCGACGCGTCTGGTGCTCAGTGGAGGCGCCGGCGGACCTCGGCAAACAGGTCCAGGTACTTCTCTACCACGATCGGCCAGGTGTAGGTGCGCGCGACGAACGCGGCGCCCGCGGCCCCGAGCCGCTTTCCCAGCGATGGATCGGCGACGAGCAGGTCGAGGAGCTCGCTGAACTCACCGTGGTCCGCGTAATACAGGCCGCCGCCGGAGCGGCGCGACATGCCGCGCAGCACGTTGCAGTACGCCGAGCACACCACGGGCTTTCCGCACGCCCAGGCCTCGAGCGTGACCATCGAGAGCGAGGAATAGCGCTCGGGGACGATGACCGCGTCGGCGGCGTCGAGCGCGTCGTACTTCTCCTGCTCGCTCACGAACCCGAGGTGCACGACGTCGTCGCGCTGCGGGATCGGCATCTCGGCCTTGCCGATGACGACGAGCTTCGCGCCCAGCGCGCGCCGGGTCTCGACCCAGCCGCCCCAGTGCGAGAACAGCTGGTCGGTGCCCTTGCTCTCGACGACACGTCCCACGTACAGGAAGAGCGGCCCGGTGATCCCGTGCTGCGCGCGGAACCGTGGACCGGAGCGGTCCGCCGGGACGTCGACGCCGACCCCGACGATGTCGTTCGGCACGCGGGCGTTGCCGAAGCGACCATGCACCAGCCGGCGCTCCTCCTCGGTGTTGAAGGCGATGGCCCGCGCCGCGTGGAAGATCGGCTTGTACGACGCGAGCCGGAGCGCGGGTTCGTCGTGCGCGGTCGGCACGAGCACCGCGCGCTCGGGCGCGAGCGGCAGGCCGTACACGGTCGGGTAGTAGATGTAGGTGAAGAAGAGGATCTGCGCGTAGGTGGCGGCGCTGTCGCTCAGGTACTCGAGCAGCTCAGGTGTGACGGGACCCTGCGAATCGATGAAGGCGCGTTCATCGACGAGCGAAGCGGTCTCGTCGAACGCTCTCCGCTCACGATCCTTGAAGTCCCTGCCGCGCGGCCGCGCGACCGCGAAGCGCATCACCGGGACGCCGTCGACGCGCGTCTCGCCCGGGACGAACTCGTTCTCCCAGGTCCAGTAGTCGCGCGCGGCGGTGGTCGCGACGGTGACGTCGAAGTGCGGAACGAGGCGGCGGACGAGCTCGCGCGCGTGCTGCTCCGCGCCACCGGCGACGTCGCCGTAGCGCTGCACCACGACGAGCAGCCGCCGATCACGCGACACCGGCAAGCTCCAACAGCTCCTCGAGACGCTCGTCGAATGCCGGCCAGGAGCACTCGCGCTCCACCCACCGCTTCCCGCGGGCACCGTGATCGGTCCCGAGCAGCAGACCGGCCAGCTTGACTGTGAAGTCCGCGTCCGATCCGTACGTCTCGCCGCCGCCCGAGCGGCGCACCTGGCCCGCGGTGACGGCGTTCCACTCCGGCACGAGGGCCGGCGTCTCGGCCTGCCACGCCTCGAGCAGTGAGATGCCCAGGCTCTCGAGGTGCGACGGCTGCACCAGGACGTCGGCCGCGGTGAGGGCGGCCCACTTGTCCTCGTCGCTGACGGGGCCGAGCACGCGAACGTCAGGCCGCTCGGGTAGCTCCATCCGTACCGTGCCGGCCAGCACGAGCGTCGCGTCGGCCACCCCATCGCCGGCGCGGTAGGCATCCCAGCAGCGCAGCAGCTCGTTGATGCCCTTCCCCTCGCTCACCTGCCCGAGGTACAGGACCATCGGCCCGTGGAGCGCATGCCGCTCGCGGAACGCGACCGCATCCGAGGGCGGCGGCGCGTCGAGCGCGAAGCCGAGGACCGTCGACGGCACGCTCTCGTTGTGCAGCACCTCGTGCACGAGGTCGCGCTCCTCGGGTGTGAGATAGCCGATGGCGCGCGGCAGGTGAAAGAGCGCGCGGTAGGGCGCGAGGTGGAGCGCACGCTCGCGATGCGCGGTCGGGATGAGCACGGCGCGCTCGGGCACGATCGGCAGGCCCTGGGCGGTCGGCAGGTAGATGTAGGTGTAGAAGATCACCCGGTCGTACTCGCCGCTCCTCGCAACGTCGTGCAGGAACTCGAGGAGCTGCGGGCAGTCGGGCCCCTGTCGTGTGAGCCACTCGAGCTCGTCCTGCAGTGTGTGGCGACCGAGGAGGACGCGCTCCTCGAACTCCTTGAAGTGCGGATCGCGGGGCGCGCGCACCGGGAAGCGTCGCACCGTCACGGCGCCGTCCTGCGCGACGCCGAGCGGGAAGTGCGGCGCCCAGGTCCAGTAGTCGAGCGCATCCGTCGTGGCGACCTCGACGTCATGACGCTCAGCGAGCCGCTGCGCGGCAGCGCGCGCGTGCGCCTCCGATCCGCCGACGACCTCCTCGCCGTAGCGCTGCACGACGAGGAGCAGCCGGCTCATTCGGGAGGCAGGCCCGAGAGGTAGCGCGCCGCGAGCCGCTCGGGCGCGAGGCGATGACGGAGGACCGCGACCTGCTCCACCGCCCGTGCGTACGTATCGGGCTGCTGGATCGCCTGCATGGCCTGCGCGAGGCCATGGGTATCGCGGACGAAGAGGCCCGCCCCCCGGTACAGCTGGAACCCGGGGATGTCGGCGTAGATACAGGGAAGTCCGGCCCACACGGCCTGCGCCGCGACGGCGCTCTGGAAGATGTCCTCGTAGAAGAGCACGACGCAGTCGGACGCGGCCACGTGGTCCCCCAGCGTGTCGTAGTCGGTGTTGACGACGACGTTGGAAAGGGAGCGGTCGCGGACATACGCGGTGACCTCGTCGAAGTAGTCCCGATCCCACGAGGCAGCGGTCCCGGAGAGCACCAGCACGCTGTCCGCGGGCGTCGCCGAGATCACCTCGAGGAAGCGCTTGCGGCGGAAGAAGAATCCCGGCGACACGAAGATGAACGCGTCCTCCGGCAGACCGAGCCGCCGGCGCAGCGCGCGTTTCTCCTCGGCGTCCTTCGGAAGGACCGTGTCCTCCAGCGGCAACGCGACGAGCGGCATGTCCAGGATCTTCGAACGGTCGGTGGTGAGCAGGTCCGACCAGAACCGCGAGCGCGCCGAATGCACGACGATGCGCCGCGGCAGGAGCCCGGTGAGCGCGACGATGCTGCGGTACTTCACGAAGCGCCAGGCGACCTTCAGCGCGACGTACGGCACGCGGATCACCTCGAGCGGCCAGGCACGGTTCGGCCGGTAGCCCAGGGCCTGGACGAGCATCCGGTAGCTGTGGAACTTCTCCGGCTCGAACTCGTGCAGCGAGAGGATCGTCCGCAGGCCCCGCTCGCGCAGGCCGAAGAGCGCCCGCACGAATGAGACCTCGCGGAAGATGCCGGACTCGTGCTCGATGAGCACGGCATCGAGCCGGAGCGGAAGCCGGTCGATCTTCGCGAAGAGGTCCTTGGTGTTCGCGCGCTCCACACCGACGAAGGTGACGTCGTGGCCGTCGGCGCGGAGGCCGTCGCAGACCGCCTTCGAGTAGTGGTGGATGCCGCAGCGCTCCGCGCTCGAGATCACCGCGATCTTGCGTGGGCCGGGCTTCGGCACGTCCCAGCGCTCGCGCTTGAGAACGTCGTGGAGGCGCTTCGCGACCTTCTCGCGCGTGAAGTCGGCCAGGCGCGCGCGGCCCTTCGCCACGAGCACGCGCCGGAGCTCCGCATCGCCGACCGCGCGCTCGAGCGCGTCGGCGACGGCATCGGGCGACTTGTCCGCGAGCAGGATCCCAGCGTCGCCGAGCGTCTCGGGGATCGCGCCCGCGGCGTGCGCGACGATCGGACGGTCGAAGCGCATGGCCTCGAGCAGCGGGACGCAGAAGCCCTCGTGGTCGGACAGCGTGAGAACGACCGACGCCGCCTGGTAGTACGCGACGAGCGCGCGCATCGAGATCCGGCCGGTGAGCGTGACCGCGTCGTCCAGTCCGAGCGAGCGGATGTCGTCCATCAGCCGCGCGAGGTACGGGCCGGACATGGCCGTGGAGCCGACGAGGTACAGCCGAGCGCCGGCGTCGCGCTCGCGGAAGCGCGCGAAGGCGGGCAGCACGTCGTGAAGCGCCTTCTGCGGGAGGATCTGCCCGACGACGAGCACGGCGCTTCGCTCGTCGGCGAGCCGCCGCAGCACGCCGGGATCGGGCGCGACCTCGTACGACGCCCAGTCCACGAGGATCGGGACGACCGCGGTGCGCGCGAAGCCCGCGTCCGCGAGCTCGGCGCGATTGAACTCGCTGTCCGCGATCCCGAGCTCGCAGACCCCGGCGAGCGATGCGAGCTGCTCGCGGCCGAGCCTCGCGTGATCGCGGTTCCAGTCGCTGATGCCCTCGAAGTACGAAGCCGGCGTGATGTTGTGGTAGACGACGGCCTTGCGCTTGAACGGGCTGTTCGCGACCGCCGCGACGCTGTCGTTGCCCATGGAGTGATGGATGAGGAGGGCGCCATCCTTGCGTGCGGCCGCGTCGATCTCCGCGGCGGGCCGGGTGAACGCGCGCAGCTCCTCCTTTGTATCCGCGGCGTAGATCTCGGAGAACATCCCGGCCGACCAGAAGAGGCGCTGAAGCTCGAAGCAATCGTTGGAGATGGCGTCGCCGAAGGCGATCGTCGGGTGGAATTGATGGAGCGCGCGCAGCCTCACAGCGCCAGCGCCTCCCGCGTCTGCCGCGCGATGACCTCGGTGTCGAAGTCGCGGAGGCGGGCCGTCGCCTTCGTCTGGTAGGCCTCGCGCAGGTCGGCGCGCTCGAGCAGCAGCGACGACGCCTCCGCGGCCTCGGCCACGTCGCGCTGCGGGAGCAGCAGGCCCGCGCCACCCAGCGTCTCGCCGACCGCCGCGGCGTCGACGGCCACGATCGGACGCCCGAAGCGCATCGCCTCGAGGAGCGGCACGGCGAAGCCTTCATGCTCGCTGAGCGAGATGAAGCAGGAACCGATCTGGTAGAAGGCGACGAGCTCGGCCGTGCTCACCGAACCGGTGAACGTGACCGCGTCGGCGAGGCCGAGCTGCGCCGCGAGCGCGGTCAGGCGCTCGTAATACTGCGGCTGGTCGCGGTGGTTGCCCACGAGCACGAGCTCGGCCTCGGGATCGATGCAGCGCCGGTAATACCCCAGGAGCCGGATGAGCTCGTCCTGCCGCTTGTGCGGCGAGATCCGGCCGACGAAGAGGAGCAGCGTGGGCCGCGTCTCCCAGTGCCGCAGCACCTCGGGATCGGGGGCGACGTCGTACATCTTCCAGTCGATGAGGATCGGGACCCGCGCGGTGTTCCGGTAACCGGCCCGCTCGAGGTCCGTGCGGTTGAACTCCGACACGCCGATCGCGAGGTCGATGCGCGGCGCGATGGCCTGCAGCTGACGCAGGCCCATCTGCGCGTGCGCCGACGCGTGCGGGTTGATTCCGACGAAGTACCGCGGTGGCGTGATGTTGTGGTAGACGAGCACCTTCCGCGCCTCGAGCTTGACCAGCTGATCGAACACCTCGTGCCCCATCGAGAAGTGCAGCACCAGGAGGTCTTCTGGCTTCACCGCACGAAAGAGGCGCCGGTATGGCAGCACCTCCGTCGCGACACCGGGCTTCACGTCGACGGCATAGGCATGCGATTCGTGGCCCCACTCGCGCGCGCGCGCCGCCAGCGCGAGAACGTGGTTGCTGATCGCGTCCCCCGGGGCGAGGGTGGGATGGAACTGGTGGATCGCCGTCATGCCGGGGCGTGACCGATGACGGCGTAGTCGCGGTCACCGAAGAGCGTCTCGTTCAAGAGATGCACGTTCCGGCGGACCGTCGGGTCGGGCACGTCCTCGGAGAGGCGCTGCCCGCTCTCCGCGTAGGTGGTCACGCGTATATCCACGAACCCTTCGCTCTCGAGATAGAACTGGAAGAGGTCCGGTGGGATCGGCTTGCGGTGGGAGGGGTCGAGCCAGAACGTGTGCGCGCCCACCGTGAGCGTGCGCGGGTTCGGCGTGGCCATGACGATGGGCGAGCCGGGGCGCAGTACGCGGCGCGCCTGCCGGATGATCTCGATGAGCGTGCCCGGCTCGAGGTGCTCGGCCACGTGGGCCGAGAAGAGGCCATCCAGACCGCGGTCGGGGAGCGAGCGCAGATGCTCCTCCGCGTCGGCGCAGACCGCCTCGAGGCCCTGGCTGACCGAGTCCTCGACCAGGTCGCGATCACGATCGATGCCGTACGCGCCGATCCCCTCGTCCCGCATCAGTAGCAGGAAGGTGCCACGTCCGGAGCCCAGGTCGAGCACGCGACGCCTGCCCTTGAAGAGCGGGACGAAGGGGACGGCCTGAGCGCGGATCGTCGCGGGGTCGCCTGAGAAGCGCTCGGCGAACGGACGAAGACGCATCGTCGTGGCGACCTCGTCCTCGGTGTGCCGGCGCCACTTCCGCTCGAGCTCGCCGAGGCGTTCGCCGAAACGCGGGGACGGGCGCTCGGACAGATCGCGCAGCGCCTGGAGCGTGAGCTCGTTCACGCGCTCCTGGCGCTCCTGCATGCCGACGATCCACCAGCGCAGCAGCCACATGAGGCCGCGGCGCGCGATGGTGATGACCGGTCCGAGCCAGCGACGCCGGCTCCGCGGGTCGTAGTAATACTCGGTCCCGAGCACGTCCTCGAGCGCGCCGATCGGATCATTCAGGCGATCGGCGTGGAGCGGCCCACCACCGGGAAGGGGCGTGCGGAGCAGCGCGTCGACCTCCGCGCCGTATGCGCCCGACGCGCGACGGCGCCGGACACGTTCCTTGACCTCTGCGACGAGCGCATCGATGTCGACGGCGTCGTGTTCGGTCATTCGAGAAGGATATCGATGTGATCGACGCCGCTCTTCGCGTAGGCGTCCATCACTTTCTCGGCGTCGCCACCACACGCGGCGAGACTCCCATCATGCTCGATGACGGAGATCTGGTAGCCGAAGTCGAGCAGGAACCGCAGATACCCGCGACCGTCGACGAACGAGATGCCGGGCATCATGTCGGGACTGAATTCGCTGATGATGGCCGGGTGGCAGCGCGTGATCATGTCCCGCGCACCCAGTAGAGCGTTGTACTCGGCGCCCTCCACGTCGATCTTCACGAGAGCGATGTTCTTTGCCGGTGGGATGAGGTCGTCGATGCGGAAGCTCGGAACGGTCATCGCTGCGATCAGCGCCGCGGGATCGTCGGGGGCGCGCGAGGTCATCGCGTTGCTGTACGAGGTGTTCAGGACGAGGAGCCCGAGCTCACGGCCCGCCGCCACCTGCAGGACGACGACGTTGTCGAAGGAGTTGGCGCGCCGGCTCGCCTCCAGCAGCTTTGCGCACTCCGGATTCGGCTCGATGGCCGTCACGCTGCCGGATGATCCGACGATCGATGCGGAGAGCATCGTGAAGTACCCGATGTTCGCGCCCACGTCCAGGACGTGCATGCCCGGTCGCAGGCGGTCTCGAAAGACCGCGGTCACGTGCGGCTCATAGGCGTCGCGCTTTACGAGCTGACCGACCGCCGCGTCGTCCTCCTGGACGTAGATGGAGAAGCCGCCCAGCTCCGTCAGTGAGATGCGGTCGTTCAAGCGGTGCGCCAGCAGCGCGCTCGATCGTCTCGAGAACTCCAGCGAGCTCATGTAGGAGCGGATCACCGCGTCAAGGTCGCCGCCGGCATGCCCGACATGTCCCTGCCACTCTTCCCGATTCGGCGAACGGCCGAGAAGCAGGCGGAAGCAGTAGAAGATGTCGTCGGGCGTCGCTCTCACGTCGTGAGGGATCTCCCACGGCGCGGCGAGATCCATTCCGCCGCTCTTACCGGTCCGTGCCTTCAGGGTGTTCGTCAGGAAGTCTCTGATGCGCATCGCCACGACCTTCCTATTGCCGGCATCAGCCGCTCCAGATGCGTTGCACCGAGACGCCGAGCTCGCGCGTGTCGTTCGGATCGCCGCGGTCGGCGGGTGACCACGTGCGCGCGCAGTCGAGGAAGACACGCTGCACGGTTCCGCGGAGCGCCGGCGGCACGTTGGCCGAGATCTCGGCCCACTCGCCCGACGGCGCGCTGCCGTTCCCGATGGTCAGACCGTCGACGGCGATGCCGATGCCGAGCGGCGCCGCGTCCGGCTCGCCATGCCGCACCAGCGCCCGGACCGTGGCGCCAAGGCGCAGCCAGACGCCGGCCTGCGAGGCGGTCCAGCGCGCGTGTCCGTTCTCGCGTTCGTGCCATCCGCCCGGCAGCACCGCATCCGTCGCCGGGCGGACCTCGGCCGGCGCATCGTCGGGCGCATGCGAGCCCACGAAGACGAAGACGTAGGCCATCGCGACCGGGAGGCGCGGCCGGAGCCAGCCGTAGACCCGGAGCGCGGCGCCGCGCCAGCGGCCGCGGAAGGGCCGCGTGGACCGCGCGAGCGCCGCGGGCGGGCTCCAGCCCTCGTCGTGACGGATCCAGAACGCGTGACCGACGAGCTCGCGCGCCTGCGCGATCGAGTAATAGCGCTCGGACTCCTGGCCGTGGCTCAGGCCCACGCCCTCGAGCCAGCCGCGCGCGACGTCGTAGGCGAACCACTGGTTGGGCACGACGACGATCGCGCGGCCACCCGGTGCCAGGACGCGTCGTATCTCCTCGAGCGCGACCGGTGGCCGGAGGAAGTGCTCGAGCGACCCCAGACAGGTGACGACGTCGAAGGATGCGTCGGCATACGGGAGCACCTCGGCGTCGCCCTGGCGCAGGTCACTCTTCGGCGCGAAGCGGCGCGCCTTCGCCAGCGCGGCGTCGGCGATGTCGATGCCGCTCGTCACCAGGCCGCGCCGCTCCGCCTCCATGAGCAGGTAGCCACCGCCACAGGCGACGTCGAGCAGACGTTGCCCGGCGCGTGCTCCCGCGAGATCGAGACAGCGGGCGTAGTAGTCGGCGCTCTCGCGCATGTCCGACACGGTCCAGATGCGCTCGTAGGACGCGCGCAGCGCCTCGGGCGTGGTGATCTGCACTAGTGGAGCTCCCATCGGTGTTCGATGCGTGACGTCCCCTGCTCACCTGAAGGCCCGGTCACGCGGAACGCGTAGCGCTTCGCATGGTAGTCGTAGGTGTGATGCTCGGGCGAGACGACCGCGACGTCGAGATCGTAGCGACCGGGCAGGAGGGGCAAGCGGTCGCTGCAGAAGGAGATCGCACCCGCGACCTTGGTGCGCACCACGACGCCGTCGTTCGCGGTGTGGGTCCCGTACGCGCCGAGCCCGTCGTCGCGGTAGATCGTGATCCCGAACAGGGCATCGCGCTCGTCGTCGGCGACATACCGGAGACGGACCTCGAACGGCTCGTTCGTGTGGAGCACCCAGGTGGGCTCGCCGCCCTTGCCATGGAGGGTGACCTCCTCGATGCGGATCTCACCCGTGCCCCAGCGATCGCCGCGCGGCGCGGCGCCGGCGATCGCCTGGTGCTCCTTCGCCTCGACCTCCTCGGCGTAAGCCTCGAGCACGCGGCCGATCTCACCCTCGGCGCGGACCTGCCCCTGATCGAGCAGCAGGCCGCGACGGCAGAGGCGCTGCACCGCCGCGAGGTCGTGCGAGACAAAGCAGATCGTCTTCCGCTTCGCGCGGAACTCGTTCAGCTTCGCGAAGCACTTGCGCTGGAAATACTCGTCGCCCACGGCGAGGATCTCGTCGATGAGCAGCACGTCGGGATCGACATGGGCCGCGACCGCGAACGCGAGGCGCATGTACATGCCCGACGAATAGGTCTTCACCGCCGCATCGAAGAAGTCCCCAAGCTCGGCGAAGCCGATGATCTCAGGCAGCACACGCTCGGTCTGCTTGCGGGTGAATCCGAGGATCGACGCGTTCAGGTAGACGTTCTCCCGTCCAGTGAAGTCGGGGTGGAAGCCGGCGCCGAGCTCGAGGAGCGCGGAGACCCGGCCGTTCACCGCGATCGTGCCGGAGGTCGGCCGCGACGTGCCGGCCATGAGCTTGAGCAGGGTGGACTTGCCCGAGCCGTTGGCGCCGACGATGGCGTAGGTCTCGCCCTCCGGGACCTCAAAGGAGACGTCCTGGAGGGCGTGGACGGTCTTTGCGGGCCCGTACTGGCGCAGGGCCCACTCCTTGAGCGTGCGCGTGCGCTCGCGGCGCACCCGGTACGTCTTGGAGATGTGCTCGGCGCGGATGGCCAGACCCACGGGCGAAGTCTGCCAGACAAGAGCGGTCACGCCGGACAGCGCTCTGGCCCTCGCACTTGGTGAGACAATGTCAGACGAATGTACGTACATGGATCCCCATCACCCGAAGCGGGCAAGGAGGTGCCGATATGCCTTTCGTGAACATCCGCGAGCTCGCGCGCGACACGAGCCGCGTCGTGTCTGACGTCGCGGCGAGCGGTCGGCCTGCGATCATCACCCGCGGGGGTAAGCCCGTGGCGACGCTCATGCCGATCGATGCCACGGAGCTCGAGGATTGGATCTTGGCGAACGATCCGGCACTGGTGAAGAGCTACGCCGAAGCTGACAAGGATCTTGCCGCCGGTCGATCGATCTCCCTGGACAGGTACCTCGCGGAGCAGCGGAAGCGCGATGCCGCGACGGCGCGCCGTCGTTCCGCGGCGGCCCGTTCGAGGCGCGCGAGACGCGCAAAGGAAAGGCAACGCTAGCTGGTGGGCCGCGTCGAGCTATCGAGACATGCGCGGCGCGACCTCGCTCGGCTACCCGATGACACACGAGCCCGCGTGATGACATTGCTCCGCTCGCTCGCGGGCGAAGCAAGTCCCGCGAACATCGACAGGCGCCCGCTCGTTGGGCGCGAGCCCTGGTGGCGTGCGCGCACCGGCGATCACCGGGTCATCTATCGCAGGCTCACCCGCGATGAGGCGCGCATCCTCGCTGCGCCGCTCGGCGGCGTATTCGTCGAGCGGGTCATCGATCGTCGCGACCTCGAGGGCACCACAAAGCGCCTCTAGGCCATTCGGCGTGCGACGTTCGCGACGCCGAGCCCGAGGATCGCGCCACCGAGGATGTCGCTGAGCCAGTGCTCTCCCAGATAGAGCCGCGATGCGGCCATCAGCAGCACCGCCACGACCGCGAGCCAGCGCGGCACGCCGTGGCCGATGCGCAGGAGAAAGGACAGGCGCGCGACGTGGCCGCTGGGGAACGAGTTCGCGAAGGGCACCTGGAGGAAGAACGGAAGCAGCTCCACGGTGCGCGCACGCTCGTGCGGCGGTGGCGCCTGCGGCACGAAGATCTTGAGCGCCGATTCGACCAGCACGGTGGCCGCGATGAAGAGCGGCACGATCGCCTCACGCGGGCTGCGCCGGTAGCGCGCGACCGCGAGGCCGAGCGCGACACCACCGGCCACTTCCGCCTGACCGAGGATGCCGATCGCGGATGCGGCCACGTCGAGCCACCGCGCGCGCACCGTTTGAACGAGGTCGAGCGCGCCGCGGTCGAGACCCGAAGCGGCGCCGGCGAGCACGGCGAGGGTCACGAGCGCGAGCGCCGCCGACCAATACGCGGCGACGCGGGCTACAGCGCTTCCTCGAAGTCGCCGCTGGAGCGGCGGAAGTAGGCGAACCCGAGCACGAAGATGACGAGCGCGACGATCGCGGAGTACGCGAGGCGGTCCCACTCCGGCGCTTCGCCGTCGAGGAGCGCGCGCTGATACGAGACGACCACGGCGGTCATCGGATTGAGGTAGAGGAGCTCGCGCTCGGTCGGGCGGTCCGCGACGATCTGGACCGAGAAGAGCACCGGCGTCAGGAAGTACCACGCCGTCAGCAGGATGCCGAGGATGTGCTGCACGTCGCGGAAGAACACGTTGGCCGCAGCCAGCAGGTACGCGAAGCCGAGGTTCATGACGATCTGTATCAATAGCAGGATCGGGAGCACGAGCAGCCCCTCGGGGTGCCGCGGGCCGAAGATCGCGAGCACCGCGACCAGCACGACCATCGAGAGCAGGAAGTTCGCAAGGCTCGAGAGCACGCTCGCCGCGGGGAGCAGCTGCAGCGGCAGCTTCACCTTCTTCACGATCGCGCCGTTCGCCAGGATCGAGATCGCCCCCGCGCCGAGCGAGTTCGCGAAGAAGGTCCACGGCAGCAGGCCGACGAAAAGGAAGACCGCGTAGTTCTGCTCCCCCGACCCGGTGCGCGGACGGATGCCGAGGAGCACGCCGAAGAGCAGGTAGAACACCGCGAGCTGGAGCAGCGGGATCGCGAAGTTCCACCCGAAGCCGAGGGCGGAGCCCTTGTAGCGGCTGCGCAGCTCGCGCCACGCGAAGTCCTGGAGCAGCTGGCGGTGCGTGACGAGAGCGCGCATGTCGGCGATCACGACGCTCGCGAGTCTAGGCTGTGAACGTGCCGCGATCGTCGACCGTGCTGGGTCTGCGCGTGTGGGAATGGCCGGGCGACCCGCCGGGTGCGCTGCTCCTGCACGGCATCGGGAACTACGGCCGCTACTGGGACCTCTTCGCGCACCGGGTCGCCGGACGGATGCGCCTCGTCGCGCCGGATGCGCGCGGGCACGGCGACAGCGAAGCGCCCGCGGCCGGGTACGCGCCGGAGGATTTCGTCGCGGATGCGGTCGCGGTCATGGACGCCCTGCCGCTGCGGCGGCCGATCGTCGTCGGGCATTCGATGGGTGGCTTCCACGCCGCGGCGCTCACCCTCGCGCACCCCGACCGGGTCCAGGCGCTCGTGCTCGTCGACGTCGGCCCGCGGATCGAAGAGGCGGGCAGCTCCCGCGCGCGGCGTCTGACCCTCGAGCGGCCGGACCGTTTCGCCGAGGAGGCATCGGCTCTCGCCTACCTTCACCAGACCTCGCCCGAATACAGCGACGCCGTCTACGCGAACCGGATGGCCTGGGTCTTCCGGCGCGACGACGGCGGGGGCTTGGTCTGGCGGTCGTCGAAGGAGGCCCTGCGGAAGATCCTCGACGACAGCGCGCTGAGCAGCCCGCGCGTGTGGGGCCGGCTCGGCGAGATCGCGTGTCCGGTGCTCGTGGTCCGCGGGACCCGCTCGTCGTCGTTGGCGGACGCGACGGCGCGCCAGATGCTCGCGACCCTCCCGCAGGCGCGTCTGGTCGAGCTGGAGGCCGGCCATAACGTCGCGTTGGATCGGCCGACGGAGCTCGCGAAGGCGGTCATCCGCTTCGCGCGCGAGGCCGGCTGACCCCCAGCCAGAAGGGCTAGTACCAACGGCGCGGCCCTTCCAGAGCGCCAAATCGCGCGATTTTCGCGGATATCTGGCCCGGAGCCCCCTCTGCCGCCTAACGATGGGGGGCCTCGCCCGTTCGACGTGCAGAGAGGAGGGACCCCCCTCATGTTCGAGCGCCTTTTCGAGCTGTTCCTGCACGCGAAGACGGGCCTCATCGCGGGCGTGTTCCTTATCGGGACCACCGGCGCCCTCGTCACGGCGACCGTGCAGAACGGCGTCACCACGATCACGATCACCGAGGCGAGCCCGAGCCCTTCTGGCTCGGCGAGTCCATCGGCCAGCGCGAGTGCCACAGCGACCGCCTCCGCGAGCGCCTCGGCCTCCGCAAGCGCGACCGCATCGCCGACCGGATCTCCGACCGCATCACCGACGGGCTCACCGAGCTCATCGCCATCGTCATCCCCGTCGGCCTGCAACAGCCAGGCGAAGGCCGCAGCGGACGCCGTGAAGACGGTGGACCGCGCCTTCTCGCAGTTCCACACCGACCTCGAGCACCTGCGCAAGGACAACAAGGGCGACGCGGCGCAGAAGGTCATCGAGGACGCCGATAAGCAGCTCAAGCAGATCCGTCAGAACGCCGTCACGGCGATCCACGCGACGTCCACCTGCCCGAAGGGCAAGGACGACGACGAGGACGAGAACGACCAGAACGACAACGACAAGGAAGACGGTCAGAAGTCGACGGGCCGCGCGGAAGGCAACTTCCTGGTCGTCTTCTTCAACAAGCTCTTCGGCCAGAACCCCACCGTGACCGTTGTCACCACGAGCGCGAGCCCGTCGCCGTCGCCAACGCCGACCGCGACGACATCGCCCGTGCCGACACCGACCCCGACGGCGACGACCGGAACGTCGAACGATCCCAAGACCATCGCCGACAACGCTGTCGCCGCCATGAAGCTGGTCTTCGACACCGCGAAGTCCAGCCTGCCGGCAGCGACCGCGACCGCGAGCAGATCGCCCCGTGCCAGCCGATCACCCGACCTGAAGAACAAGGACGGGCACGACGGGAAGGGCGACGACTAAGACCTCCCATCTCTATCTCCATCCCCCTGCGTCGAGCGGCCCGCCACTCCGTCGGCGGGCCGCTTCGTGTCCGGCGCCAAATGGGCTACTCGGCCTGACCTTCGCAATAGGCGCCCTGCTCGTTAGTTCTCAAGACACATGAGCACCGACATCGCCATCGTCTTCTCCTGGGATCCGCGCAGTAAGGCGTGGGTCAGGGAACGCGGCCCTGAGGACGCTGCCCGCCCGCCCGCGGCGCCGATCGACATGCAGGCGGTGCAGACCTACTTCCTGGATCCGCAGAACGGCCACTGGACGAGCACGATCCTCGGTCCGCGAGCGCGGATGTTCAGCGAGGCGATCACCGATGGCCATCGCGCTCCCACGACGAACGCGCTGGCTGTCGGAGAGACGCAGTCGCGCGCCGACAAGGCGGCCGGCTCGCGCCGCCCGCTCGCCGCCGGTGTCGGCCTGCTCGTGCTCCTCGCGAGTGCCGCGATCGTCGCGAGCGCGACGATCCTTGGCCCGCGCGATCCGGCGGCGGCCTCGTCGACGGGCCCGGTCGCGCCGGCCGCGGCGACCGCGCCGTCAGCGAGCAGCCCGACGCCAGGAGCGAGCGTCGAGGTGACGAGCGCGCCGGCACCGGAGCCGCCGACCGTCGCGCCGGCGCCGCGCCTCCCTCAGACGATCCGGCTCAGCGTCCGTCTGAAGACCGGGACGCAGATCGTGTACTCCGGCCCCTCGACGATCACCCAGGGCTCCGACCTGCGCGGTGTCTTCTCGGTCGTGCTTCCGCCCGGGCAGCCCTATGAGAGCCTCACGGTCTTCCTCGGCGACCCCGACACCGGGGCGATGACGAGCGCGATCGCGCGGCCCGACATCAACGGGAACATCGTGCTCTCGATCTCCGGCCGCGTCCCGCGGGGAGCTCAGCCGCTGCGCGTGAACTACGGGCTGACGCCGGGCTACTACACGCTCGGCACGATCGCGGTCCAGTGACCGGCGCGCGTCGCTCCTAGGGGCTGCTCGAGGGCGCCGGCGAGGCGCTCGGACCGACCGACCCGCTCCCACTCGGTGCAGGGCTGCCGCTCGGCGCGGCGCTGCCGCTGGGGCTGGGGCTCGGCGAGGGCGGTGGCGGCACAGGGCAGGTCTCGCCAGTCTTCGGCTGCAGCGCCACGTCGTGGATCGGTCGGACGACGTGGATGGTCTGTGCCTCGTAGTCCGTCGCGCAGATGAAGATGTCCGGCGGCGGGAGCGGGACCGCGATCGAGCCGGTGTCCGTGCCGGTGCCCAGCGTCTTGTTGTGATCGGCCCCATCACGAGCCTCGGGCTTCGCGATCAGAGCCTTGTTCGTCGCGTTGGACACGTTGAAGTTCACGACTCCGACGGTGAGGCGCACCTCGGTCTCGTCGGCGCTGAACTCCTTGCGCGTCCAGCCGGGCGCCAGCACGGTGATCTTCGCGCCGCGGGGGAGATCGGCGATGTCGAACTGGCCGGTATCGGAGACCGAGTACTGCCGCTGGCCGTATGTCAGCGTGGCGACGGTGATCGGCTCACCGCTGCCCTCCGCGAGAAGGCGACCGTGCGCGTGCACCGTGTTGAAGGTCCAGCCGCCGACGAGCGTGGCGATGAGGAGGACAAGCCACGTCCACACCGGCGTTCTAAGGGAGAGGATCCGCACCGCCTACAGACTACCCAACTCCGGTCGCCGCCGACGTCAGCGCGCTAACGGCGCGATCGACACGAAGAACGCGAGCATGTTGCCCCGATCGAGCGGTACGCCATACGTAAAGGTCCGCTCGGCGTCGCCGAGGTTCACCGCGGCGAAGCTCTCCGCCAGCTCCTCGTAGGCGATGGTGCCCCAGTTGCCGCCGACCAGATGGTCACCCCACAGGCCGGGGTAGCCGCGGGCCGACCAGTACGCGATCCCGACGTCGTCCTGGACGGTGAAGAGGAGCGCCGTGTGGCCGCGTGCGCGCATCGCCGCGGCATGCAGGATGTGACCGGCCTCGTGCCACACGTCGTGCACCGTGGCGGAGCGGCCGACGAACACGTGCGCGATCCCATCGGGCTGCAGCGAGGCCGACGCCGCCTCGATCGCGCCGAAGTCGTCCGCAAGCACGATCGCCGGTGGGATGGCCGGCCACTTCTGCCGGATCTGGGTCCACAGCGACCTCGCGTCCTGCACCTCCTTCGGCGCGGCGACCGGGGGCGAGAGGAGCGGGGTCAGGACGTACGCCGGCTGGATCAGGTTCTGGCCGGTGGCCACGTCGCGCACGAGTGGCCCGGTGGCCTGGATGTGCGCGCCCACCGCCGGGATCGCGATCGCGCTGGTGTACCCGCGGCAGGCGTCGGTCGCCTCGGGGCCGATCGGTGGCGTGCAGACGATCTTCACCGCGAACTGCCCGCTCGGGTCGCTCAGGTTCGCGTACGACAGCACCGACTCGTACCCGTAGTCGAGGGTGAGCACGAGGCGCGTGTCACCGTCGGCCTGATGTGTGACCGACGCGACGACGCCGTTCACGTTGACGCACAGCTGGAGGACGGTGCGCCGCTGCGGGCTGTACACCTGCGCATTCGGGTCGCGACCGGTGCAGACGCTCGGATGCTCGGTCGGCTCCTGTGACGGCGTCGGCGCCGGTGAGGGCGAGGGCGTCGGCGGTGGCGGGGTCGGCGTCGGTGACTCCGCCACGACCGTCGGGGTCGCTGTCGCGGACGGCGTGGGTGACGGCGTGGCCTGGCCGATGCACGCGCCCGCGAGGATGAGGCCCGCGCCGGCCAGCGCCAGTCGGGATCGGGATGCGGCCAGCGACCTCTTCAGCACCGTCCATCGAACGTACCAGACGCAATGAGAGAGGGCGGCCTTGCGGCCGCCCTCTCCCGCTGACTGCTACGTCGCCGTTACGGCGTGCGCGAGAAGTTGAACACGAACGGGTTCGGCGAGGTGACGTTCGCCTGAAGGCTCGCGTCCGTGGCTCCGGTGATGGTGAAGCTCTCCGCGCAGGCGCCCGGGCCCGCGCACGGCGCGTTCGAGGTGAGCACGAGCGTCACCACGGTGCCCGCGGGGTTCACGGTCACGACGCCCACGATGGCAAGGGTGTTCAGCTTGTAATGGCTGATGTCGAGCACCGAACCGGCGCCGCTCGTGGCCATCTTCTCGCTGAACGTGAAGGTGAAGTTGGTGCAGGGCTGACCCGCACCACAGTTGCCGGCGACGATCGCGCCGACCGCGGTCGGGTTGGTCGAGTCGACGATGGTGAGCCCGACGCTGCCTGCGCCGCTCGGGTTGGGCGTCGAGGCAACGTCGTTCACGACCGCCGCAGCGAGCGTGAGCGTGTAGTTGGCGCCGGGGAGGGTCGCCGCGGCACCGGCGCAGGTCGCGTAGGCGGCGCCGTTGGCGAGGAGCGTGAAGCGCGTGATCTTGTCGGCCGCGACGTTGTCGCAGGCGCTGATGGTCAGTGAGACGCCCGCATTCTCATTGGCGATGGACGAGGCGACGATCGCGCTCGTGCCATCGGTGATGCGGATGGCGCAGGTGCCGGCCGCCACGCAGGCGAGCGGTGCGGAGACCTTCTCCGACCAGGTGAGGTCGAAGGTGTTCTGGGTCGTGCCGACCTGGGTCGCGCTCACGACCGTGGGCGGCGTGGTGTCCTTGAAGATGGTCGCGGTGCTGCTCTGAACGCCCGGCACCATCACGGCGCCGCCCGGTCCGGTGACGCCGGTGATGCTCACGCCGATGACACAGCTGGTAGGCCCGCCGCTGCAGCCGGCGACGGCGAACGGCAGGGTCAGGGTCAGGTCCTGGTGGCTTGGGACGCCGTCGGCCGGCGCGCCGACGGAGCAGGCGATGCCGTTGAGCGTCGGGGTCTGGCACGTCGGGGCGCCTGTGGCCGGGGTGACCGAGCCGTTCCAGGCGATCGTGATGACGGTCTCAGTGGTGCCCGACATGCTCGCGAGGGCGAGGTTCGAGACGGTCGCCACGGTGAACGAGATGGACGACGGGTTTCCGGACTGGGTGTTCGCGCCCTGGTCCTTCTCGTTCGTGGCCTGCAGGGTGTGTGTCGTGCCCGCGGCGAGTGCCAGGCCCGCGGTGAGCGCGCAGCTGCGCTGATCGGTCGGGCTGGTGCTGGGGTGACCGCTCGCGGCGGCCGAGATGCCGTCGATGTTGTACGTGCCGATGCAGGTGGCCGGCGATCCAGCGGTCCCGACGGGCTCGCTCCACTGGACGGTGACGGCCGTCGTGGTCCCCGCGGCCAGCGCGCTGGCCGTCACCTGCGACAGCGTTGGCGCGCTCAGGTCGTTGACGATGAAGGGCGCGGTGATCGTGCTGACCGCCCCCAGGCTGCAGTTGGTCACGTTCGACACGACGATGGTGTGACCCGACGGGTTGGCCAGAGCGGCGGTCGTGAGGATGGTCACGGAGGCGTTGTCACCGCCCATCGTCACGCGCGTGATGCCGACACCGGCACCGCCGCCATCGAGGCTGTAGTTGAGGGGGTTCGTCGCGTCGTTGGGGCCTGCGGTGTTGAAGCCGCCGGGTGTGCCGGCGGGCGTGACGCACTGGCCGAAGGTGACGAGGATCTCGCGGGTGTTGAGCGCGGTCGCGGCACCCGAGCCTCCACCACCGCCGGTGGTCGAGACGGTGTACCCGACGCTGTTCGCCGACCCGCGGAAGACGTTGCCGGCGCACAGCGCCGAGGCCGACAGGCTGTGCGAGCCCGTGGCCAGCGGTCCGACGGAGATCGAGAAGTTGCCGCTCCCATCGGAGTTGCCGCTCGCGACGGCGACCGACCCGTCGTTGATCGTGACGGCGCAGACCGAGCCCGCGCCGAGGCCCTGCACGACCGGTGTGGTCACGGTCGAGGGTGACGGTGGGAGCGTCTGGGTGATCGTGACCGGCCCGGCCTGGACGGTGACCTTCAGGAAGAAGCCGTAGTCCTCCATCCAGGACACGCCGTCGACGACCGGGTTGCCCCAGAAGAGGACATCACCGGAGGGAGTACCGCTCGGGACCTTGGCGTTCCAGATCCACGAGGCGCTCTGGCTGGTGGCCACGAGGTCGTTCGCCTGCGCCGCGAAGCGGTTCGAGCTGAGCCAACCCTGGCCGGCCGACCAGCCGGCGTCGTACAGCGTGGTGTTGTCGCGCGGGTTGTTCGTCGCGAAGTTCGCCTGGCGGGTGCCGAGCTGCCCCCTGATCCAGGGCTGGTCCCCGGTGTTCTGGTAGACGGCCGACATCTGGATGACCTGGCCGGGCTGAGCGGTGGCATACGCGCTTTGCGCGACCCAGGCGGCGTGGAAGCCGGGGTTTACGGCGCTGGCGGGGGTCGCGCCCGCGAGCATGCCGATCGCGAGCGTCGCCGCGATGACCGTGGTGGTGAGGACCTTCATCCGTCGCACTGTTCGATCTCCTTCGGCAGGTAGACGTTCGAGGTGCGTGATGTTTGTAGCACAACACGACAGACACGCAGACGTCAGCGAACGTGGGGCGGCCTGCGCTCGGCCGGTCGGGCAAAGAGAGAGGGGCGGCCTTGCGGCCGCCCCTCTCGAGGTCGCGATGCGACGAGCCCGTCAGTTAGAAGGTGCGAACGTAGTTGAACAGCGCCGGGCTCGGGTTGACCAGGTTGCCCGCGAGGTCCGCCACACCGGTGACCGCGAAGCTCTCTGCGCACGGCGACGTGCCGGCGGTGCAGGGAGCGCTCGAGATCATGTCAAGCGTGACGATCTTGCCGGTCGCATCGATCTGAAGCGTGCCGGTGACCGCCGCGCCGTTCAGGGTGTAGTGCGAGACGTCGAGTGTGGACGCCGTGCCCGATGTCGACATCTTGTCGTTGAACGTGAACGTGAACGTCTTGCAGGACTGGCCAGCGCCGCAGTTACCAGCGGCGATAGCGCCAGCCATGGTCGGACGAGTGGTGTCCACGACAGCGAGCGGGAGCGTCGTGACGGCGCTTGCCGCGTTCGGGGTGAACCACAGGTCGTTCACGGTGGCCGCATCGGCGGTCAGGATGTAGGTGCCGTAGGGCAGAGTGGCCGTGGGCGCAGCGCCGTTGGCGTACGCCGTGCCGTTCGTGGTCAGGGTGATGCGGGTCTTGGTGTCGCCTGCAAGGAGGCCATCACCCAAGTTCAGAGTGAGGGAGCTGCCGGCGGTCTCGTTCACGATCGACGAAGCGACGATCGTGCTTCCGCTCTTGATACGAACGACGCATGTCGCGGCCGCAGCACAGGCGAGCGGCGCGCTCACGTTCTCGCTCCACTTGAGGTCGAACGTGTCCTGGGTGGTGCCGACCTGCGTCACGCTGACGGGGGTCGGTCCAGTGGTGTCGCGGGTCATGGTGAAGGTCGTCGACTGGACGCCAGGGACGAACGCCTCACCGTTGAGGCCCGGGTCAGCCGCGACATTGTTGATCTGCAGGAGGCAGGTCGTCGCGGTGTTGAGACATTCGGTCGCCGCCACGAACGGCGTAGCCGCCAGGGCGATGTCGACCGCGTTGGTGGCGCCGTTCGCGGCCGCTGCGGCCGCTACGGCTGTCGCCGCTGACGTCGTGCCCAGCGGGGTCGTCTTGACCGTCCACGTGCTGGCGATGACTCCAACGTCGACGTTGTAGGTGATGCGGACGGTGTTACCGCCCGGGTTCGTGACGCTGGCGATCGTCATGTTCGACAGAGCCGCCGAGGTCGTCACGGTGAAGGAGGCCGTGCCCGGGTTGGTGCCCTGGGTGTTGCCACCAAGGTCCTTCTCGTTGGTCACGGTCAGGGTGTGCGTGGTACCCGGAGCCAGCGATGGGCTCAGAGTGAGGGTGCAACGCTTGGGCGTCGTGCTGACGCCACCACCGGAGGCGTAGATCTCGGTGATGCCGTCGACGCTGTAGACGGTCGTCACGCCAGTGCAGACGACCGGCTCGCTCCAGTTGACCTTGACCGTCGTGGCGTTACCGCCGCCCGATGGGCCGGCGGACGTCACGCTGGTGATCGTCGGAGCGGTGGTGTCGTTGACGATGTAGGCGAGCGCCTGCAACGTCATGACGTTGCCCGCGAGGTCCGCGACCGCTGAGATCGTCAGCGTGTCACCGGACGGGTTCGGACGGGCAGCCGTCAGGTAGAGCGTGATCGTGGTTCCGGTGCTGTCGATCGCCGGGGCCGGTGTGGCCGCGATCGCGGCAGCGGAGGTGAAGACGTAGTTCGCCGGGTTGAGCGAGCTGCTACCGACGATACCGGTCTGGTTCACAGCCTCGCTGAAGACGACCGTGATGATCGTCGGGCTGGCGGCAGTCACCGAGGTGACCGTCGGGCCCGTGTTGTCATACGCGTAGGTCTTCGTGTTGCCCGACGCGTTGAAGCTGCCATCCGCGCACGTCGACGTTGCCGACAGCGTGTGCGATCCGGCTGACAACGCGCTGGTCGCGACCTGGAAGTTGCCGGCGGCGTCGGACGTCGTCGTGGCAACGGTGGTCGAACCATCAAGGACGGTCACGGTGCAGGCGTTCCCTGCGCCGGTGCCGGTGATGATCGGCTGCGAGTTCGCGGCCGGAGAGGCCGGAGAGGTCGTGCTGATCAGAACGGTGCCAGCGCCGACGGTGATCTTCAGGAAGAAACCGTAATCCTCCAGGAAGCCAACGCCGTCGATCACGGGATCCCCGTGGAAGAAGAAGTCGCCTGCTGCTTGGGTCGCCGGGACCTTCGCGCTCCAGACGAAGCTACCGAGCTGGCTGGTGGCGACGAGGTCATTGGCCTGTGCCGCGAAGCGGTTGGCGGCGAGCCAGTTCTGGCCCGCGTTCCAACCCGCGTCGGCGTACGCGGTCGTGTTGTACGGGTAGGCCGGATCCTTTGCGGATCCGGCGCCAAAGGCAGCCTGCTTTCCAGCAGTGCCCTTGATCCATGGCTGGTCGCCAGTGTTCTGGTACACGGCCGACATCTGGACCGTCTGGCCCGGAGCGGCGTTCGCGTAGGCCGACTGAGCTACCCACGCGGCGTGAAAGCCAGATGCGGCGTTGGCCGGGATCGCACTCGCGAGCATGCTGAACGCGAGCGCGGCCGCGGTAACGCTAGTGGTGAGGATCTTGGTTACTTGCAATTCGCCCTTTCCTTTCGAGAAGTTTTGTGAAGGTCGCGACGCGAAGGTGAGTTCGGACCACTCAAGCTGCTTGCTGGCGGATGCCAACTGTCCGATTTTGACACACATCCAGACAAGCATCTAGGGACAGGTCTGCCCCCCGGGCAGTCTTGCCCCCACCGGTATGACGGGCCACCCGGCGCCTTTGTCTCGGTCCTCCAGCCGAGCGCCGGAAATTCGCCGTAATTAGGGATGCGCGATGTAAAAGACGGCGCGGACGCCGTCCGCGAGCCAGGGATCGCCGTTGCCGGAGACGACCGCCGAGGCGTCGCCGGTGCCGACGAAGAGCTGCCCGGCGGCATCGCCGAACAGGGTCGCGGGGCCGGCACGGAAGAGCGCCACGACGCCGGTGTCGCCGGCCGGAGCGAGCGCCGCGACCGGGTAGCCCACCGAGCGCACCTTCACCAACACCCCAAGACGCAGCTCGAAGATGTCGCCGTCCGAGGTCCCCGCCCAGACCGTGCCGTTGCGATCGGCGCGCAGTGCGGTCACCGGGGCGCCCGCCCCAAGGGGATACGTGAGGAGCAGTTTCGTGGCCGGCTCGTAGCTCGAGAGGATCGCGTGCCGTGGGTCGGAGAACCACACGCGTCCCGAGAGGTCGACGGTGAGGAAGACGGGACTCGTGCCCTGGTCGAGGAACAAGAAGTCGAAGTGCGTGGTGCGTGGGTCGTACGCCAGGAGACCGCTGAAGGTCGGGGACGCGAACCACAGCCGGCCGTCGGGCGCGACGTCGATCGAGGTGATCGTCTCGCCGAACGGCGTCGCCGTGTGCACCAGGTGCAGATCCCTCGTGTCGAGGATGTACAGATCACCGCGCCGCGCGTCGAGCGCGAAGACGCGATCGCCGCCGTAGGCCATCTGCGTGATGTGCGCCTGCGTGCCCAGGACCGCCGCGGTAACGACCGATCCGGTGCGCGTGTCGACGCTGCGGATCGTCCCGTCGGCGCCGGCGAACCAGATGCGACCGGGGGCGCCGCTGGTGACCGCGATCGGCGCGGGGACGTTGTTCGCCATCTCGAAGCGGTACACGCCCACCGCCGACAGCACCGCGCCGGGGAAGAGCGTGGGGGCGGGCGTCGGTGTCGGCAGCGCGACGAGCGGCGTCGCCGTTGCCGGAGCGCTCGCGGTCGGCACCGGTGCCACGGTCGCGGTCGGCGCGATCGACGGCGCGATCGACGGCGCGACGCTTGGCGCCACGCTCGGGGCGATCGACGCCGCGGCGAGCAGGCCGCCAGAGACCTGGGCGATGGTGTGGCCATCGGCGGCGATGAAGCGGCCGGAGGCGTTGTCGTACGAGACCTGTGCGGCGCTCCCGGTGAATCGGAACGCCGTGCCGCGGCTCGCGCCGCTGGGGTCGACGAGCCTGATCACCCCGCCGTCGGCGGTGTCGAGCAGGACGGCGAAACCGCCGTCCGCGAGGCTGGCCAGACCCGCGGCGCGCCCGTCGAACGAGACGGCGCTGCCGCCGCGATAGAAGGACAGGGTCGCGCGCCCGTCGCGCTGCGACAGGATCGCCGGCGCGCCCCCGCTGGCGCTGAGGGCGAGGGCCACCGCGCCCGTGCCGATGGTGTCCACCTTCTCGTAGGTGGTCGCGTCGAGGATGCTCACGGAGCTCGCGCCGAGCAGGTACAACCGGTTCGCGGTGCGATCGACGACGATCCGCGTCGGCGCGAGCTCGACCTGCTTGGTCGCCTCGAGCTTCCGCGAGGATGGGTCGATGATCGCGAGCTCCCCGGGCTTTGACGTCGTGGCACTGGTCGCGGGCGTCGGGGCCGTCGCGATGACGATCTTCCCGGTCTCGGTGTTCACCTCGATGCTCGTGGGCGTTCCGGTCACGTCGATCGGGACGCGTTGGCGGACGACGTTCTGTTCGGTGTCCACCTCGGTGTAGGACTTCGCGGCGGGATCGAGCACGTAGATCGTCTTTGATCCGGTGTTGAGGGCGAGGTACTCGGGCGTGCCGCCGATCGGGATCGTCGCGACCGTCTGCAGCGTCGCGGGCTGGCGGACGAAGAGCGAGGTCTTGGGGGGCTCGAGCACGTAGAGCAGACCGTTGCCCGGGTTGAAGAGCTGCTGGACGGAGAGGGCGGTGGAGGGACCGCCCAGGAGCGCGCTCGTCGCGGGCGCGGGACCGCCACCCTGCTGCAGCGCGCCGACCACGACCAGGGCCACCATCGCGGCGATGACGCCGACGCTGGCGAAGGCGCGACCGAAGTTGGGCGCAGGCAGTGCGCGCGCGCGGCCGTGGACCGCAAGCGCGCGGATGTGCGCGTCCGCGGCCGGTGAGGGATAGGCGATGGGCATCGCGGCGAGGGCCGAATCGACCGCCTGCCAGGTCACACGAGCGGCGCCGCAGTCGGCGCAGCCCGCGAGGTGATGGATCGCGATCTGGTGCTCCGCGGCACCGATCTCGCCGTCGAGCTCCGCCGAGAGCAGGGGCCGCGCGGCCGCGCAGGAGATCTCCGGAACGGCCGCGAGCCGCGCGCCGATCGCCTCGAAGCCGGCGAGGGTCGCGCGGCAGCTGGCGCAGGTGGGGAGGTGGCGCGCCACCAGGCCGGCCTCGGACGGCGAGGTCTCACCGTCGACGTAGGCCGAAAGCAGCTCGAATCCCGGGCAGAAGTCCCCCACTACGACCTATGACGGGCGGGAAAGCCCGTTTGTCTCTTCCTGGGGTCAGACCTCGTAGCGGTCCTTGAAGGCCGCCCGGGCCCGGGCGATCCGGCTGCGGGCTGCGGGCATGGTGATCCCCTGGATGCGCGCGATCTCCTGGTAGGAGTAGCCCTCCAGAGCGTGCAGGAGCAGGGCGGCGACGTTGTCGGGCGGGAGCGTGGCGAGCACCGCCCGCAGGTCGGAGCGGAGCGAGGACGCGGCGTGCTCGTCGCGGGCGATCGGCTCGTCGTGCGTCCCGGCCACGCTCACCCACGACAGGAACGCGAAGCGACGGCGGCGACGGAGGTTGTCGATGGCCGAGTTGTTGGCGATGCGGTAGAGCCAGGGCAGGAGGCGCTGATCGGATTCCAGACGCGCGAGCGCGCGATAGGCCTTCTCGAAGGTCTCCTGGACCAGATCGTCGGCGAGCTCGTCGGAGCCCGAGAGGCGCAGAAGGAACGTGTAGATGCGGCCGCGGTAGGCGTTGTAGAGGAGCTCGAACGCGGCATCGCGGTCCTCTTTCGCGAGCGCGACGAGCTGCGCGTCGACCGGCAGGCGGTCGCTGCCGGCGGCATACGCGCCCAGACCCCGCGAGACCTGGCCATCGCGGTCAGAGGAGAACAGGAAGCGCGACGTGGTCAACGCGGCAAGTGTAGGAGCGCTACAGATCGACGATCTGGGCTGTCGAGCCGATGATTCCGGAGACGCTCTTCAGGGTCGAGCCGTAGAGGAACCACACCGTCGCCGGGCTGCTGGCCCCGATCGTGCCGATCCTGACGACGCCGTCGGCTTGCGTGCCGTAGTGCGAGGTTGGACATCCGCCGGGAGTGACCGACGACACGACGACGCACACATCCTTCGTAGGAACGCCGTTCACGCGGACCGTAAACGTCATGCAGCTCGCGCCGGTGAACGCCGGGCACTGGGCGTCGCTGAAGCCGCCGGGGTAGCTGCCGGCCGCACCCGTCGGCGAAGGTGATGGACTCGGTGTCGGAGACGGACTCGGCGACGGGCTGGGTGTCGGCGACGGCGACGGCGTCGGCGCCTGAGTCGGCACCGGGGTGGGCGCCGGCGTCGGCACGGGCGTGGGCGCCTCGGTCGGCGCCGGCGTGGGTGCCTGCGTCGGAGCCTGAGTGGTCGCGGCCGCCGACGGTGAGGCCGATGCACCAGCCGGCCCACGCGCCTCCGAGACCTCGCGGGACGCGGATGGGGTCGGCGTCCGGGTCGGACTTGCGGCCACCACGGCGTTCGCGGTCGGCGATGGAGAGGGTAGGGTCGCGTTGAAGGCGGTCGTCTTCCCGCAGATGTCCGCCGCCGACCGGTCGGGCGCATTCACGTTCTTCGAGCGGTAGAACGCGGCCAGACCCGACGCGCAATCGGCCTGCGACCGGTAGTTGTCGGGGTAGCCGGAGAATGCGGTGCACTGGTCGGCGCTCGGATTCGATTGCCCGTTCGCCGCCAGACAGCCCGCCGCCGAGTTGAAGTCGTCGAGCGTGTAGCTCTTGCAGTCGGCCGCGATGAGGAACCACGCGGCGAGCAGGGCAGCGGCGCTGGTGAGCAGGCGGCGGCGCCGGCTCATGACCCCGTTTCCCATCCGCATCGAGACGCGAGACTAACCGACCTGGCTGATAGCGTTGGGCAGCCAGCGTGATCGACATCCCATTCGCACCGGAACTGACACTCGGCCCGCTCACGCTGCAGTGGCACGGCGTGTTCACCTTGGTCGGCGTCCTCGCGGGCACCGCGCTGGCCCTCTGGCGGACGAACGTGCCGACGCATCCGGTGCCGCTCGCGGACAAGCTCGAGGTCGCCATCGCCGCGATCGTCGGCGGCATCGTCGGCGCGCGGCTCGTCCACGTGATCGACCAGTGGCAGCTCTACCTGAACGATCCGCTGCGCATCGTGACGAGCTCGGTCTCGGGTCTCGCGATCATCGGCGGGATCGCCGGCGGACTCCTCGGCGCCCTTGCCGCGCTCTGGCGCAAGAAGCTGCCGATCGGGCTGGCGTTCGACCGCTGCACCGTCGGGCTCCCGCTGGGCATGGCGGTCGGACGCATCGGCGACCTGATCAACGGTGAGCACCAGACGATCGCCTGCGCCGGCGTGACCTGGTGCATCCGCTACACCGATCCGTCGAGCGTCGGCTCGCGGACGCCGGTGCATCCCGAGATCGCCTACGAGATGGCGCTGGACCTCGCGATCCTCGCGCTCCTGCTCGTGCTGGCGCCGTGGGCGGCGCGGCAGCGGCGCGCCGGGCAGCTCGCGTTCGTGTTCCTCGCGCTGTACGGTGCCGGGCGCCTCGCGCTTGGCGTGTACCGCATCGACGCGGCCTGGCTCTTCGGCCTCACCCAGGCGTCCGCACTCTCGGCCGTCATGTTCGTCGTGGGTCTCGCGGGTCTGGCCTGGCTGCGCCGCGCGGAGCGTTAGTTCCCGGGGAAGCCCTCGTACACGAACGCCGCATCCCCACCGGTGAAGGCCTGCTCGAAGACGATGCCGTAGATCGTGCCGGCGACCCCCGTGGCCACGACGGCGTACTGCGTGTCATCACTCAGGCCGGCCACGGTCCGCGGATCGATCGCCGCGCCGCCGCCCGCGGACATCGTCACCGTCTGCGTCACGACGAGCTGCCCGTCGCTGAAGCGGAACCACTGGACGGTCGCACCGGTCGCCGCACCCGCGCTCTGCAGATAGATCGGCGTGGTGTAGCCGGTCGCGCCGCCGAGGGTGCGCGTCACGTTGGGCAGGAAGACCTTGTTCGATGGTGCCGGGGTCGCGGTGTAGGCGGCCGCGGTGTCGCCGCTGACCGGAAGGACGAGCATCGCGATCTGCCCGCCCGGCGCGTCGGCGACGAGGGCGAACACGCCGTCGCCCAGGCAGGTGGACGACGCCCCGCTGCACGGCGTCGTCGTGTTCAGCGCGAAGCGCGGGTCGAACGCTTTCGATGCGCCCGCGGCGATCGGCCCGAGGCTGAAGACCTGCTGCGCTCCGCTCGGCATGGTCACCGCCGTCGTGCCCGTCGCGGTCACGTGGATCGGCCCCACCGTCGCCTTCCCGGGATACAGGAAGAAGACATCGGCGTCGGCCCCGAGCGTGCCCACCTGCGCCACACCGAGCGCGTTGGTGGTGTAGTGCGGGTTCGGGCAGCCCACCAGATTCGGATCCGACGCGCTGGTGATCGCCAGGCACACACCGGGGAGCGGCGCACCCGCCGAGGTGACGTTGAAGGTGTAGCAGCGGAAGAGGCTCAGGACCGGGCACGGGCTGTCGTTCGGCAGAGATGCCGGGTATCCGCCACCCGAGCTCGAGCTGGCGAGCGGCGTGAAGGTGAGCGTCGGGCTCACTGATGCGGTCCCCAGGTTCTGCACCACGATCGGGCTGAAGCGCCCGACGCCGTCGGCGTTCTTCGCGGCGTACGGCGCGTAGACCTTCGGGGCGCCGACGGTCAGCCCGTTGTGGCTGTAGGCGACCGGAGCGCCGGTCTCGTTGTGCGCGTTCACGACCACCGCCACGGGCTGATCGCTCGTGACCGTGACGGCGTACTGCGTGCCGTCGCGCAGGCCCGAGTTCGCGGAGCCGTTGTACGCCGGAAGGAAGTTCGGGTCCACGACCGCGCTCTGCTGCGGATCGGCGGAGACGCTCATGGTGTAGGTGAGCGTCCCGTCGAAGCTGACGAAGCGGACGCTCGCGTGCGCCTGCGCCGCGCCGAGGTCCTGGATGATGAAGGGGACGTCGTAGCCGAAGAACCGGCGGGTCACGTTCGGCAGGTACACGACCATCGCTCCGCTCGTGGATCCGGCGTACGAAAGACCCTGGAAGGTGGCGCCGCTCCCCTGGACCTCGTTCACGACGGACACGACGTTGCCGCCGAAGGAGCGCACCACGACCGAGAACTGGGTGTCCCCGGGAAGATCGGCGTCGTTGTTCGGGATATCCGCGAAGGAACGCAGCGGCTGCAATCCGTTCACGACGCGGCGCGTGACCAGGCAGCCATCGGAGAAGCGATAGAAGTTGAGCTCGAGGTTCGTCCCGACCGCATCGATGTTCTGGACGATGAACGGCGTGACCCAACCGCTCGGCCCGCCGAGCGTCTTGGTGATGTTCGGCAGGTAGACCGTGTTCGTGGGAATGCCGGCCAGCGGGCCGGGGCCGCTGAACGTCGGACACACGACGGCGACGGAAGGCGTGCCGGCCACGGCCGTGGCGCTCGGCGTGGCGGACAGGAGGAGCGCGAGGGCGGCCGTGAGGCCGAGGCCCCGTCTCATCACGGTCCCGGGAACCCCTCGTACATGAGCGCGGCGTCGCCGCCGGTGAACGCGATCTCCTTCACCACCGCCACGACCTGGCCGCCGTTGCCCTCCACGACGACGGCGTACTGCGTGTCGTCGGAGAGGCCCGCGACGGTGCGCGGGTCGAACTCCTTCGCGCCCCCGGTCGGGAGGGCGATGTTCGCCTGGGTGATCACGAGCGCGCCGGTGTCGAAGCGATACCACTTCACGTTCACCGATGTCGCGCCGGCGCTCTGCACGTAGAACGGGGTCGTGTAGCCGGTCGCGCCGCCGAGCGTGCGGGTCACGTTCGGAAGGAAGGCGCGGTTCGCGGCGGTCGGGGCCGCGGAGTACGCCATCACCGTCGACGCGCTGAACGGCAGGATCACCGCGGCGATCTGCCCGCCGGGGGCGTCGATGGTGAGCGAGAACAGCCCGTTCCCCAGACAGCTCGACGACGCGCCGCTGCACGCGGAGAGCGCCGAGTTCCCATTCGTGTAGAGGGCCTCGAAGGCCTTCGACGCGCCCGCGGGGATCGAGGGCAGCGCGAACGTCTGCGTGGTGCCGCCGCCGAGTGGGGTGAATGACAGCGTCGGTGCGACCGCGGTCGTGCCGACGTTCTGCACGACGACGTTGGTCGTGCGGCCGATGCCGTCGGCGTTCTTCGCCGCGAACGGCGCGTAGAGCTTCGCCGCGCCCGGGGCCGAGAGGCCGTTGTGGCTGTAGGCCACCGGCGCGCCGGCCTCGTTGTGCGCGTTCACGACGACCGCGACGGGCTGGTCGCTGGTGACGGTGACCGAGTACTGCAGGCCGTCGCGGAGCCCGGAGTTCGTCTGGCCGTTGTAGGTCGGCAGGAAGTCCGGATCGACGACCGCGCTCTGCCGCGGATCGGCGAGCACGACAAGGCCGTAACGGACGGTCGTGTCGAAGCTCACGAAGTCCACGCTGACGTGCGCCTGCGCCGACCCCAGGTTCTGGATGATGAACGGCACGTCGTAGCCGAAGAAGCGACGGGTCACGTTCGGCAGGTAGACCGTCGTGTTGCCGGCGCCGGCGCCGGTGTACGACAGGCCCTCGAACGCGTCGCCCACGCCCTGGACCTCGTTCACCACGGAGACGACGTTCGCGCCGAACGAACGGATCACCACCGAGAATTGGGTGCTGTCGGGCAGATCGACGTCCTTGCTCGGGATGTCGGCGAAGGAGCGGAAGGACTGAAGACCATTCACGATGCGCCGCGTGATGAGGCAGCCATCCGAGAACCGGTAGAAGTTGATCTCGAGGTTGGTCGCGTTCGCGGCGTCGACGTTCTGGACGATGAAGGGCGTGTCCCAACCGGTGGCGCCGCCAAGCGTCTTCGTGATGTTCGGCAGGTACACGCTGTTCGTCGGGGTGCCGGCGAGCGGCGCCGGCTTCGGGCTCCCGATGAAGGTGAGCGCCTGGTTCTCGACCTTGGTCTGATCGGTCACGATGTTGCGGGTCACCGTCCGGTAGTCGCAGGCCACGAAGTTGAACGTCCAGGTGATGCCCTGCGGCAGGGAGATCGAATAGTTGCCGCTCGTGTCGGTGTGCGGGAATTGCGGCAGGCAGGTGCCGCCGGCGGCGGTGATGGCGACGCACGCGCCGACGAGGGGCTGGCCGGTCGAGGCGTCGGTGATCTTCCCGGATATCGTGACGAAGGTGACGGCGGCATTCGCCGGCTGGCCGGGCAGGGACCCGGCGAAGATCGCGGCAACGCCGAGCGCAACGATCAAGGCAAGGGGGAATACACGACGCATGTCTGCCGAGAGTAACGTGCGACCTGCCCTTCGCGTCACGCTGTTGTTCGCGATCGCCCTCGTTGTCGCGTCGTGCGGCACGACGCCCGCCACACCGAGCCGATCGCCGAGCGCCTCCCCCCGCCCACCGTTGCCGACGCTCGCCTCCGGATTCGGCAGGTTCCAGGGCACCGTGATCGACGGGCTGACCGGCGCGGCGGTGGCCGATGCCTGTGTCGTCATCGCGACGGACGGGACGTGCCAGACCGCGTCGCCGCGCACCGATGCCGGTGGGTTCTGGTGGATCGATCTGCCCTCGTTCGTCGAATGGGACTTCGCGTGGACGAAGGCGGGCTACCAGACGGTCCGGAGGAAGCTCGTGTCACCCGCGGGCGTGCTGGTCGTCGACGTCACGCTCACGCCGGTCCCCTAGCTCAGCGGAAGCACTCGACCGCGCTGACGGGGATGTCGTCCCTCGCCGATCCGCCGAAGATGCAGATGGCGTCGCCGGTGGCGACCGCGGCGCCGGCCGCGCGCGCGGTGGGCGCGGCATCGATCGCCGACCACTCGTTCGTCGCCGGATCCCAGCGCTCGGCGAACGCGTTGGGGACGAACCCATCGCCTGACCCGGGTCGCAGGATGCCGCCGACCAGGATCACCGACCCGTCGGACCGCTCGGCGGCCTGCGCGAACATCCGCGGCTGCACCAGCGTCCCGGCGCTCACGAAGAGCCCGAGCTCCTCGTCGTAGCGCTCGGCCGAGCTCGCGCCGACACGCTGACCGCCGATGAGGAGCAGCGTGCCGTTCCGCAGGACGAGCGTCGTGTGGTTGGCGCGCTCGGCGAGCAGATGCGGTCCGTCGGACCACCGATCCGAACGGGGGTCGTAGTAGAGCGAGGTGTCCGACTGCAGCCCGGGCTCCTCGAAGCCACCGGCGACGAGCACGCGTCCGTCGCGCAGCGTGGTCATCGAGAACGACCAGCGGGTCTTCGGCAGCGGCGCGGCACGGAACCAGGTGTCGCGCGCCGGGTCGTAGATCTCCACCGACGACAGCGGCTGCGCGCCGACGTGACCGCCCGCGACGAGGACGCGGCCGTCGCGCAAGAGCGTCGCGGCGTGATCGGAGCGGGGCTGCCCCAGCTGGGCGGCCGATGTCCACGACCGCGTGTGCGGATCGAAGATGTCGACCAGGCCGAGCGTCCCGTAGCCGTCGCCGACACGCTCGACGCCGCCCGCGATGAGCACGCGGTCGTCGCGCAGCGTCGTCACGGTGTGCCACATCCGCCCGACGCGTACGTCCTGAAGCACGGTCGTCGCGCCGGCGAGCGGATCGAACAGCTCGGCCCGGCGGCGCATGACCACGCCGTCCTCGCGGCCCATCCCGCCGACGATCAGCACCTCACCGGTCACGAGGCGCACGCCCTGCGCGTACGAGCGCGCCTCGGCCATCGGGGTGTCGACCGACCACCCCGGCCGCGCCGCGCGCGCATCGCCGCCCAGCGAGACGCCCGTGAGCACGCCGGCGGCGTAGATCGCGACGATCGCGGCTAGCGCGCCTCCAAGGCGACGTTCCCCGTGGGTACGCCCTGTCCGCTGAACCAGGTGACGCCCTCCCGCACGAGCTCGAACTTGATGACGTACGACCCGGCGCTCACCGGTGTGCGCACGGCCACGCTCAGTGTGACCGATTGACCCGGTGGCACCGCCGTGATCAGCGCGGTGCGCAGGCCATCCCACACGACCACCACGTCGGACCAGGTCGTGACGTGGTACGAGACATCGAACGCCTGCGCCGGATCCCACACCGCCGAGCCGGTGTTCCTGATGGTGAGCGGCACGAGGATCGTGCTCACGGGCGCCCCACTCACGCCGGCCGGGGCGGCGGTGAAGACCGCGCCGTACTGCGGCGCCGCCGCGATCACGGTCGCCGCCGGCGTGGCGACGCCCTTCTGGCTGAACCAGGCGATGCCCTCCTGCACCAGGTCGAAGCGCAGCACGAACGTCCCCGGGCGCGGCGGTCCGGCGACGGTCACGGCGAGTGCGGCGCTCTGGCCGGCGGCCAGGCTCACCGGTGTGCGCCAGCCATCCCACACCACGACGTTCCCGGCGCTGTCGTACCAGTGGTACGAGAGGTTGATCGGGTTCCCCGCGCCGGGGCTCCAGGCGAAGTTGGACGTATTCGCGATCGTCACCGTGACCGTCGATCGCATCTCGGTCGCGAGCGCGCCGGGCACGCGGGTCACGTCGTAGCTCGCGCCGAAGCCGTTCGTCGTTGTCGTTGCGGGCGCGCTCACCGTCACGCTGTCGTTACCGGTCGCGACGCCCTTCTGGCTGAACCAGGCGACGCCCTCCTGCACGAGATCCCACCTCAGTGCGTACGCGCCGGGCGCCCCGGGGAGCTGCACCGAAACTTGAAGCGTCTGCGTCTGATCGGGGCCGAGGTCGGACGGGAGCTTCGTGCGGACCCCGTCCCAGACGAGCGCCTTCCCCGCGGCGTCGTACCAGTGGTAGCCGAGGTTGATCGGGTTCGCGCCGCTGGAGCTCCACGGGAAGTTGCTCGTGTTCGTCAGGATCACCGGCATGGTCGCGAGCGCGCCGGTCGACCCGAGGGTCGTCGCGGGGACCTTGTAGGTCGCGCCCCACGCGGGCACGAGCGGCGCCTGCACGTTCGCCGTGACGTTCCCGGAGGGGACGCCCTTCTGCGTGAACCAGGACACGCCCTCCTGCACCAGGTCGAAGCGGAGCTGGTACGGGCCGGCGGCGCTCGGGGCGGCCACCTGCGCCTGCAGCTGCACCGCCTGTCCGGGCGGAAGATCGGCCGGAAGCTTCGTCCGCTGGCCGTCCCAGACGGACGGACGGCCGGCGGCGTCGTACCAGTGGTACGCGAGGCTCACCGGGTAGGAGTTGGTCACCGGGATCACACCGCGTCCGGCGTTGGTGATGAGGATCGGCACCGTGGCCGGCTGCCCGGCGGTGAAGCTCGGCAGGCCCTGCACGAGGTACGTCGCCTTGAAGTCGACGCTGACCCCGGTCGGCGTGTCGTCGGGCGCGATGCCCTTGTCGCCGAACGCGAACTCGTTCTCCTTGTAGAGGTCGAGGTACATCGTGTAGTTGGTCGGGTAGGCCGGCGCGGTCACCGGGATCGTGAGGGCGATCTGCTGCCCCGTCGGCACGTCAGCGGGCAGGCTCACACGCGTGGCGCCCGGGAACGTGTTGCCGGTCGCGTTGGACACCCACTTGTAGCCGAGACGCACCGGATTCGGGCCGGAAGCCGGCCAGGCACGGCCGCCGTCGTTGGCCACGGTGACCTGGATCTGCTTCGTCTCTCCGGCGACCCAGGCGATCGGCACGTTGTCGCTCACCCAGTCCGCGCTCCAGTCCGCGGCGTTGAACCACATGTCGCGCGCGGGCGTGCTCTTCAGCGTGGTCCACCACTGACCCGCGGTCTGCAGGTCCCAGCGCACGACGTAGCTGCCGACCGTCGGAACGACCAGTGGCACGCTCACGATCGTCGACTGGCCCGGTGCGACGGGCGCCGGGATGGGCGTCTGCGGACCCTGCGCCAGCGTGACGGCGCCCGCCTTCAGCATGCGATACGAGACGACCGTGCCCGCCGGGATCGCCGATCCGCCGCGGTTCGTGACGGTCACCGGGACGGCGATGGCGGCGCCGGGGTAGCCGGCCTTCGGGAGCTGCGGATCGAGGTACGGCAGGTCGACGAAGCCCGTGACCACGGCGTTCTGCGCGAGACGGCGCAGGCCGTCGAGCATGTTGTAGATGCCGTTGCCCGGACAGGACGTCTGCCCGCCGTGCTGGCTCAGGATGTAGTTGCAGTCGCGGTGGCCCTGCACGTTCGGCGGCGTGCTGGTGATATCGACCCAGGTCCCGTCGGGCGCCTGCTCCTGGTGCTTGAACAGATCGCTGCCGTAGGGCTGGATGCCGAACTGCGCCGACTTCATCGCGATGATGTTCGCGATCGCGCCCTGCAGCTGACCGGTCGGCGCGGTCACGCTGTAGTCACCGAGGGCGGCGATGCCGATCGACCCGTTGTTCCAGCCGTAGGCGTGGCCGCCGATGACGTTGTCGCCGCCCTGTCGACCGGTCCAGATGTTCCCGAACTTGTCGACGAGGTAGTTGTAGCCGATGTCACCCCAGCCGCGCGTCACGGCGTGGTAGTAGTAGATCGAGCGGATGGTCGCCCCGACGTTGCTCCCGCCGTCATCGGTGACGGTGTGGTGGATGACGAACTTCTGCACCTTCTGATAGCGCGGTGGCCACTGCATGAGGCTCTCGTCGGCGGCCCAGTCCGCTCTCGTGAGGATGCGTGACGCGCCGACCGCCGCCGCATCGGCGTAGCCGCCGCGGAGGTCGGCGAATGCGCCGGCGATGTCGTTCAGCAGACGCGCGACCGGACCGGCGCCCAGGTCGCTCACGTCCATGAACGTGAGGTTCACGCGCGTGACCGCGTCGGGGTCGCCGCTGGTGAGCCAGACGCGGTACTGCGCGAAGCGCGACGCCCCGACGCCGAGCGGCGCGCCGTAGTGCTCATTGGTGTACTCGTTGGTCATGTCCTCTTCTTCGGCCACCTGCCGCCAGTCCGCCCAGGCGGCGCCGTCCGCGGACGTGCGCACCTCGACGTAGAGCGTGTTCTCGGCCCCGCGCGCGGCGACCCAGTGGACGCCCACGCGGTCGAAGAGCTGGCCGGCGTCGATCGTCTCGGAGGAGAAGAGGAGCGTGGCGCCGCCGGTGGAGCCGGCGTCCGCTGCGCTGATGCGTGCGCCATCGGGCAAGGTCAGCGAACCAGGTGTGTGAGTTGGCCAGGGCTGCGAGACCTCGTTCGCGACGATCCGGCCGGACGCGCGCGGCGACGCCACTGCGGGCGTGCCGAAGCTCGGGAGGAGGCCGAGGATGAACACCGCGACGAGGAGCACGAGTCGCAGGCGCACGCGGCGTCGGTCCAACCGGACCCCCTTACTTCCTCAGGCCACCTTCCCCGACGCCGATATGGATTCTGACATCAAAGAGGTGGGCTGTCTGCCTTTCGAACGATGGCAGACGAGCGACGTCACGGCGCGGGTCGGAGGAAACCGCTACGAGGTAGACACAGCTAGGTCTCTAGAAGGGGGCGAGCCGGACCATCGTCGAGCGCAGGCCGAGGCACGTCCGGAGCAGATCCTCCGCGCGCACGTCCGCCGTCGCGGCCGAGCCGATGACGCGCACGGAGATCACGTGGCCGACCAGGGCCGGCGACTGGTTCGATACGTCGATCCCCTGGAGCGAGCCGATGTTCGGGCCGCCGGCGCAGAGCACCGCGCTCGCGATCTGCGATCCGGTGAACGTGGCCGTCCACGAGGCTCGCGGGTTGGGCGGGTTCGAGACCGCGCGGTCACCGGGGTCGGGCACGGCCGCGAGCGAGGGCTGCGTCGGATCGGGTGTGCAGATGTACGTACCAGCGCTCGGCCGGACGCGGGTGCCCCAGCAGCCGAACTCGAGCGTGTACCCGCCGCTCGAGCTGGAGAAATACGTCTTCACGATGACGCCCTGGTAGGTGACGAGCTTGCCGGCGGTCGCGATCACCGCGGCATCGGTCCGGGGACCCTCGGCGGTCACGCCGCCGTAGCACTGATCGCTCTGGTCGTCGCTCACGTCGTAGTCGCGCGCGCCGCCGCGGAACGACGCGTACGCGTACGAGCGCGCCGCGTAGGCCTGCGCCTTGAGCGCCTCGGCGTGCCAGGCGCTCGGCATCTCGAAGGAGATGACGCCGCGCGTGTAGTCGTCATACGAGACGGCGTTCACCACGCGCAGCGTGTTGCCGAGGTTCGTGAAGCGCAGATTGCCGCGATAGAAGCCGAGCCGTCCGTCGGTCTGATCCTTCTGCACGAAGCGGAGCGGCTGCGCGGGATCGAGCGGCACGACCGCAACGCTCGAGAAGGCGCCGCCCACGCGTAGCGGCTGCGCGCCGCCGTTGTTCCAGACCTCGATGACGCCACCCCGCGCCACGAACTGCCACTTCTGGTTCGCGCCGGCCCGGCCGATCTCGAGGTTGTTGCTCGATTCATCGAGGACGCGGAAGCCCGCGTTCGAGACGACGTCGCCGAAGTACCCGTCGAAGAAGCTGTTGGTGTTGCAGCGGTAGCGCGACTGGGACGACGGCTGCGAGAGCAGCACGCGGTTGAATGGACGCGCGACGTCGCCGAACTGGAACGCCGAGCCCGGGAAGTACTTCGCGATGATCTGCTCGCCGGTGAGCGCCGGCCCCGCGGCGCCGGTCGCGTAGCCATTCGCGCCGTACTGGCTCATGCCGACGCCGTGTCCGAAGCCGCTCCCGTAGAACACCACGCCGGAGATGACCGTGAACGGCTCGCGCTTGCTCGCGACGTTCACCTGGCTGAACCAGGCCACGCCCTCCTGCACCAGGTCCCACTGCATGACGTAGTCGCCCACGCCCGCCGGCATGCCGACGCGTATCGGGACCGTGACCGATGTCTGCGCGGGCACGTCGCTCGGCAGCTTCCCACGGTTACCGTCCCAGACGTACACCGTGCCGGTGTTCGCGCCGACGATGTGGTAGCTGAGCTCCACCGGGTTCGCGCCTGCCGCCGGCCAGGTGCGCGGACCGAAGTTCGAGATCGTGACCGTGAGGTCGATGACCGCGCCGATCGTCACCTGTCCCGGTGTCGTCGACGCGCCGTACCCCCCGTTCAGGCCGCTGGTCACCGGGAGCGCGATGGTCGCGGCAGGCGCGCCGAGCTGGCTGAACCAGCCGCTGCCCTCGCGCACCATCTCGACGGCGAGCGTGTACGTGCCGTTCGCCGTCGGCGCGGTCACGGTCAGCGGGATCGCGCGCGACGCGCCCGGCGCGAGGTCGCCACCGAGCAGAGCGCGCGCGCCGTCCCACAGGACCACGCTCCCGGACGCGTCGAGCAGGTGATAGGACAGGTCGATCGGATTCGCGCCGGTCGCGTTCCAGGGGACGTTGCCGGTGTTCGTCACGGTCACCGGCACGCTCTTCTGCTCACCCCAGTACGCGCTCAGCGCCGACGCGAATCCGTAGCTCGCCGCGTAGCGGACCGCCACGACCGGCGCGCCGACGCTGTACGTCGGATTACCGAGCTGCCCGAACCACGCGACCCCCTCGCGGACCATGTCGAGCGTGAGCGTGTAGCTGCCCGCGGTGTTCGGCGCGACGATGGTGGCGGGCACGGTCACGCTCGCGTTCGGCGCGAGATCCGCCGCCAGACGCGTGCGCGAGCCGTCCCACACCACAACGGTGCCGGCCACGTCGGTCCAGTGATACGAGAGCGTGATCGGGTTCACGCCGGCGAACGGCCACGCCGCGGCCCCGGCGTTACGGACCGCGACGTTCACGGTGTACTGGCCGCCGGCGACGAACGCCGGCAGGGTCGGTTGCGTGAACGCCGCGACGAACGCGGCGAGCGCGTTGATCGGGAGCGCGGCGCTCGGCGCGAACCAGGCGACCCCCTCCCTGACCAGCGCGAAGCGCAGCTGGTAGGGGCCGGCGATGTTCGGCGCGCTCACCAGCGCGGTCACGGTCGCGCTGCCGCCAGGCGGGACGTCCGCGGCGAGCCGGGTCCGCTGGCCGTCCCACACCACCGCGTTCCCCGCGCCGTCGTACCAGTGGTACGCGAGGTTCACCGGGTTCGGGCCGGCGACGGTCCACGCCTGATTGCCGGTGTTCGTGAGGGTCACCGCGATCTGCGCGCTGGTGCCGGCGGGTATCGCGGTCGGCGGTGTCACCGCCTGGTAGGCCGCGCTGTACGTGGCCCCCGCGACGCTCACCGGGAACGCGACGCTCGGCGTGAACCAGGCGACCCCCTCCTTCACCAGCGAGAAGCGCAGCGCATAGGTGCCCGCGTCAGCGGGCGCGATGACGTTCGTCGCGACGGTGCGCTGGCCGCCCACCGGGACGTCCGCACCAAGCGCCGTGCGCGCGCCATCCCAGACCACGGCCGCCCCCGACGCGTCGTACCAATGGAACGAGAGGTTCACCGGGTTCGGGCCGGTCGCGTTCCAGGCCTCGGTGCCGGTGTTCGTGAGCTGGACGCTGACCTGCGTCACGGCGCTCGCGGCGATCGTCGCCGGCGGCGGTATGGGCACGGCGTAGACCGCGGCGAGGACCGTCGCCGTCGCCGCGGCGGCGTGGGTACCTGCGACCAGGCCCGCGACCAGGAGCGCAGGCAGGGCCGCGCGGGCTAGACGCACGTGGATGCGAACGGCCTCACCTCGTGAACGTTACCGGACCGGGCCACGTCGCCGGCGGTGAGGTGCGTATCGAAGCAGTACACCGCGCCCGGACCGACGACGGTACCGTGGGGTCAGTTGACGCCGAGGATGTGTCCGAGCTCTCCCTTGACGAAGGCGAGAAGGCTCGTGCTCGTCCAGCCGCCGCCCGCGCCGTCGCGATCGATGTAGATCGTCCGTCCCACGGTCAGGCCGATCTCGAGACCCGGGAGATCGGCGATCGCGATGCGGACGTCCGCGAGCGAGCTGAGCGGGACGCCGAGCTGCGCGGCCCAGTAGGCCTTCGCCTGATCGAGGAGCGGCGCGAGCTGCGTTTCGGTCGCCGGCGGCGAGCTCGTCGTCGGGGAGGTGGTCAGGCTCTGGACATTGCCCGTGGCCGAGAAGACCGGGTCGTTCGTGCGCACGTGCACGTTGTCGAATGAGGACGACCCGCCCTTGGTGAAGAGGCCGAGCGAGCCGTCCACGACCGGCGCGTTGAACGCCCACGTCGTCACGTACGCGCCGTTGAGCGTGACGGCCACCGACGTGGCCTTCAGCGAGAGCGACAGCGTGTAGTCGGTCGTGGCCAGCAGCGTCTTCGCGATGGTCTGCTCGATCACGAAGCCGCGCGTCGGGTCCTGGTGGCCTACGACCACGCGCTGGCCTGCGACGTCGAGCGCGACGAACTTGTAGTCGCCAGCGGAGTACTGGTCGAACACCAGGCCGGCCATCTGCGCGGTCTTCGCCTGGGCGGTGAACTCGGTGTAGGACTCGGGCTGCATCGGCTTCGTGCCGAGGTCGATGCCCTTCGTCGCGGTCGTCGTGCCCGCCGACGGCGCGCCGCTGTAGCGCTGATCGGCCGAGGTCGTCGCCCACGTGCCGGTCGTCGTCCCGGTGAAGAGGTTCGCGGCGCCGTCGTTGAAGTCCTCGGTCGTGTCGAGCGTGATCTGCGGCGGCAGGACCTGGATCTTCACGTTGTCGAGCGTGCCGCGCGACTGGTCGGAGCCGAAGCCGAGAAGACCCTTGTTCAGGCCCTGATTCTCGCCTTCGACGACGCGGGGGCCGTACAGGTACGAGAAGGACTTGCCGCCGGCGTTCACGATGACGTTGGTGCCGTTCACCTGGATCAGCAGGTTGTAGACGGTGTCGGCCTTGGCCTGGAACGGCGTGAAGTTGTCCTGGATCCAGCCGGACGCGGTGCGGTGGCCGACGGCCAGCTTGTTCGTCGAGATATCGATACCCGCGTACTTGAAGTCCGTCGGCGACCAGTAGTCGAAGATCACGTACGAGTTGGCCTTGAAGCCGGCGGTCGGCTTGACGACCGTCACGTCCGCGGCGATCTCGTAGTAGATCGGCAGGTACGCGTCGGCGTAGAACACCGCGGCCGCGTCGCCCGTCGTGCTCGCGGCCGAGATCGCGAGCGCGCCGTTCGTCACGCTGAAGGTGCCGCTGTCGACCGCAAAGCCCTGCAGCGCGCCGTTGTTGAAGTCGGCCGACCGCACCACGTCGCGCGGGCCGCCGGGGATGTTGCCGGCCTGCGGGTCGGTCGGCCCGCCGGTCTGCGTCTGCCACAGGCCGTGGTCGTGCTGGGTGATGAGTCCGAGCTCGCCGTCGGGCTCGCCGTTGCGGGCCGCGCTGTTGCCGGTCTCGGCGGTGCGCGTCGGGTCGGCGCCCTGCGACTTCGAGAGGGCGTACAGGAACTCGGGCAGCTGCGGCTCGACCTGGCGGCTGACGGTCCGGATGCCGAACGGCGCGAACGGCACGAGGTACGAGTTGAACTCGCCGACCCAGTCGATGAGCCGGTCGCCGCCGGTGTTGCCCATGAGGATGTCCAGGCCGGCGCCGCCGTACACGCGGTCCTCGTAGGTCGGGTGCGTGTCGGTCGCCGACGTGTAGATCCCACCCTTCGGTATGTCATTGAGCCAGTCATTCGTGCTGAGCACGTCGTCGGCGTTGGACAGGTCGTTGCCCCAGCCGGCCCAGATGGTGTCGTTGCCGGTCCCGCCGACCATCCAGTCGTTCCCGAGGTCGCCGAAGATCGCGTCGCCGCCGTCGGTGTGGACGGTCGCCATCACGGCGCAGCCCTGGTTGGTCGGCTGGATGCAGCCGAGCGGGGTCACGCGGCCGTCGCTCTCATCGAAGTTCAGGAAGTACTGGTACGCCGTCGGCGCGGCGCCGCTCTTCCACACGCTCCCGTCCGCGTTGAACAGGATCGCGCGGCGCGGGTCGTATTCGTCGTAGAGCAGGAACTCGCCAAGGCGCGTCGCCAGGTGCCCGTTGGCGTGCCATGGGTTCGTGTCCGCCCCGAAGTGGAGCGCGTCGCCGGGGTTGAACGGGTGGAAGAAGTCGGTCTGCACCAGGCCGATCGCGCAGTTCACCTGCTGCTGGCAGACGGTGCCGGTCCCGTACATCTGGAGGTACGCGGTGGCCAGGGCCTCGGCGCCGGAGATGGCGTCGTCGCCGGAGCCGCCGTGCAGGAAGTCGTCGTCCCAGCCGCCGAAGATGACGTCGTCCGAGTTGTTCGCGTCGTACTTCGGCTGGTCGGCGCCCAGCGCGTCCGGCGTGAGGTTGAACGGCGTCAGGTCGACCGCCTTCGCGAGCGCGCCGGTGACGTTGATCGTGGCGGTCTGTACCTGGCCGGGCGTGTAGATGAACTCGTCGGCGACGTTGCCGTTCGAGAACTTCGCATCCGGGTCGGTCGCGAGCAGCGGCGCGATGCCGTAGAGCGGCTCGCCGACCGTCGTGTTGTTGCGGCTCGTGAAGATGCGGCCGTCGTCGCCGATGACCCCGTCCTGGCCGGTGCCGCCGGAGATCCAGTCGAAGCCCCAGCCGCCGATGAGGTCGTCGTCGCCGGCGTCGCCGAAGATCACATCGTGGCCGACGCCGCCGTAGACGGTGTCGTCGCCGGACTCGGCGTGGATCTCGTCGCTGCCGCCGATGTCCACGGTCCAGCGGTTGCGGCCGGGCACGACGGTCAGGACCGCGCTGCAGTCGCCGGTGGCCTTCGCGCCCGCGCTGCTGCACGCGCCGGTGGCCGGAAGGCCGAACAGGTCGGGACGGAAGTCGGGGCCGCCGACGGTGTAGTCGATGAGCGTGACGCCACGGACTACGAGCTTCACACCACCGTAGTTGTCGTAGACGAAGGTGACGTACTTCGTGACCGGCCCGACGTCGGTGCCGTTCGTCCCGACGATGCGGACGATGCGGCCGTTGTCGCCGACGATCGTGTCCGCGTCGCGCGAGTGCGCGTCGGCGGCCGCGCCGGGGGCGGTGTCGGCGTCGCGGCCGATGCGCGTGCCGGCGCCGCCGAAGATCAGGTCGCTACCGTCCGGACGCTGGTCCGGCGTGGTCAGGCTGAAGAAGTCGGAGCTGCCGCCGATCAGGTCGTCCTGGCCGAGGCCGCCGAACAGGACGTCGTTGCCGCCGTTGCCCTCGATGTAGTCCTCGCCATCGGTCGTCGCCTCGAACGACGGGTAGACCACGAGGTCGCCATTGCCCTGGCAGATCGGGGTGCCCGCGGCGCTCGTCGTGCAGGTCGCGGCGGCGCGTGACGCGCCGACGCGCCCGCCGAGCGCGGCGGTGTTCACGGTGACGAGGTCGCTGGCCAGATACGCGTGCGAGATGAAGTCGATCGAGCCGTCACCCTGGATCACGTCGTTCCCGAGCTGGCCGAAGATCAGGTCGTTGTTCGCGCCGCCGGCGAGGTAGTCGTTGCCGAAGCTCCCCACGCCGGTGAGGCCCGAGTCCATCGAGAAGTTCTGGTACAGGTTGGTCACCTGGTACTCGGCCCACCACGGCACGTTCGCGTCGGGGCTGCGGTACGCGCGCGCGATGCCGTCGGTCAGGAGCTGACCGCTGTTGTCGTAGCCAAGCGTCGCGTTGTTGTTGATATCGGTGCGGCTGTACAGGAGCGTGCCCGAGAGGGTCTGGAACCGCAGGCTGGTAACGTCGCTCGAGCGCCACGCCAGGGTGACGTTGTCGCCGAACACCAGGTCGTCCTGTGCGCCGCCGTCGATCGCGTCGTTGCCGGCGCCACCGATGAGGATGTCGCGTCCGGCGTTGCCGTAGATGAAGTCATCCTTGCCGTTCTGCAGGTTGCGCGACTCGATGTTGCGCAGCGTCGCGATCGCGGTCGTCTGGATCCGCTGCAGGCCGACCTGGACGCGGGTGGTGTCGCGCGCGCCGAGGACGCTCTGCAGGACCTCGCCCTGGTCGCCGAAGATCACGTCGGCGTAGTCGTCCTGAGTCCCCAGGGGCGCGACGGTGCCGGGCGCGTCGCCGTAGAGCAGGTCGCTGCCGGCAACGAGCAGGTCGGCGTCCGGCTTGGGCGAGGTGTTGTTGTTGACCACCAAGAGCTCGCGCGTGATGACGTTCACGTTGAAGCCCGAGTCGCCGTAGATCAGGTCGACCCCGCGCCCGCCGTAGATGCGGTCGTCACCGCTCCCGCCAGCGAGGTGGTCGCCGGTCTGCGTGCCGATGATCGTGTCGTTGCCCGGGCCGCCGTAGGCGGTGATGCCGACGGTCGGCAGCGAGCCGGCGGGCGAGGCCGAGAACGCCAGGTGCGCGTCGATCACGTCGTTGCCGGCGTTCGCGTACGCGGTCGCGAGCGGGAAGACGAAGAACGGCGCGCCGTTGCCGACGCGGTTCTGGACCGCGATGTTCTTGGGTGTCGCGGCCGGGATCGCGGCGAAGCCGCTCCCGAGCGCGATGAGCTTCATCACGTTCGGTGCGACCGTCGTGCAGAGGCCGGCCTGGATCGTGACGAGCGCGCAGGTGCTCGCGGACGTCCTGCTGACCGTGCCGTAGAGCACGCCGTTGACCGCGAGCTGCGCGCCGACCGCGAAGCCCTTGTCGACCCACGACGCGCCGTCGGTGCGCGCGATGAAGGCGGTGATGCCGCCGTCCGGCGTCGTGACGGTGACCGGGACGTTCTCGTCGTGCGCGAACGGCTTGTTGCCGAAGATGCCGAGCGACAGCACGTCGGTGCGGCCCGCGTACCAGGTGCCGTCCTGCGACGTGTCGCCGTAGAGCACGAGCGGCGAGCTCGGGCCGCCCGCGGCCATGGTCGACGCGCCGCCGGTCACGATGAGCGTGTCGCCGCCAATGCGGACGGTCGTGGACGGCATGCGGTCGTACTCGGCCACCGTGCCGGCCAGGGTCGTGCCGGTGAGGGACGCGCCGTCGACGATGAGCGTCGTGCCGTCGCCGTAGGTCGAGTTGTCGAAGTCGACGATCGTGCGCGCGCCTGTGCCCTGGATCGTCACGTGCTGGCCGCGCACGAAGCCGAGGCTCTCCCACGGCTGGCCGTCCATGCGCGCGATGCGGTTGCCGGTGATCGCGAACGTGCCCGTGACCGCGAGCTCATCGCGGACCGCGATGGTGAGCGCGGCACCGGACGCCGCCGCGAGCGCGCCGACCGCGGCGACGACCTGCATCGTGCTGTTCGGGCCGTAGGTCGAGTTGCCGAAGCCGGTGATGGTGAGCGTGTTCGCGCCGATCTGGACGGTCTGGCCGACCTTGAAGCCCTGCGTCATCCAGTCCACGCCATCGGTGCGCGTGACCTGTGACGCGGTCGTGTCGAACGCGCCGGTGACCGTAAGCGCGGTGTTGCCGCCGCCATGCACGCTGGTGAGACCGCCGTGCGCCGACGTGCGCGCCACGCCGTTGTTCGCGAGCTCGACCGCCGGCACGAGTGTCGAGATCACCGTGAACGTGTCGTTGCCCTGACCGAGGAAGAGGTTCAGGACCTCGATCGTCGACGAGCCGCCATCCGTGTTGAACGAGCCGTCCGTGTTGACCGTGTACGAGCCGTAGGTGATGCCGCCCGGGTACTTGCCCGGCTCGCCGAACGGGCACGGACGCGTGCCGCAGAAGGGTCGCAGGTCGAGATCCTTGGTCATGTTGAGGCCGGTGATCGCAGCCGAGGTCATCTGGCCCACGAGGTTCTCGTGGCTGCCGTCGGCGAACACGTTGAGCGTGTCGATCATCTGCCACTCCGGCGGCTGCGCCGCGACCTGGAACGGCTCGGCGTTGCCCTCGCCGGGAAGCAGGACCGCGTGCTTCAGCGACCGGTCGGCCGTGGTCACGCCGCCCTCGACGGCGAGCGGGCCACGGATGCCGGAGAGCAGGTGCTCCTTCTTCGGGAACGTCTTCAGATCGCCGCGGCCGGGCTGCAGGTCGTACAGCGGGTCCGCGAGCAGCGGCACGGTCTGCTGCGTGTACCAGTTGGCCGTCGTGAACGTGACCGTGCGCGCGACCTGCATGACGTTCGCGGTCGCGCCGGCGGTCAGGGATCCGTCCGACGGCAGCAGGGTCGTGAGCCGCGCGAGGTTGAGCTTGCCGGTGTCGCCGGGCGCATCGGTGATGAACTCGATCTTGAACGTGCCGGGCACGCCGGTGATCTGGATGAGCTGGCCCTCGATGAAGCCTGAGTCCAGCCAGCTCTTGCCGTCCGTGCGGATGAGCGCGCCGCCCAGGTGCGTGAACAGGCTCGGCGCGTCCGTCGGGTCGGTGGCCTTGTACTGGAGCGCGCCGGTGTAGATGCCGCGGTCGCTGAGCAGGCTCACCGAGCCGGCGTCGCTGCCGGTGCCGGGCGCGCTGTCGAGGATCATCGACTTGCCGTCGAGCGAGATCGACGCGATGCGGCGGTCGACGGTCGTGCCGCCGACGGTCACACGGATCGTCTGGCCGGCCGCGAAGCCGTCGTCGAGGAACGAGCCGAGGTCGGCGCCCGCGCCACGCGTCAGCGTCGCGCCGGACGTCACCAGGTTGCCGGTGAAGAGCTGCGTCGGGCGCACGCCGCCGATCTGGGCGAGCGCCAAGGCGCTGGTGCACGGGACCGGGCCGGGCGTCGAGCAAACGTCGGTCTGGCCGTCGGTGATGACGGAGAGGTTCACGTCGGCCGTCGGGGCCTTGGTGAGACGCATGGTGTACGAGTCGCCCGTGCCGGCCATGCCGCAGGTCGCGCCGCACTGGACGAGCGTGCGACCGCCGGACTCCAGCAGGAACACGCCGGGCGTCTCGTCGTCGATCGAGGTCACGTCGACCTTGCTGCGCACGGGCAGGTCCGGGTAGTCGACGAACGGCGGACGCAGGTAGTCCGTCGCGCTCGAGGCCGAGGCGAGGACCGTGAAGTCGAGCGTCGTGCTGCGCGGGTCCTGCGCGACAAAGTCGTTGCGCGCGCTGAGGATCAGGCGGACCGGCGTGTTCCAGTTGGAGGTGTCGAACGTCAGGTCGTAGGTGGTGCCGCCGACCGGGCAGGTCGCGTCGGTGGCGTG
>JBGQFO010000001.1:0-115537 GCA_041496945.1 Candidatus Limnocylindria bacterium | reverse complement strand
GCACGCGCGTGCTCGATCTCGCCCAGGTGCCGCGAGGCGTGCTGGAACAGGTAGGCCTCGCAGCAGTCCCTCACCCGGATGGTCCCCGACGGGACGAGCGCGAAGAGGAACGAGCCGGGCGCGCTCGGCGGACGCGTCCCGCCGAAGGCGTCCTCGTCGAAGCGCGCCAGGGGCGTGTTCGCGAGCGCGGTCGCCGTGCGCGCGAACGCCGCGCGCTGGTACGCACGCCATGCGTCAAGGTCGCCGAGCTGGATCTTCTCCGCGTCGGCCATCGGCGTGCCGCGCTTCGGCAGGTCGCCGACGAGACCGACGCGCTTCGCCCAGCCGCCACTCTCCCAGAGGGTCGGTCCGCGGTCGAGCAGCTGCGCGACGTTGCGGTCCTGACCGCCGACGACATGCGCGAGGCTGAACGCGATGGACAGCACGCCGGTCCGCTCGCGATGGTTCACCTGCGCCAGCGTGAGATCCGCGACTGACTCGTCGAGCATCCCGTTGATCGCGGCCATGCGCGCGCCGATCGACCGGCGCCATGCCTCCGTCGCGGGCTCGTGCGGCACGGCGGAGATGCTAGTGCCTCGCGTAACGCGCGCGATTCAGTCCCTGAGCTCGGCCAATCCGGCCGCGACGAGCATCGCGAGGCCCTCGACGACCTCGCCGCGCGTGCGCCCCGAGTCGCGCACCAGCGACGCGACGTCGTGCTTCCCGTCGAGCGACGGGAGCAGCGCGGCCACGTGCTCCGAGACCACGGCGCGATGTACGGCGTCGCGCACCAGCGCGCCACCCAGGTCGACGTCGCGAAACGCGACCACGCTCGGCGCCGCGCGGACCCGCGAGCGATCGCCGAGCCTCGAGGCGATGCCGCGCACGCGCTCCTGGTGTCGCATGATCTCCGACGCGACGTCGGCCATGCGCAGCTCGTAGAGCCACGTCTCCCCCGCGGCGGCGTAGCGCTCGCCACGCTCGCGCTGCACGAAGTCGCCCGGGCCGGTGCGCTGCCCGTCGCCGAGCCGCTCGACCGCACCGCGGCGGACGAGATACAGGTCGTCATCGTTCCCGGCGATGAGCTGATCGGGCTCGAGCTCGCGCGGCCGAAGGCGCATCGCGAGTCCGGCGACGATCTCGGCCGGCAGGTCGCGCAGCGGGCTCGTGCGTTTCAGGAACGCGTCCGCGAGGAGGAGATCGGTGCGCTCGTGCATCGCGGACCCGAAGAGGGGCTGCTCGTCGATGAGCCGTCGCAGCTCGGCGCCCGGCAGCCGGAGGACCCGGCACGGCGTGTCCGCCAACACCGACGCGCTGCGCTGCTGGCCCTTGACCACGGCCATCTCGCCGACGAGGGCGGGCGCGCCGATGAGCGCGAGCGTCCGCTCCTGCTCCTCTCCCCGGCCCCGAGCGACGACGCGCACCGAGCCGTCGACGAGGAGGTAGGCATCGTCGTCGGCCTGTCGCTCCTCGATGAGCACGTCGCCCTGCTTCAGCGAGAGCACCGTCGCGCGCGCCACGAGCTGCTCGCGCGCGCCGTTGTCGAGGAGGAGGAAGGGTCCGAAGGCGAGCGGGTCCGACATGCTGCGAGCCTACTGGGGAAGCGCCGCGCCGATGATCTCGCGGATCGAGGAGAGGCCGTTGTCCCGCACGTACGCGGCCAGCCCCTCGATCACGCGGATCGGCGCCGTCGGGTCGGCGAATGTGGCCGTGCCCACCTGCACCGCGGAGGCACCCGCCAGCAGGAACTCCAGCGCGTCGTTCGCGCTCGTCACGCCGCCCGCGCCGATGATCGGGATCGTCACTGCCTGCGCGACCTGATACGTGATGTGCACCGCGATCGGCCGGATCGCCGGACCGGAGAGACCGCCGCTGCCCGTGCCGAGGACGGGCCGCCGCTTCGCGGTGTCGATGCGCATGCCGAGCACGGTGTTGATCGCGGTGAGCCCGTCCGCGCCGGCCTCCTCCACCGCCCTGGCGACGGCGACGACATCGGGTGCGTTCGGCGTGAGCTTCACGATGATCGGCATGTCGGTGGTCTCGCGCACCGCGCGCGTCACCTCGGCCGCGAGCAGCGGATCGCAGCCGAAGAGCATCCCGCCTTTCACGTTCGGGCAGGAGATGTTCAGCTCGAACGCCACGACGCCGGGCGTCTGGGCGAGCGTCTCGACGACGAACACGTAATCGTCGACGCTGTAGCCGGCGACGTTCACGATGACCGGGACGCGCAGCTTCGCCCACTTCGGTCCGTACAGACGCGCGACCTCGACCGCACCGGGATTCTCGAGGCCGATCGAGTTGAGGATGCCCGCCGGCGTCTCGGCGATGCGGTACTGCGGGTTGCCCGGCCGCGGGTTCCGCGTCGTGCCCTTGTTCACGATGGCCCCGAGCCGCGACACGTCGATGATCTCGGCGTACTCGAGACCCTGTCCGAAGGTCCCCGACGCCGTGAGCACAGGGTTCTTCAGGCGCAGGCCGCGCGCGGCCTCGACCTCGAGGTCGATGGAGCGCTCGGGCAACGTGTCGGGCGCCGAGGTCACGAGCTGGGCCTCCGCCAGCCGCTCGGCGTCGATCGCGAGCGAGGGCCCGACGACGTCGCGCTCCGGCTCGCCGGTCGCGGCCTCGACGATGGAGGCGCCGTCGACCGTGGCGAGCTCGACGCTGTCGCGCTCCTCCTCGCCCTCCGCGGCGAGCTCGAGCCGTTCCTCGGGCGAGCTGCGCGGCGAGCCCGCGCGCTGCTCGAGCTTTCTCGGCCGGCGCCACGGCATCAGGACACCACCCCGACGGTCGCCGGCTCACCGGCCTCGAACGCGACATCCCCCAGCGGGAACACGGGGCCCTCGCGGCACACCCGCGCGTTACCGGGCTTCGTGACGATGACGCATGCGCGGCAGACGCCCATCGCGCAGCCCATGTGCTGCTCGACCGCGATCTGCGCGTCGAGGAGCGTCTGCCGGCCCGCGACGACGGGCCCGCGCAGCGCTTCGTCGCGCATCCGGCCGATCGCGGCGAGCATCGGCCACGGGCCGCAGGCGAGGAGCTGGTCGGCCCAGGTGATGAGCGAGGGCAGGACGTCGGTGACGCGACCCTTGGTCCCGAACGAGCCGTCGTCGGTCGTGGTCACGTACTCGACCGACGCGGGGAGCCGGTCGGATGGCCAGAGAAAAGCCACGGAACGTCCACCCATGACCAGGGTGACGTTGCGCCGCGTCGCCTCATGCTCGGCGATGACCCGCATCGGCGCGATCCCCGTGCCGCCGGCAACGAGCAGCAGGTTCCGCGTGTCGCGACGGACCACGAACGCGGTGCCCAGCGGTCCAAGGAGGTCGAGCGTGTCGCCGGCGTGTCGCTCGGCGATCCATTCGCCGCCGAGGCCGAGGGGCTTCACGATGAGCTCGAGCTCGCCGCCGCGCCGGTCGATGCGGCAGAACGAGTACGGCCGACGCAGCAGCGGGTCCCACCCCGGGCCGGGGCGGACGTGCACGAACTGGCCGGCGTTGGCGCGCTCGACGATGCCCGGCGCGTGGATGGCGAGCAGCGCGCCGAGCTCGCCGATCTGCGCATTCGCGACGACGCGGCCCTGCTCGATGATCACAGTGGCCATCCCCGGGTCTCGACGCCTGCGATGCCGACACTGTTCTCCCCGTCGATCTCGAGGTCGCCGAGCAGCGTCTGGGTGATCTCCTCGCCGAGGTCGTTGCGCGCGGCGGCGGGTGTGCGGGCACGCACCCTGACCTCTCCGTCGATGCCTCGGGCGCGCAGCGACACCACGCCGTCGTGGACGCTCCCGCTGACAAGGCCGTTCAGCGGTGAGATGACGAGGCGGGCGTGACGCGGGTCGGCGGCGTACAGGTAGCCCATCTCCATCTGCGGCCAGCGGAGACCCCAAAGTCGTGTGCGCGCGAGCAGCGCATCGACATCGCGGTGCTCAGTGTTGAGAGACAGCCACACCCAGCGATCCGGGAGCCTTCGGCCCCAGTAGTGGGCGACGAGCCCGCGTGCGCCGGTGATGGGCATCTCCGAGCCGTCTATCCGGATCGTCCCATCGAAGCGCGAGGCGGGCGAGCTGACGATCTGCAGATCGGCGGCACGGAGCCACGCGACGGGGCGGCCTGGATCGAGCCACCGTGGCCCGAGGCGGATCGCGAGGTCCCATGCGACACCCATGCTCTCGCCGCTGCAGCGGTCCGACGTGATGCGCGCGTTCGTGGTCCGTATGCCGTTCGCGTCAGCGGTCCAGCGATCGCTGTACTCGTGTGTGACGGTCCCGGCGCCAGCGCGCCAGTACGAGAGACGCACCTCCGCTCGGCCTTGGCGGCGGCGCACGATGAGGTCGACCAGGAACGCCAGGCCTGGTGCGTTCAGCTTCACGAACCAGTACTCGAGCGGCGCGCCGCGCGCGGCGATCGGCGTCACAGCGGCACCCCGACCGCGAAGGTGTAGCCGTCGGGGTCCTCGAGCAGACAATCGCGCCAGCCGTGCGGCCACTCCTTCGTCGCGAACAGCACGGTGTATCCGCGCGCTCGCGCGCGCTCCTCCGCGGCGTCGGGGTCGATCCCCAGGATGCGGATCTCCGCACCGAGACCGCGCTTCCCCTTCTCCGCAAGACGCGGTGCCCACGGCTGCGCCGCGTAGGTGTGATCGGCGTGGAGCATGAGGCGAACGCCGGCGCGCTCGAGCGCGGCGAAGTCGGGGTCGTGGTGCAGGTCGGTGAATGCGAGCACCTCGGTGTAGAAGGGCAGGCTCCGCTCGATGTCGCGGACGAGTAGGTTCAGGCTGAGCCCCGCGAGCGATCGCCCGTACTCGGCGGAGCTGACCTTCCACTTCTGCGCGTCGGTCCGTCGTGTGGTCATGACCGCACCACGCTCGCCCACCAGAGCGGCATCGTCAACGCGAGGACGCCCGCGCCGGCCAGCAGCGCCGGTGCGGCACCAAGCGTCGCGAGGATGCCGCCGGCGAGCGCGCCGGCCGCGGCGCCGCCGTCCTGCCAGGTGTGCAGTGCCGCGAGGATGCGCGGGCGATCGACCTCACGCGAGCGGCGCGCGACGGCAAGCTCGACCGCGATCGTCGCGGTGAGCCCGTTCACGAACGCGCTCCCGCCGACGATCACGAAGGCGACCGGATCGAGCGGGAGCGCCAGCGCGGCGACCGACACGAGCGAGAGGGTCGTCGACAGCGCGAAGGCCGTCGTGGCCGAGCGGTCGCTCCAGCGGCCCGCGAGCGGCGTCCACGCGACCTGCGCGACTCGCTGCGTGAGCGCGAACGCCGCGGCGACGAAGGTCGCGGGGACGACCGCGTCCAGGATCGGCGCGCCGTCGTGAAAGAGCTCGTCCACGCGGAAGCCGCCCGCCGCGACGAGGAGACCCGCGAAGAGGGCGAGCTGGATCGTCGCCGCCGCGAACAGCGCGAGGAAGCGCGGCTCCCACACCGAGGCCGGCACGTGGCCTTCGACGATCGCGATATGCCGTCGCCAACCGGCCGCGAGGAGCGCCGGGCCGAGGCCGAGCGCGAGGGAGAGCGCGGCCGCGGCGACGATCGCCGTCGTCCAGCCCCACCACACCGTCGCGAACGGGGCGAAGAGCGCGCCGCCGAAGTAGCCGAGGCCCCACACCGCGCGGGTGTTCCCGATGCGCCGGCCGGCGTGCGCGGTCGCGTCCTCGAGCGCGGAGAGGAACGAGCCCAGGCGCAGGAGCGAGTAGCTGAAGCCCCACAGGAGACGGCCGGCGAAGAACACCGCGAGCATCGCCGGGAGCGCATACATCGCGGTCGAGACCGCGGCGAGCACGATCGCCACGAGCACCAGCGCGCCCGCGGGGAATCGCCCGTAGAGGCGCGCCGCGAGCGGATTCGTCCCCAGGCGCACCCAGCGGTTCAGCGAGAGGATCAATCCCACGGTCGGACGCTCGAGACCGAGACTGGACGCCTGCACCGGCAGGACCGTGTAGAGGAACGTGTCGCCGAGAAGCGAGGCGGAGACGACGAGCGCGGTCGCCAGCGCCGGTGCGGCAGGGCGTCGGTTCAAAGCACCTCGCGCGTCGGGTCGCGCGCGGGATCCTTCGCCGGGAGCGCATCCGCGGACCAGTCGGCGCACTTCCAGCCGGGGACCGGGGTGACCCCGCCCTTCTTCGGCACGAACCGCGAGCGCTCGACCAGGGTGTAGCGATGGATGTAGCGCGGGCAGTTCGGGAACACCTCGCGGGCGCGCACCCGCACGATGAACTGCGCCTCCGGGTAGTCCGACAGGATCGGGTCCGCGGGGTCGATCGTGGCGATCCCGTTGAGCCGCATGCGGTGCCCGCGCTCGAAGTCGATGAAGAGCATCCCGACGCTCGGATTCACCATGACGTTGCCCATCGACAGGTACATCCCGTTCCCGTCGAAGTTCGGGAAGGCCACGGTGTGCTCGTCCACGACGCGCACGAAGCCGGGGTCGCCGCCCTTGTACGAGCAGTTCGGCATGCCGGCGTCGTCCGCGGTCGCGAGGAAGAACATGTCGCGCGACTCGATGAACGCCCGGTCGTGATCGGAGATGGTGTCCGAGACGAGGACCTGCTCGATGCGATCGGCGATGCGCCGCGTGTCGAACCGGTCCTGCAGACCGCGGTTTCCCTCGTGATAGATGGACGAGCTCACGTGCTTCTCCCTCAGCTCGCGGTCACCGCAGGCTGCGGCGAACGGTAGTCGGCGAGCGGTGCAACGTCGTATGAGACCGCCGACGCGCGCAGGGCCGTGACGACCGCGAGCGCCGTGTCGAGCGAGGTGAGGCAGGGCACGCGCGCCTCGACCGCCGCGCGGCGGATGAGGAAGCCGTCGCGATCCACGGTCTTCCCGAGCGTCGGCGTGTTCACGACGGCCGCGCACTTCCCCGAGCGGATGACCGCGAGGATCTCGTCGCGACCCTCGGACAGCTTGCCGACCTCGCGCACGTCGATCCCGAGCGAGCGGATGAGCGCGGCCGTGCCGCTCGTGGCCACGAGGTCGTATCCGAGCCAGTGGAAGCCCTCGATGATCGGGACGACCTCCTCCTTGTCCTTGTCCGCGACGGTGACGAGCACGAGGCCGCTGGGCATCGGCGCCAGTCCGGCCGCGACGAGGGCTTTCCATAGCGCCGGGGGAAAGGCGCGATCAACGCCCATGACCTCGCCGGTGCTCTTCATCTCCGGACCGAGGTAGGTGTCGACCTCGAGCAGCTTCGCCATCGAGAACACGGGCGCCTTGACCGCCACGAGCGGTGCCTCCGGCCAGATCCCGTCGTCGCGCGCGTAGCCCTCCGCGGCGAGCGTCGAGCCGAGCGAGATCGCCACCGCGAGGCTGACGAGCGGCACGCCCGTGACCTTCGTGAGGAAGGGGACGGTGCGGCTCGAGCGCGGGTTCACCTCGAGGACCCACACGCGGCCCTCCTCGACGATGAACTGGATGTTGAGCAGCCCGCGCACCGGCAGCGAGCGCGCGATGAGCGCGGTGAGCTCCACGATGCGGCGGCGCTCCTCCGGCAGGACGTTCTGCGCCGGATACACCGCGTAGCTGTCGCCGGAGTGCACGCCGGCGCGCTCGATGTGCTCCATGATCCCGGCCACCAGCGTGTCGGTGCCATCGCTCACTGCGTCGACCTCGACCTCCTTGCCGCGCAGGTACTTGTCGACGAGCACGCGACCGGTGCCGGCCTCGAGCGCGGAGTGGAAGTAGCGCTCGAGATCCTCCTTCTGATACGCGATCTCCATCCCGCGCCCGCCGAGGACGTACGACGGACGCACCAGCACCGGATAGCCGATCTGGGTAGCGACCGCGAGCGCTTCGGAGAGGGACGCCGCGGTGCCGCCGGGCGGCTGCGGTATGGCGAGCCCGTCGGCGAAGTCGTGGAAGCGTCGACGGTCCTCCGCCAGCGCGATCGCATCGGCGGTGGTGCCCGCGATGCGACCGCCGATGCCCACGATGCGCTCGGCCATGTTCAGCGCGGTCTGCCCGCCGAACTGCGTGAGGACCCGCACGGCGGGCGCGTGACCGTCCTCGCGCGCGGTCCCACCCTCGTTCTCGAGCACGCTGGCGATCGATTCCTCGTCGAGCGGGTCGAAGTACAGACGCGCCGACGCGTCGAAGTCGGTGGACACCGTCTCGGGATTGCTGTTCACCATGATCGGCGCGACGCCCCGCTCACGAAGCGCCGTCGCGGCCTGCACGCAGCAGCAGTCGAATTCGATGCCCTGACCGATGCGGATCGGTCCGGAGCCGATGATCACGGCCTTCTCACCGGGGAGCGGCGTGGCCTCGTTCTCCTGCTCGTAGGTCGAGTAGAAGTACGGGGTCACCGCCTCGAACTCCGCCGCGCAGGTGTCGACCATCTTGTACACGGGGCGGAGGCCCCATTGACCGCGAAGGCGTCGCACGTCCGCGGGCAAGAGGCCGGTGAGGGTCGCGATATCCGAGTCCGCGAACCCGAGGCGCTTCGCGCGCCGCAAGAGATCGGGAGTCGGCGTCTTCCCCTGAAGCTCGTCCTCCGCGAAGCGGACGATGGTCGCCATCTTCCGGAGAAAGAATCGATCGATCCGCGTCGCGCCGTGGACCTCGTCCACCGTCGCGCCACGCCGCAGCGCGGCGAACACCCGCCACAGCCGGTCGTCAGTTGGCGCGCCGCTGAGGAAGCCGTCGACGAATTTCTTCGGATCGGTGACCTCGACCCACCCCGGCGCCTCCCAGAGAAGACCCACGCCCTTCACCTCGAGCGAGCGCAGCGCCTTCTGCAGCGACGCCTCGAAGGTGCGGTCGATGGCCATGACCTCGCCGGTCGCCTTCATCTGCGTGCCGAGCGTCCGATCGGCGGCGGGGAACTTGTCGAACGGCCACCGCGGGATCTTCACCACGACGTAGTCGAGCGCCGGCTCGAACGCCGCGGACGTCTTCTTCGTGACGGCATTGGGGATCTCGTCGAGCCGCTTGCCGATCGCGATCTTCGCCGCGACACGCGCGATCGGATACCCGGTCGCCTTCGACGCGAGCGCCGACGACCGCGAGACACGCGGGTTCACCTCGATGACGTAGTACGGGACCTGCGCTTCGGGGTCGGCCGTCGGCGCGCGATCGGGGTGCAGCGCGAACTGGATGTTGCAGCCACCCTCGATGCCGAGCGCGCGGATGATGCGGATCGCCGCGCTCCGCAGCATCTGGTGCTCCTTGTCGGTGAGCGTCTGCGAGGGCGCGACCACGATGGAGTCGCCGGTGTGCACGCCCATCGGGTCGATGTTCTCCATGTTGCAGACGGTGATGCAGGTGTCCGCGCCGTCGCGCATGACCTCGTACTCGATCTCCTTCCACCCCACCAGGGAGCGCTCGATCAGCACCTGGCCAATTGGTGAGGCTGATATGCCTCGGGCTGCGGTAAGCTGCAATTCGGCCTCGTCCCGTGCGAATCCCCCTCCCGTGCCGCCGAGCGTGAACGCCGGCCGGACGACCACGGGATAGCCGATGCGGTCCGCGAACGTCACGGCCTCGGCGGCGGCGTGCGCGGTGGCCGACTCGGGCACGGGCTCGCCGATGGAGACCAGCAGCTGCTTGAAGGCCTCCCGATCCTCCGATCGCTGGATGGCCGAGAGCGGCGTGCCCAGGAGACGCACCCCGTACCGCTCGAGCACGCCGGCCTCCGCGAGCGCGACCGCGAGGTTGAGGCCGGTCTGCCCGCCGAGCGTGGGCAGGAGCCCGTCGGGCCGCTCCCGCGCGATGATCCGCTCGAGCACCTCGACGGTGAGCGGCTCGATGTAGGTGACGTCCGCGACCCCGGCGTCGGTCATGATCGTCGCGGGGTTCGAGTTCACCAGGACCGTCTCGACGCCTTCCTCGCGCAGCGCGCGGCAGGCCTGCGTCCCGGCGTAGTCGAACTCCGCGGCCTGTCCGATGACGATCGGTCCCGATCCGATGATGAGGACCTTCATGCGTCGATCCATCCGCCGCCGGTGATGACGGCGCGTCCGCCGACGTGCACGCTCGTGATCGCGTCACGCGTCCCGCCGATGCGCACGTGGAGCAGTGATGGGCGGCCCATCTCATAGCCCTGCTCGACGACGATGCTCCCACCGTCCGAGATGCCGTGGCGGACGAGATATGCGCCCAGCGGACCGCAGGCCGAGCCGGTCGCGGGATCCTCGGCCACGCCCTGCCAGCCCGCGAACATCCGGCCGTGCACGGTCGAGCCCGGCGCGACGGTCTCGCGCGTGAAGAGGAACACCGCATCCGCGAGCCCGCGCGGTGCGGCCCGCCTCAGGGCATCGAGGTTGCGCACCGGGACGAACGTGAACTCGTTGCCGCTCGAGCCGATCTCGATGGGCGGCGTGGTCGCGATGTCCGACAGCTCGAGCGCGATCTGCGGAGCGACAACGCCACGGACCGGACCGCCGCGGAAGGTCGGCAGCGGCTGCTCCATCTCGGTGAAGCCGCCCTGCACCGTCACCGTGAGCGTCCCGACCTTCTCCTCGAGCCGCAGGGTCGCGTCCGCGCCCCCGGACAGGAGGAAGCCCGCGCCGACCGTCGGATGACCGGCGAACGGCAGCTCACGCGCCGGCGTGAAGATGCGCAGAAGGTGGTCGCCGCCGGAGCGCGGCGGCAGCACGAAGACCGTCTCGGGGAGGTTGAGCTCCTTCGCGATCGACTGCATCGCGCTCTCGGGCACCGCGGAGCCGCCCTGGAACACGGCGAGCTGGTTGCCGCCGAACTTCCTGTCGGTGAACACGTCGAGGAGCGCGTACTCGTGGCGGGTCACCTGCCGGCGACCGCCGCGTTCACGTCGGCGACGAACGCGTCGAAGACCGGCTCGTTGTCGCGCGGACCGGGCGCGCCCTCGGGGTGGTACTGGTAGGTGCGGATGGGCAGTGCGCGGTGCGCGAGACCCTCCACCGATCCGTCGTTCAGGTTCCGCGCGCTCACGATGAACTCGCTCTCCTTCGGGATCGAGCTCTCGTCGACCTGGAACTCGTGGTTCTGGCTGGTGATGACCACCGCACCGGTGCGCAGGTCCTTCACCGGATGATTCGCGCCGTGATGGCCGAAGGGCAGGCGCGACGTGCTCGCGCCGATCGCGCGCCCGATGAGCTGATGCCCGAGGCAGATGCCGAGGATCGGGAGCGGCCGCGATGTCGCCCGCCCGAGCGCCGCGTCGAGGAGGAGCTTCACGTTCTGCGCGACCTGCGGGATGGCCGCGGGATCGCCGGGCCCGTTCGTGATGACGATCCCGTCCGGCGCCCACTGCAGGACCTCGCGCGCGCTCGCCGTCGCCGGGAACATGCGGACCAGCGCACCGCGGCGGACGAGGCAGCGCACCTGGTTCTCCTTCACGCCGGTGTCGAGGAGGGCGACCTTCGGGCCGCTGCCGACCTGACGTGCGAGACCGGTCGCCTCGACCACCAGTGGGCGCGCGGCGAGCGGCGCGGACGCGCGCGCTTTCGCCACCGCCTCCTGCGCGACGCCGGGGTCGTGCGCCAGATGCGGCGGCACCTGAAGCAGCGCACCGCGGAGGGTGCCCTTCGCGCGCAGCCGGCGGACGAGCGCGCGCGTGTCGACGCCGGTGATGCCGGGCACGCCGTACTGCCGCAGGTACGCATCGAGGTCGAGCGTGTCGTCGCGGCAGGTCACGTCGAGCTGGCGCACCACGAGGGCCTCGATCCACGGTCGCCGCGACTCGGACGCGCGATCGAACGTCCCGTAGTTGCCGATGAGCGGATAGGTGAGGACGACGATCTGGCCGTTGTACGAGGCGTCCGAGGCGATCTCCTGGTAGCCGGTCATCGCGGTGTTGAAGACGACCTCACCCCAGGCGGCCGCCGCGTCACCGAACGCCTCTCCCCACCAGGCGCTGCCGTCCTCGAGGCCGAGCACCGCCGCCCTGCTCATAGGTGCATAACTATACGGTCCGGATGAATAAAGATGCAATTGGGAGCCACTCCGCCTAGGCCGCGGCACGGACACCTGCGTCGAAGCGGACTTCCCCACCGACGACGGCGAGCATGACGCGGCCGCGGAGCGTCCGGCCCAAGAGCGGGGTGTTCTTGCCGAGCGTGGCCAGCCCGGCGGCGTCGACCGTCCAGGTCGCGTCGCGATCGATCGCGATCCAATCGTCGTCGCGCTGGGCGATGCCGAGCACGCGCGCGGGACCGTCGGTGAGCGCGCGGATCGCTGTGTCGAGATCGCACCATCCCGCGCGGACCCCACCCAGGACGAGCGCGAGCGCGGTTTCGAGGCCGCTGATGCCGAACGCCGCTTGGTCGAACTCGACCTCCTTGCGCACGCTCGCGTGCGGCGCGTGGTCGGTGGCGATGGCGTCGATCGTGCCGTCCGCGAGCCCGATCCACAGCGCGCGGACATCGTGGAGCCGACGCAGCGGTGGGTTCATCTTCGTGTTCGAATCGAACGGCGTCCCGGCGGACGACTCGTCGTTCGACCGCTCGCCCTTGAGCCCTTGCTCCCACGCGAGTGCCCTCCGTCCTCTTACCCAGTCGTCAGTCATGGCGAGGTGGTGAGGCGTGACGTCGCAGGTGACCCTGATGCCGCGCGCCTTCGCCGCGCGGACCAGGTCCAGCGAGCCGGCGGTGGAGAGGTGCGTGAGATGGACGCGCGCGTCGGCCTCTCCGGCGATGAGGAGAGCGCGCGCCACCGCTGACTCCTCGGCGGCGTTCGGGATCGCCGCGAGCCCGAGGCGCGCCGAGACCGGGCCGTCGTTCATGACGCCCTTGCCCGAAAGGGCGAGGTCCTGCGGGTGCTCGATGATCAGGAGGTCCTTCGCCCGCGCGTACTCGAGGGCGTGCTGGAACAGCCGCGCGTCATCCACCGGCGAGCCATCGTCCGAGAACGCGACCGCGCCGGCGGCGGCGAGCTCGACGAGGTCCGCGAGCTCCCGGCCCTTTCGACCGCGCGTGATCGTCGCGATCGGGAGCACGCGCGCGCCCCGAGCTGCGGTGCCGCGGGCGATGAGCTCGGCCACGAGCCCGGGGGAGTCGATCGGCGGCTCGGTGTTCGGCATCGCGCAGACCGTGGTGAAGCCGCCCCGCAGCGCCGCGCGCGCACCCGTGGCCACCGTCTCCGACTCCTCGAAGCCCGGCTCCCGCAGGTGCGCGTGCAGGTCGATGAAGCCCCGCGTGACGAGATAGCCGCGCGCCGCCATCGCCGTGCGGTCCATTTAGTTCGCCTCCAGGGACGGTGTGCCGACGAGCAGATAGAGGAGTGCCATGCGGACGGCGACCCCATTGGTCACCTGGGTCTCGACCAGCGACCGCGCGCCGTGCGCGACCGCCGCCTCGATCTCGACGCCCTCGTTCATCGGCCCGGGGTGCATGACCGGGGCGTTCGGCCTCATGCGCGCGACGCGGGCCTCGGTGAGGCCCCACACGTGGCTGTACTCGCGCAGCGACGGCAGCAGGCCGCCCTCCTGGCGCTCCTTCTGGAGACGCAGGGCGATGACGCCGTCGGCGTCCTCGAGCGCGCGGTCGAGGTCCGGCTCGTACGTCACGCAGGGCGGCAGCGCGCCACGGCGCCAGGCTCTCGGCATGAGCGTCGGCGGGCCGGAGAGCGTGATGGTCGCGCCGAGCGGCGCGAGCGTGTTGATGTCCGAGCGCGCGACTCGGCTGTGCACGACGTCGCCGACGATGACGATCCGCTTCCCGGCCAGGTCGCCGAGCGCACCACGCAGGGTGTATGCGTCGAGCAGCCCCTGCGTCGGATGGGCGTGCCACCCATCGCCCGCGTTGATCACCGCGGCGTCGGTGCGCTCCGCCACGAAGTACGGCGCACCAGACGATGCGTGGCGCATGACCACGATGTCGCCCCCCAGCGCCTGCAGCGTGCGGACCGTGTCGTAGAGCGTCTCGCCCTTCTCGACGCTCGACCCGGACGCGGTGATGGTCGTGACGTCGGCCGAGAGGGCCTTCGCCGCAAGCTCGAAGGACACGCGGGTCCGGGTGGAAGACTCGGCGAAGAAGAGGATCACCGTCTTTCCGCGCAGGGGCGGCGCGCGGCGAACGGGACGCTGAAGGATCTCGACCATCGCGCCGGTCGTCTCGAGGACCGCCTCGATCTCCTCGCGCGACCAATCGTCCGTGTCGAGGACATGGCGCCGTGACCATTTCATGCCGACACCGCCTCGCGGGCGACGAGCTCGACCTCGTCGCGCCCATCCACCTCCACCAGATGCACGCGGACCTCGTCCGTCGGCTTCGTCGGCACGTTCTTGCCGACGAAGTCGGCCCGGATCGGCAGCTCGCGATGGCCGCGGTCGACGAGCACGGCGAGACGGATCGCCCGTGGCCGGCCGTAGTCGATGAGGGCATCGAGGGCGGCGCGGATCGTGCGTCCGGTGAAGAGCACGTCGTCGACGAGCACGACCACCTTGTCGTCGACGGAGAAGTCGAGAGCGGACTCGTGGACGACCGGTGCGTAGCCGATGCGCGTCAGATCGTCGCGATAGAGCGTGATGTCGAGCGATCCGAGCGGCACACCGGCGTTCTCGTGCGTGCGGATCGCCTCGCGGACGCGCGATGCGAGCACGTCGCCGCGCGAGCGGATGCCGACGATGGCCAGCGTTGAAAGGTCGCGGTCGCGTTCGACGATCTCATGCGCGATGCGTGAGATCGCGCGCCGGACGTCGTCGGCGCTGAGCAGCACGGTATGCGGCTGTGGCATCACGAGCTTTTCCTTCCCGGCCTCTCAGGACCGGTCGTTAAAGGTGGTGCGCACGGCCAAGTGTACGCCGCGTTAGGGTTCTGCTGATGCGGTTCCCCCTCGCCCTGTGCGGCGCCCTCCTGTTCGCCGCGGTCGCGGTCGCCGCGACCGCCGCACCGGCACCGGCCGTGGCGCAGGCCGCGCCGGCCGCCGTCGCCGCACCGCTCGCGACGGCCGATCCCGCGGTCAGTGCGCGGACGGACCCGGCGGCCGAACGCGGCCGTCTGGCTTCCTGGGACCGCGACGGCAGGTCGGTCGTCGCGGTACGGGGACTGCTCCTGCCAATCGCCGGCGTCGCGCTGCCGGCCGACCTCGAGCTCCTGCCGAACGCGCCGCGCGCGTTCCGCGCCGGCTGGCACGAGGGCATCGACTTCCCGACCGCGGCCGGCACGCCCGTGCGCGCGGCCGCCGCGGGCGTGATCGTGCGCATCGATCACGACTACGTGGATTGGGACCGCGAGAGCGAGGTCGTCGCGCTCGCCGACGCCATCCAGCTCGGCTACACGCCCGCGGCGACGCTCGATCGCATCCGCGGTCGGCAGGTGTGGATCGATCACGGCCACGGCGTCGTGACGCGCTACGCCCACCTCTCCGCGGTGTCGGATCTCGCGCTCGGGGCCGCGGTGGACGCCGGAGCGGTGGTCGGATCCGTGGGCAGCAGCGGCTATCCCGAGGGCGGGCCGCACCTTCATCTCGAGGTGCGGGTCGGAAGCAGCTACCTCGGCGATGGGCTGGCGGGCGACGCGCTGCAGGCGGCCATCGCCGCGGCGTTCGACTAGCCCGGTCTAGCGGAGGCCGGTGCGGCGGGCGCGGAGCGCGGCCTCGAGGACGACCTCGACCGCCTCGCTGGCAACCGGCCGCGGAAGCCTGGTGAAGACCCCGATCTCGGCGGACTTCTCCTTGTCGGGCGTGTCGTACCACCAGGTGAGGTGCTGCAGCTCGCACATGTACACGTACGCGGTCGTGGGCTTCGGCAATTCGTAGCGGATCGCCCCGAGCAGATCGAGACGGCTCGCCACGATCCGCGCGGAATCCCAGAGCTCGCGACGCGCGACCTCGAGGATCGTCTCACCCGAGCGGCGCGCGCTCGTCGGGAAGTGCCAGCCGCCGGCGTCGGGGGAGCGGACCCACACCATCACATCGCCGTAGAAGGGGATGACCATCGCGATCTGGGCGGACGCGGGCGGGAACTCCTTGAAGCTCGAATCCCGCCGCGAGACGAATGTCAGATCCGCCATCGTGGCGCTCAGTAAGCAGGACGCCGAGCGAGTCGTCAATAGCCGGGACGAGCGAATTCGCGCAGCGCGAGGAGGCGGACGGGTGACTATACGCTACGCGCGCAGCTGCTCGGCGAGCCGGAACGGATCCGCGGCGATCACCGATGTCGCGTACAGCTCCATCGCGCCGATGTCCGACGTCCTGTTCGCGGGATCGCCGCGGTCGACGAGGCGCGCCTGTGGCGGGAAGCGATTCCAGTCCTCGCCGTCCGGCGAGAGCGGCGGCAGATAGACCGCCATGTTGAAGGAGACGACGCCGGCCGCGCGGTAGGCCGTCACGACCATTGCGATCGCGGCCGCGAGGCTGGTCTCGTCCTCACCGGGTCGCCCGAGGATCACGACCTCTCGCTCCTTCACCGGCGTGAGCGAGGCCATCGCGCGCGCCTCGCCGACCGACACGCCAAGCCCGAGCGCATCGTGCACGAGCCACAGGTCGTCGAAATAGTCGCGGCCCGCGGATGACGCGTACGCGAGCGCCTGCCGCCGAAGCTGCTCGATCTTCGGGTAGTGCGCGGCGCGGGTCGCCGTCATCTGCATGTGCCCGTGGACGATCGAGCCGCCGGCGCGCCACAGGCAGTTCCACATGACGAACAGGTAGCGCGCCGCCGGGTCCTCGGCCTGGGCGGCTTCGCCCCAGCGGCGCGCCGTGACCAGGTGGTCGCGGATCGTCGGCGCGGACACGGGCGCCAGGGGATCGTGCTCGTCGAAGACGAGGACGCCGTGATAGCCGTCGTACTTGGCCACGTTCGAGGCGGTGAGGCCGTGCGCGCCCCTGATGCGCCCGAAGGTGTCCGCGGGCGTGCCGGTGAGCGGGTGGTCGAACGGGTCGTTGGCCGCGGCGGCGATCGTCGCGCGCACCTCGTCCGTTCCCTTCACGTCCATCGGCCGCATCGCTCGCAGGTCGTTGAACAGGGCCCCCTCGAACGTCACCAGGTTCGTCACCCGGACGATCCGCTGCTCGCGAACGGCATCCAGCGAGCCAAAGAGCTTTGTGATCCACGCGTGCATCTCGGGCGGAGCCTCGAGGCGTCCGGTGGTCGTGGACACGCGCAGGAGCCGATCCGCCGCCGCCCGCGCGTCCGCCGGGAGGCTCGCGATGGCGTCCTCGAGGCCGACGATCGACCGGGTCACGCGGCGCGTGACCGGATGGCCTTCCGGTAGAGCTCGACGTAGCGCTTCGCCGATGCGCTCCAGGAATGGTCCTCGAGCATCGCGCGGCGGATCAGCTCGTTCCAGGCCGCGCCGCCGGCGCGGAATCGCCGCATGGCGCGGTCGACCGCGTCGCTGAAGGCGTCCGGCGCGTACCGCGCGAACGAGAACCCATTCCCGTCCGCGGGATGCGCGTCGACATCGCGCACCGTCTCGGCCAGACCGCCCACCGCATGCACGACCGGGATGGTGCCGTAGCGGAGCGAGATGAGCTGGCCGAGCCCGCACGGCTCGAAGCGCGAGGGCATGAGGAAGAGGTCGGCGCCCGCGTAGATGCGCTGGGCGAGCGATGCGTCGAAGCCGAGCGTGAGCCAGAGCTTCCCGCGGTAGCGCGTGGCGAGATCCTTCCAGGCGGCCTCGTAGGCTGGATCGCCCGAGCCGAGGACCACGAGCTGTCCGCCGTCATCCATGAGCCGCGGTGCGATGGCGGTGAGGAGGTCGACGCCCTTCTGCTCCACCAGGCGCCCGACGACGCCGAACACCGGCGCCGCACGATCGGCGTGGAGCGCGCCCTTCGCCTGCAGCGCCTCCTTGTCCTTCGTCTTGTCTGACGGCGAATCCGCGAAATACCGCGCCGCGATGTTCGGGTCGGTCGCCGGGTCGAACGCGCGTGTGTCGATGCCGTTCACGATGCCGGCGAGCCTGCGCCGTCGCGTGCGGAGCAGCCCCTGCAAGCGTTCGCCGAACTCGGGGGTGAGGATCTCCTTCGCGTACTGCTGGCTCACGGTGCTCACGAAGTCCGCGCTCGCGATGGCGCGCGCCATCGGATTGCACTCGTTCGGGTCCTCCACCGCGAGACGTGCACGCGGGAGGCCGATGAACTTGAGCACCCCGGCCGAGGTGCGGCCCTGATACGCGAGGTTGTGGATGGTGAAGACCGTCGCGGTCTTTCGCAGGCCACGGGCCACGAGCGGCACGAGGAGCGCGGCGTGCCAGTCGTGCGCGTGCACGATGTCGGGACGCACGGCACGCAGGTCCTCGAACACGGCGCGGCAGAACAGGGCGTAGCGCCGGTCGTCATCCGCCGCGCCGTACACGCGGTCGCGCGCGAGGAGCCGCTGATTGTCGACGAAGACGACGCGCACGCCATCGCGCCCCGTCGCGGGATAGCCGACGCGGACGTTGCGCGCGCCGAACGGTACGGAGCGCGTCGGTCCCTTCGCCGGAATGCCGAACCTTGCCCGATCGATCGTCCCGTGGAGTGGGAGGTAGAGCGTGACCTCGTGGCCGAGCGCGGCCAGGGCCTGCGGCAGGGACCCGGCGACATCGGCGAGGCCTCCGACCTTGGCGTAGGGGGCAGCCTCAGCCGATACGAAAGCGATATGCACGGGCCTCGGATGTTAACGGCCTGTAAGGACCGGTCCGGGCGCGGGGGCCTGGGCCGTTCGGGCCTAGTCCGGCGCGAAACGATGACGTTAGATGGGCAGGTACAAGTGGTGGAACGCGACCCATAGGAGGCGACAAAGAGATGTTCGGACGCAAAGTGGCCATCGCGATCGTGACCGCGCTCATCGGCGTCGGGCTGCTCGGTGGAGCCGCATTCGCCGGGTTCGCCCCATCGGCCAGCGACACGTTCAGCCTCGTGCCCGACCTCTCGGGGACCGCCACGGCGGCCGCGGCGCCGAAGCCGGGCAACGACAGGCTCAAGGCCATCCTCGACGCGCTCGTCTCCAAGGGCGTCATTACGCAGGCGCAAGAGGACGCGATCCTCGCGGCGGTGAAGGACGCCGGCCGCGACAAGGGCCGCGAAGACCTCCTCCGGCACGTGTTCGCGAGTCTCTTCGACCAGAGCGCGACCTACCTCGGCACGACGCCTGCGGAGCTGAAGAAGAAGCTGCCGGGCACGAGCCTGGCGGCCATCGCGAACGCGACGTCCGGCAAGAGCCGCGACGGCCTCGTCGCGTCCCTCACCAAGTCCGCGGATGACGCGATCGCCAAGGCGCTCGCGGACGGCAAGATCACCAAGGACCAGGCCGACAAGGCCACCGCCGCGGTCCCGGACCACATCGCGAAGTTCGTGGACCACACCTACGTGAAGCCGACGCCGCGCGCGGTGACGCCAAAGGTGCAGATGTTCATCGGCGACGCGATGAGCGCCACCCGGACGTACCTCGGCCTGAAGCCCGCCGACCTCATGACTCAGCTGCGCGCCGGCAAGAGCCTCGGTGAGATCGCGAATGCCACGGCGGGCAAGAGCCGCGACGGGCTCATCGCCGCGATCACGGCGCAAGCCAATGGCAACATCGACAAGGCGCAGCAGGGCGGCAAGCTCACCGCGGATCAGGCCACACAGCTGAAGGCGGGCCTGCAGACCGCCGTCACGCAGCTCGTCGACCGCAAGGGGCCGAACAAGCCAGCCTCGAGGTAAGCCCGGCTGTTCCCTCCGCGCACAGAGACCCCATCGATAGGGCGAGGCATCGCCCTGTATCCGTTCGGTGACGAAAAGGACCGGTCGGTGGGACGGCCGAGCCCGCCGCTGTAACGGCCGGAGCCCGCTGACCGTTCAGGTGATGGAGACGACCGCGCCTCCGGGGGATGTTGATGAGCAATCCGTTCGCGCACACGGTCGCGCCGCGGGCCGGCGGTATAGTCGGCGCGCGCCCGCCCATGACGGAGCTGGCCGTGGAGCGTGTCCTGGACAAGCGCTACAAGATCGTCGCGCCGATCGGGGCCGGTGGCAGCTCCCAGGTCTATCTGGCCAACGACACCGCCCTGAACCGCGAGGTCGCGATCAAGGTGCTCGACCCGTCGGCCGCGGCCGACCAGTCGCTCCGGAAGATGTTCGTGCGGGAAGCACGCGCGCTCGCCGCGCTCTCCCACCCCAGCATCGTGTCGGTCTATGACGTCGGCGAGGTCGATGGCGCGCCGTTCATCGTCATGGAGCACCTGCCCGGCGGCTCGCTGAAGCAGCGGATCGAGCGAGGCGGCCCGCTCGCCACGGTCGACGCGGTCACGCACACCGTGAACATCGCGAATGGCCTCGCGTTCGCGCACTCGAAGGGCATCATCCACGCCGACCTGAAGCCGTCGAACATCCTCTTCGACTCGAACGACCACGCGAAGATCGCCGACTTCGGCATCGCGCGCATACCGCAGGAGGAGGCGGACACGCCGCAGCTCTTCGCCACCGCGATGTACGTCGCGCCCGAGCGCGTCGAGGGGAAGCCGGCGACGGCCACCTCTGACGTCTACGGCCTCGGTTTGATCCTGTACGAGATGCTCGTCGGCAAGCCGCCCTTCGTGAGCGCGAACGCCGGTGTGCTGCTCCGCGACCACGTCGTACGTGTGCCGGTGCCGCCGAGCCACCTCCGCCACAGTTTGGTCAAGGAGCTCGACACGGTCGTCCTGAGGGCGCTCGCGAAGGAGCCGCGCCTCCGCTATCAGACCGCCGCACAGATGGCGCAGGCGCTCGTGTCGATCGAGAACCTCGACAAGGACCTCGCGACGACCCGCGTCAACGCGGTGATGACCGAGCCGATCCGCGATTTCGTCCCGAAGGTCGCGCAGAGCCCGGTGGTCGCGATGCTGTCCGAGTACGGGATGCCGATCCGTCAGGTCTTCTTCGCGACGATGATCGCGCTCCCGGTGATCGCGCTCGGCTCGGTCGCGGGCTTCGGGCTCGTCCCGATCGCGATCGCGACCGCCGCGGTCCTTCTCGCGGCGCTCGGGGGACACCTCGCGGTCGCGCTCGCCATCGCGTGGGTCATCGAGACGTTGACCCTGCTGCTCTTCGCGCCGGTCCTCGCCGTCCTGTTCACGATCCTCGGGATCTGGCTTTGGGTCCGTGAAGTGCCGCCGGAGCAGACCGCTCTCGCGATGGCACTGCCGGTGACCGCGCCATTTGGCATCGCGCCGGCGCTCATCCTCACCGCGGCGTCGGTCGAAGGTCTTCTCGGCATCGTGACCGCGGCCTGGGGCGGGATCATGACCGTGATCGTGGCCATCGCGATGGGCCGGCAGACGTTCGGTCCGTTCGTCGAGACCGGTTTCCAGCTCGAGCAACAGAGCCTGTTCGATCCGGTGCGCGCGTCCGACACGCAGCAGGCGCTCCTCAACGTGTTGCTCGCATCGACCGACCGCTTCGGACCGCTGCTCAAGGTCTTCGACCCGGGGACGATGTTCTCGCAGCTCGCCGGCCTCGTCTCGCGGATCGTCGGCGCCGATGTCACCGCGATCGCGACGGTCCTCGCGTGGACGATCGCCGCGCTCGTGGTGTGGTCCGTGACGCGCGTGCTCCGCACGTTCTTCGACACGCTCCTGCGCCGCCCGAGCCGCTGGTTCGCCCTCTACGTGTTCGCGCAGGCGGTCGGCACGGTCGCGGGCGCGAGCATCCTCTTCATGCTCTTCATCACCTGGGGCCCGCTAGCGAACGCGCCCGCGCGTCCGGCACAGAGCGTGCTGCTGCTCGCCGCCTTCGTCGGCGCGGTCATCGCAACCGCGGCGAGCGTCGTGATCAGCGCGACCGAGCCGCAGGAGCAGCTCGAAGAGGCCGCTCCCAGCGTCGCCGCCCGGCGTCTCCCGGTCCGCTAGCACCAGGCACGCAAGCCGCGACCGATCTCCGCAGCGATGCGGATGTTGGTCGCCGCGCTCGCCGCCGCGGGCGTAGGCGTCGCGGCGTTCACCACGACGACGGCTTCCGGTCAGGCCACCTCGCCGTACGTCGTCGTCTTTGCCGAGGGCACGGATGTCGCGGCGACGGTCGACGCCCTCGAGCGCGCCCACGGCTTCCGCGCGGACCATCGGTACACAGCTTCCCTCGCCGGATTCGCCGCAAGGCTCGCGCCGCGCCAGCGCGAAGCCATCGCACGCGACGGAGCCGTCGCCGCGATCCACGACGACCGCGCCATCCGGCTGGCCCCGCCGGCGCGCAGCACGCGCGCATCCGCGCTCGTGACCGGCGTGCGGCGGATCGGTGGCGGCACGAAGGCCGCGACGGGCGTCGCGGTGGCCGTCCTCGATACCGGCGTCGACCTCACCCACCCGGACCTCGGCGCGCTCGCCGGCACGAACTGCGTCGGCGGCCCGAATCGCCGCACGACCGCGGTCTCGGACGGCCATGGGCACGGCACGCACGTGACCGGCACGATCGCCGGGAAGGGCGGGATCGGCGTGGCACCCGGCACGACCGTCTATGCGGTGAAGGTGCTCGACGATCAGGGACGCGGGACGACCTCGCAGCTCATCTGCGGCATCGACTGGGTCACCGCCAACACCGCGCGCCTCGGCATCCGCGTGGCTTCTCTCAGCCTCGGGATGCCGGGAACGCCCGACGGCGACTGCGGACGGTCGAGCCGCGACGTGTTGCACAAGGCGATCTGCCGATCCGTCGAAGCGGGCGTGGTGTACGTCGTCGCCGCGGGGAACGATGCGAGCGACATCGCGGGTGACGTGCCGTCCGGTTACCCGGAGGTCCTCGCCGTCGCGGCGATGTCCGACACCGACGGCGCGCCCGGCGGACGCGGCGGGACGGCGGCGTGCGGCGCGCCCGAACGTGACGACGCGTTCGCGAGCTTCTCCAACTACGCGGGCGACGCGGGCGGCGCCGCGCATCTCGTGGCCGCGCCGGGTGTGTGCATCCGCTCGGCGTGGCCCGGTGGCGGCTACCGCACGATCTCAGGCACCAGCATGGCCGCGCCGCACGTCGCGGCGACGGTCGCGCTCTGTATCGCCAGCGGCCGATGCGCGGGGACGCCCGCCGCGGTGATCCGCCGGGTGCGCGCCGACGCCGCCGCGCACGGCGAGGGCTTCTCCGGCGACGAGCACGGCGCGCTCCAGCACCGCCACTACGGCGACCTGGTCTGGGCCGGCGGGTACTGACGCGCGACCGGGCCGCCGGCCACGGCGGCGCGCGAGAATTGCCGGCGTGTCAGCCCAGTGGCGCGTGCGGGTCTACGCGGTCGTCCGGGAGATCCCACGCGGGCGAGTCGCGAGCTACGGGCTCGTCGCGATGCTCGCGGGCCGGCCCGGCGCCGCGCGGGCCGTCGGCAACGTGATGCTCGAGTGCGACGACGCCAGCGTCCCGTGCCACCGCGTGGTGCATGCGGACGGCGCGCTCGCGCCGACCTTCGCGCGTCAGCGCGAGCGCTTGCGGGTCGAGGGCGTGCGCTTCCGCGGTGCGCGGGTAGACGTGCGCGAGCGGCTCTGGACCCCGCGTCTACCCGACGTTCGCGCCTTCGCCGGCCGCGCACGGCCGGTCGTTCGCGGCGGCTCGGGCGGCCGCTCGAGGCGGATGATCCGGAAGGACTCGCCGGCCTTGTAGCCGGCACGCTTACCGCTCTGCTTGGCCCAGCCGCGGATCATCTCCTCGGCACCGAGGAAGAGCTGCGAGCGGTGCGCGAGGAGCGCCTTGACCTTGATCTCGAGCACCTCGCTGATGTCGATGGTCGTCGCTTCGCCACCGAAGGTCTGGAGGAACAGCGCCTTCGGCTTGTGCGGCTCGAGATGCTCGTCGTTCCACAGCTCGGGGAACATGTTCCGCGTCGACGCATCCGGGTTGATCGAGCGGAGCGCGACCTCACCCGCGGCGATGTGGTCGGGATGGTTGACGTAGAAGTCGCCCGCGATGCGGAACGTCGGGTCCATCGTGAAGAGCACGTCCGGTCGGTGGATGCGGATCTGGCGCGCGACGTCGCGGCGCACCTCGAGCGTCGGGTACAGGTAGCCGTCCTCGTAGCCGAGGAACACGCAGTGCTTGACCCCGAGGATCTTCGCGGCCGCCCGCTGTTCGGCGTAGCGCGCGTCGCGGAGCTTCTCGCGCGTCATGTTCGGGTCGTCGGAGCCCGATGCGCCGTTCGTGACCATGCAGTACGTGATCTCGACGCCCGCGCGCGCCCACTTCGCCATCGTGCCGGCTAGCCCGAACTCGGCGTCGTCGGGGTGCGCGTACACGACCATCGCGCGCTCGACCTCGAGGGTCTTGTCGAACTTCATGCGATGAGCATGGGGCTTCTCACGACGATCCGCATCTGCTAGCACTGTGCTCGAGACGTAACGCGCGCTCCGACGGCCAGCGGCGGCGCAGACGAGGTGACCATGCGCCGGTGCTGCATGTGCAAGCTGTTCAAGCCAGATGCTGACTTCGCGTTCCGCTCGCTGGCGACCGGCGAGCGGCAGGGCCACTGCCGGCAGTGTCACGCGGCATACCGGCGCGAGCACTATCTGAGGAACCGTGCCACCTACATCCGCCGCGAGGTGGCGCGCATCAAGGCGTACCGCGAGCAGAACCGGGCGTTGATCCGTGAATATCTCCGGAGTCATCCGTGCGTGGACTGCGGCGAGTCCGACGTGGTGCTCCTCGAGTTCGATCATCGCAACCCCGCTGAGAAGACGGGGTACGTCACGCTCCTGGCCGTTCGCAAGCCATGGGGACGCGTCGTGGCAGAGATCGCGAAATGCGATGTGCGCTGCGTGGTGTGTCATCGACGGAGGACCGCGCGGCAAATGAACTGGAGGTCACCGTCTGAGCTCCAACTGCCGCCCGACACATCGACCGAGCCGCCGCCAACGTCCGAAGTGCGAACGTGCACTGGCTGTGGGCTCACGAAGCCGGCGGCGCAGTTCAGCATCAAGGACAAGGACACCGGTAGGCGAACGACGCGCTGTCTCGCGTGCATTGCGACCGCAAGTCGTGAGCGTTACCGCAAGAATCGCGCGCAGTATCTCCTTCGCAATCGACTGCGGATACGCAGCGCGAGTCCCAAGAGGAGCTTTCGCCTCGCGTACCTCCTAACGCATCCTTGCGTGGACTGTGGCGAGGCGGATCCTCTTTTGTTGGAATTCGATCACCGAGCTGGCGAGATCAAGGTCGATGACGTCGCTCGGCTCATTTGGGAACGCAAGTGGTCTGACGTCGAGCTAGAGATCGCGAAGTGCGATGTTCGCTGCGTGCGTTGCCATCGCCGAAAGACGGCGCGCGATTTCGGCTGGAGTAGGCTCAGCGAGGCCGCTATGATTTACGCGTACGCGGGTGTGTTGTAGTGGTAACAAAGAACCTTCCCAAGGTTCGATCGGGAGTTCGATTCTCCTCACCCGCTCAGTACTCGTTCCGACTATGCATTGTGTGTGTCTTTCTCTAGGACCCTAGCGGGGTGGGCGATCCATGTAGAGCCAGATTCCCTCGATGCGGTCCTGCGCATCGAATCCGACTAAGACACTGATGCCATCTCCGTCGACGACACGTAGCACGTCGGGTGCTTGTGCGATCGGACGGTAGATGCCATAGACACGATCAACTCCAAGCCGACCGTCCGCGAGGCCAAGACCCTCTGCGGTGCGGCCGGTGTAGGGAGCCTCGATGCGAACAGTGCTGACGATCGTGCCAGGCGCGGCGCCGCCGAAGATGGCGGCCACACCGTTGGCGTAGTCCCACTCCAGAAACCTGGTGCCAGGCTCCTCTGTGAGCTTCGATGGAGTACCTAGCGCACCCTGGACTTCTTGCTTCGTCATGCCCAATCGCACGCCCGCGAGCGTTCTCGCCAAGGCCGGCACGCTGGGCCTTGGCACGGTCGGTGGCGGGATGGTGAGGGTCGGGCGGCTCGTCGGTGAAGACGACAGTGCTGAGGTTGCCGTGCTCGCGCTGCTCGGCGAAGGTGATGGTTCAGTGACGTGCGTTCCACACGCCACAAGAAGCGCAGCCACGACGGGCAACAGAAGTCTCACGGTCGACGCCCGCACGCCGCCGGCCGCGCCACTGAAGCAAGTTGCCCTCTTCATTGATTCATCGCTGACTTTACGCGCGAAGCGGCTCTGCGACGCGACGTGTGGCTGCTGTGTCGACGACAGACGAAAGTGGCGCACAAAACCAAATTCGAGGACACGACTACCTTGTCACTCCGCCCCATAACTGCTCGCAAGCCTGACGAACAAGATTCTCGCCCACAGTCGTGACCCACTTGAGCACGCTGACCCGCGATCAGGGATTGTCAGAGTGGACGACGACACCGCCCGGCTTCAACAGCCTTCGCTCCTGCGCTCGCAGCTCGGCCTTGATGCGCTCGTGATCGCGCTTGTTCGGTAGCGTCGCCACGAACTCAGGTGAACCGAAGAGGCGGCTGTCTTGCACGCCGTCGAACGACGCGGCCGGCAGGAAGTCGAGCGCCCCGATGCGCGCGAGGTCGACGGCGTGATGCTCGAACAACTCGCCATCGAGATCGCCCGCCTCCACGCCCACTGGCTCCGCCCCAAGTTCGAGGATCAGGCGGCAGAACCACGGCTCGAAGACCGCGGTGCGCAGGCCGGTGTCGGGCGACCGGCTCGTGTTCGATCCGCAGGCGATGTCAAGGATGCGTTTCCCGCGCACGCCGTCGAGAGAGCCGAACGCGCGCCGCAGTCGGTCGACGAACTCCCCGAGGACGCGCTCGATGCCAGGCTCGCGCGCGATCTTCTCCGCGAGGGCGTGTCGCGCGTCGAGCGCTGTGGCCGCGCGGGCGAGTGCATCGCGTTCCGCCGGCGTGCGCGCGAGGGCCGCGAGGTCAGTCAGCGGAGCTGAGGACGGGGGCGGCCTCCGGACCGACCGCCTCGGCGAACTGGCTCTCGTACAGATCGGCGTAGAAGCCGCGACGCTCGAGGAGCTCGGCGTGGCTGCCCTGCTCGACGATGCGACCCTTGTCCATCACGACGATCTCGTCGGCGTTCCGGATCGTGGACAGCCGATGGGCGATCACGAAGCTCGTTCGCCCGTGGCGGAGCCGCGCCATGGCCTGCTGGATGAGGACCTCGGTGCGCGTGTCGACGTTGCTCGTCGCCTCGTCGAGGATGAGCACGCTCGGATCCGCGAGGAACGCCCGCGCGATCGTGAGCAGCTGCTTCTGGCCCGCGGAGATGTTCGAGCCGTCCTCGTCGAGAACGGTGTCGTAACCGTCGGGCAGCGTGCGGACGAACTGGTCGACGTGCGCCGCGGTCGCGGCGACGACGATCTCGTCCATGGTCGCGCCCTCCTTGCCGTAGGCGATGTTGTCGCGGATCGTGCCCGCGAAGAGCCAGGTGTCCTGCAGAACCATGCCGAAGACGCGTCGGACCGCGTCGCGCGACAGGTCGCGCGTGTCGACGCCGTCGAGGAGGATGCGGCCGCCGTCGATGTCGTAGAAGCGCATGAGGAGATTCACGATCGTGGTCTTTCCGGCACCGGTCGGCCCGACGATCGCGACGGCCTCGCCGCTGCGCACGTCGAGGTTGAAGTCCTCGATGAGCGGCTTGTCCGCGACGTAGCGGAACGACACCTGGTCGAACGTCACGCGTCCGGGCGACGCCGGCAGGGCCGCCGCGGTCACGCGGTCCGGCTCCTCCTCGGACGCCGCGAGGAATTCAAAGACGCGCTCGGCGGAGGCAAGACCGGATTGGAGCAGGTTCGCCTGCGCCGCGATCTGCGTGATCGGCTGCGTGAACTGCCGTGAGTACTGGATGAACGCCTGCACGTCGCCGAGCGACATCGCGCCGGTCGCCACGCGATAGCCACCAACGACGGCGACGCCGACGTAGTTGAGGTTCGACAGGAGCTGCATCGCGGGCTGGATGATCCCCGAGAGGAATTGCGCGCGGAAGCTCGCCGCGTACAGCCGATCGTTGAGCGTGTCGAACTGTTCGATCGCGCTCGCCTGCCGACCGAAGACCTGCACGAGAGCGTGGCCGGTGTGCATCTGCTCGACGTGGCCGTTGAGCGCACCCGTCCCAGCCCACTGGGCGATGAACTGCTTCTGCGACCGCCCCGCGATCAGGACGACGACGACGAGCGACAACGGGACCGTCAGGAGCGCGATGCCCGCGAGCAGTGGGCTGATCGACAGCATCATCACCAGCACTCCCAGGACGGTGAGGACCGACGTGAGCAGCTGTGAGAGCCCCTGCTGCAGGGTCGTCGCGATGTTGTCGATGTCGTTCGTGACGCGGCTCAGCAGGTCGCCGTGCGCGTGGCTGTCGAAGTAGCGGAGCGGCAGCCGCCCGAGCTTCTCCTCGACCTCACGGCGCAGGCCGTAGACGGTGCGCTGCGCGACGCCGGCCATCAGGTAGCCCTGCAGCCAAGCGAGAAGTGAAGAGAACGCGTATACGGCCACGGCGATCGCGAGGATCTGCCCGAGCAGCGTGAAGTCGATGCCCACGCCGGGAACCGCGCTCGTCCCGGAGAGCATGTCCGCGAGCTGATCCTGTCCGCGGGCGCGCAGGCCGGCGATCGCCTGCGACAGCGTGATCCCCGCCGGGAGGGATTTCCCGATGATCCCGTCGAAGATCACATTCGTCGCGTTGCCGATGATCTTCGGTCCGATGACGCTCAGCACGACGCTCCCCATCCCGACCACGACCACGACGCCGATCGTCATCCGCTCCCGGCGAAGCCGATCGAGGAGCTTGCGCAGCGTCCCGCGGAAGTCCTTCGAACGCTCGACCGGCGTGCTCATGCCCATGAACCCGCCGCGCTGCGCGCCGGCCGGGCCGCGCTGTGGCCGCCCCATCATCATCATGCCGCGGCGCTCCCGAGCTGCGATTCGACGATCTCGCGGTATTCGGCACTTGACCGCATGAGCTCGGCGTGGGTACCGAGGCCGACGATGTGTCCCTCATCGATGACGACGATGTGGTCGGCGTGGAGGATCGTGCTCACGCGTTGAGCGATGATGAGCGTCGTCGCCTCGGAGATCTCGCTCTTAAGCGCGGCGCGCAGACGCGCGTCGGTGGCCGCATCGAGCGCCGAGAAGCAGTCGTCGAACAGGTAGATCGCCGGTCGCTTGACGATGGCGCGCGCGATCGCGAGACGCTGCCGCTGACCACCTGACAGGTTCGTGCCGCCCTGGTCGATCGGCGCCTCGAGCTGCCCGGTCATCGCCGCGACGAAGTCGCGAGCCTGCGCGATCTCCAGCGCGCGCCATAGGTCCGCGTCGCTGGCGGAGGCCTTCCCGAAACGCAGGTTCTCGGCGACCGTTCCCTTGAAGAGATACGCCGACTGCGGCACGAGCCCCATTCGGCTCCAGAGCCGGTCGAGCGACTGCGCCCGCACGTCGACGCCGTCGACGAGCACGCTGCCCGAGGTCACGTCGAAGCTCCGGGTGAGCAGGTTCGCGACCGTGGTCTTTCCCGAGCCCGTGCCGCCGATGATTGCCGTCGTCGTGCCGGGCCGCGCCTCGAAGGACAGTCCCTGAAGCACCGGACGCTCGCTGTGCGGGTAGGCGAAGGTCACGTCGCGGAGCTCGACCAGACCCGAGGGCGCCGGGTCTACGGGGCTCACCGGATCTGCGATCGATGGAGCCGTGTCCAGGACCTCGAGGATGCGCTGGGCGCTCGCTTCCGCACGCGGGATGAGGATCACCATGAAGACTGCCGTGATCACCGCAAAGAGGATCTGGAAGATGTACATGAGGAACGCGGTGAGGTTCCCGATCGGCATGTCGCCGCTATCGATGAGCCGCGCCCCGAACCACAGGATCGCGACCGTCGAGAGGTTCATGATCGCGAGCAGGCTCGGGAAGGCGATCACGAAGATGCGGTTCACGCGGAGCGCGGTGGCCGTGAGGTCCGCGTTGGCCCCCTCGAAGCGCTCCTGCTCGGCGCGGCCCCGGATGAAGGCGCGCACCACTCTGACGCCGGTGATCTGCTCCCGCAGGACGGCGGTGATGCGGTCGATCTTCACCTGCATCGCCTGGAAGAGCGGGACCGCCCGGACGAGCAAGAGGCCGATGACGCCGGCCATCAGCGGAACGATGACCACGAGCAGCCACGAGAGCGTCGCGTCCTCGCGGACCGCCATGATCACGCCGCCGACCGCCATGATCGGCGCGCTCACCAGGATCGTGAGCGCGATCTGCAGGAAGAGCTGCACCTGCTGCACGTCGTTGGTGTTCCGTGTGATGAGCGAGGGGGTGCCGAAGCGGTTCATCTCGCGCGCCGAGAAGCGCTGCACGCGTTCGAAGACCGCGCCGCGGATGTCCCGGCCGACGCCCATCGACGAGCGCGACGCGAAGTACACGCTGATCACCGAGAGGACGCCGAGCAGCAGCGTCACGCCGAGCATGAGCGCGCCGGTCCGCCAGATGTAGTCGGCGTCGCCCTTGGAAACGCCGTTGTTGATGATGTCGGCGTTGAGGTTCGGCAGGTAGAGGTTCGCGATGGATTGGGCCAGCAGCAGGACCGTCACGATCGCGACCGGTCCGCGGTACGGCGGGAGGTGGCGGCCCAGGAGGCGGATCAGCATCGCACGGCAAACGCTACAACCCAGAATGTGAAGAAGGTGTGGAACTGTTGCGCACGTCACACCGCGCCCTCGGGCGGGACCTCGACAGCCGCTCAACGGGGCACCGTATCGCACGAGGCTTGACCGCCGAGTATCGTAGGGCCCTGACGTTCAGTTCTGACTGAATATCAGGAATATGACGCCGGCCCAGAAGCGCTTCGTCGAGGATATGGGGCAGCAGATGCTCGGATGGGGTCTTGCCCGCACGACCGGCCGGATCTACGCCTACCTCCTGCTCCGGTCGGAGCCGGCGAGCCTCGACGAGATCGCACGGGAGCTGCGGATCGCGAAGAGCGGCGCCAGCGTGTCGACGCGGCACCTCATGGGATTCGGCCTGGCGCGCAGCAGTGGTGAGCCCGGCACGCGACGGCTGCGCTATGCGGCCAACCACGATCTGAACACGATCCTCGTGGCGCGGGCGAAGCAGATGCAGGACTTCATCACCCGTCTGCACCAGGGGGCGGCCGCCGCAACAGCCGCGGAGCCGAAGCGACACCTGAGGCGGATGAGCCTCGTGCTCGAGAAAGCGATGGACGAGATCACTGAGGTCGCGCGTCGCACGGAGAAGGGAAGGCCAGCATGACCAATGCGATCCAGACGCAGGGCCTGACGAAGGACTACGGCAGCGGCCACGGCATCTTCGATCTCGACCTCGCGGTGAACGAGGGCGAGGTCTGCGGCTTCCTCGGCCCGAACGGCGCGGGGAAAACGACGACGATCAAGCTCCTCATGGGCATGACCCACGCGACCCGCGGCGGCGCGACGATCTTCGGCCTCGACACCGACCGCGACTCGGTCGCCGTGAAGAAGAGGGTCGGCTACGTCCCCGGCGAGCTTCCTCAGTTCGGCGGATGGCGCGGCACCGAGATCGTGGCGTATCTCGCCGGCCTGCGCGGCGACGTTGACGACACCGAGGTCGAGGGCTTCGCGAAGCGCCTCGATCTCGACCTCTCGCGCAAGTACCGCGAGTACTCGCACGGCAACAAGCAGAAGCTCGCGCTGCTGCTGGCGTTCGCGCACCGGCCGGCGCTCCTCATTCTCGACGAGCCGACGAGCGGCCTCGACCCGCTCCATCAGCAGGAGTTCTACGGGCTCATCCGCGACGCTCGAGCACGAGGGGCGACCATCTTCGTGTCCTCGCACGTCCTCTCCGAGGTCGAGCAGATCTGTGACCGCGTCGGCATCGTGCGGGAGGGACGTCTCGTGACCGTCGGGCCGATCGGGGAGCTGCTCGGCGCGAAGGCACACCGCGTCGAGATCGAGCTCGCGGACGCCTCGGCCGCCGCGGCGATCGCGCGCGTGCCGGGCCTCGAGCAGGTGACGATCGATGGGGCGCGCGTCAGTGGCCTCTACCGGGGCAGCTTTGACCCGCTGCTCGCCGCGCTCGCGGGGCAGCGGGTGGTGAGCCTGGTCTCGCGCGAGCCGTCGCTCGAAGAGATCTTCCTGAGCTACTACCGATGAAGCGAGGGCACGCAGCGGCTGCCGCAGCAGACGCTGCTGCACGAACGAATCGGACGAGCGTGCGCGAGTACCGATGACGCTGCTTCGACTTGCGATCCGCTCGCACCGCACCGGCGCGATCGCCATGGCCGCGATCGGCGCCATCGCCGGCCTCCTGAATGGCGTTGGCTTCGAACAGCTCGTGGGGACGAGCCCGCTCGAGCGGCACGCCTTCGCCACGCAGATGGAGCTCCTCGGACGGCAGCTCACCTACCTCCTGCCCGCGCCCGTGCAGCTCGACACCATGGGCGGCTACCTCACCTGGCGCGCGTTCGGTACGGTCGCCCTGGTGTATGTGTTCTGGGCGCTGCTGGCGGGCACCGGCGCGGCGCGCGGCGACGAGGAGCGGGGACTGGTGGAGGAGTGGCTCTCGGCGGGCGTGTCGCGCGTCCGCTGGCTCGCGACGCGCACGGGCGGCTTCGCTATCGCCTTGGCCCTCTCGATCTTCGTGACGACCGCCGCCACCGCGGCGGGCGCGGCCCTGGTGAACGACCCGCTCGGGATGGGCGACTCGCTGCTGGAAGGGATCGCCCTCTACACGATCGCGCTCTTCGGCTTCGGCGTCGGCGTCGCCTTGTCGCAGCTCGTGGTCACGCGCCGTGTCGCATCTTCACTCGGCGCGATCGTGATCATCGCGCTCTACGTCCTGAACGACGCGGCGCGCTCGGGCATCGACATCGGCGCGATCGGCCACCTCTCGCCGTTCTACCTGTACGACCGCAGCACACCGCTCCTCGCCGGGGGCACTTTCGACGTCGGCGCGAACCTTGCGCTGCTGATCGCGACCGGCGTGCTCCTCGCGCTCGGCGCGATCGCGTTCGCGCGCCGCGACCTCGGCGGCACGATCGTTCGCCTCGGCGGCAACGGGCAGACGCGCCCGACGGCACGGCCGTCGCGGGACCCGCTCCTGAGGCTGCCGGTTCTCGCCGGTGTCGACCAGCAGCGCTGGTGGACCGCCGGCTGGGCCATCGGCATCAGCCTTCTCGCGTACCTGCTCACCTCGCTGACGCGCGGCGTGATCGACACGCTCAGCGGGATCCCCTCACTCCGCCCATATGTCGAGCGCCTCGGCCTCGTGGCGTACTCGGACTTCATCGGCGTGATCTGGTTCAGCAGCGCCCTCCTGATCCTTTCGATCCTCGTCATCGTGCAGGTGAACGGCTGGGCGGCGGACGACGCGGAGGGTCGGCTCGAGACCATGCTGTCGACGGGCGCCTCGCGCCCACGCGTGGTCGTCGAGCGCATCGCCGCGCTCCTCGTGTCGGTCGGCATCGTCGCCGCGGCCAGCACGGCCGTGGTCGCGATCGCCGCTCGCGCGTTCGACATCGACGTGCCCGGCGACCGGCTCGTCATCGCGACCGTCCTCATGCTGCCGGTGGCGTTCGCGTTCGCCGCCGTCGGGCACGCGCTCGTCGGATGGCGCCCCCGCGTTGCCGTGCTGCTCCTCGGCATCGTCGCGGTGGTCTCGTACTTCACGCAGGAATTCGCGCCGCTCTTCAGCTGGCCGGACTGGGTGAAGAACACCTCGTTCTTCGCGCTCTACGGCATGCCGATGACCACGGTCGACTGGGGCGGCGCGATCACGCTGCTGGCGATCGGCGTGTTCGGCACGGCGGCCGCGATCATGTCGATGCAGCGCCGGGACGTCGGGACCTAACACCGGTGCCGATCGCGAGCGCGCGGAAGCGGTCAGCCTTCCCGCGGCAGGCGCTGCGCGAGGAGCGCCGCGGCGACGTTCGCGACGATCGCGGCGGCCAGCGCGCCCTCGAGCGAGATCGGAACCAGCGCGCCACCGATGGCCGAGCCGATCGGGAAGCCGACGAAGTTGAGCGACATCGAGACCGCGAACGCTCGCCCCATCCAGGCCGGATCGGTCCGGCGCTGCCGCACGGTGAAGAGCGTGACGTCGAAGGGTCCGGTGGCCACACCGAGGATGAGCATGGCGATGGCGACGAGGCGTCCGTCGCCGCCGGAGAAGAGCGCGATGGCGAACGCGACGGCCTGACCGAGCATCGCCCCGGCCAGGAAGAGATGCTCGCGACCGCGTGTCGACACGCGACCCATGAGCAGCACGGTCACCGAGCCGGTGACGCCGAGGAGCGCGAAGAGGTTGCCCACGTAGGCCGCGTCGCCACCGAGCCGCTGCAGGACCAGGACCGGCAGGGTGATGAAGAACAGGCCCCAGCCGATGTTCGCGACCGAGACGCTGATCGCGAGCGAGCGGAGGGAGGGATGGCGAGCGACGTACACGAGGCCGCGCCACGCATCACGCAGGAGCGCGCCACTCTCGGTGCGCGTGGACGGGTCGCGCAGGCCCAGGGCGACGAGCGCGGCGAGCCCGGAGATCGCCGCGGTCACGAGCAGCGCGGCGGGGGCGCCGAAGAACGCCACGAGCGATCCGGCGAGCGCTGGGCCGAAGACGCTCGACACCACGTAACCATTGCTGTCGATCGCGTTGGCGCGCTCCCACATCGCCGGCGGCACGAGCATCGGGAAGAGCGTCCGCACGCCGGTGTGCGAGAGCGGGAACGTGAGCGACGTGACGGTGACGATGAGCAGCAGGAGCGGGACCGGGAGGGCGTCGAGGAGCGCGAGCGTCGCGATGAGCGCGAGCGAGAGCGCCGCCACGGTGTAGTCGAGGACCACGAGGCGCGTCCGCCCGTGCCGGTCCAGGAGCGCGCCGGCGATCGGGCTGCCCACCAGACCCGGGAAGATCGCGAGGAAGGTCGCGGCGCCGGCGATGGCCGGTGAGCCGTAGTGCTCGAGGGCGAAGAGCACGATGATGAGCGAGGTCATCTGCCCGGCAAGGCGCGCGAGCAGCATGCTCGCGATCAGGCGCGGGAGGCCGGGGATGGCGAAGAGCGCGCGGTAGCTCGGTGAGGTCTCGGTCACGGTGATCACGAGGCTACCGAGCGCGCGGCACCCGTGCAGGGACGCCGCTGGAGGTACCCTGCGCGCGATGCCTCTTGACCTTGCTTCCGGCGCCGGATGGCGGCCACCGGATGACTGGCGACGCGTCTCGGTGATCGATGCGCACGCCGCGGGTGAGCCGCTGCGGGTCGTGACCGGCGGCGTCGATCCCATCCCCGGCGACACCATCGTGGCGAAGCGGTCGTGGGCGCGAACGCACCTCGACGGCCTGCGCCGCGGGCTCATGTTCGAGCCACGCGGGCATGCCGACATGTACGGCGCGATCGTCACCGAGCCGGTCACCGCGGACGGCGATCTCGGCGTGCTGTTCATGCACAACGAGGGCTGGAGCACGATGTGTGGCCACGGGATCATCGCTCTGACCACCGTCGCGATCGAGACGGGCATGCTGCCCTCGCGGGACGTCGTGCGCATCGACGCGCCCGCCGGCCGGATCACCGCGCGGCCGAAGCGCGACCACGCGCGCGTCACGAGCGTCGCCTTCGAGAACGTCCCCTCGTTCGTGCTCGCGCTCGACGAGACGGTCGAGGTGCCCGGGCTCGGCAACATCCGTTACGACCTCGCGTTCGGCGGCGCCTTCTACGCCTACGTCGACGTCGCGCAGCTCCGGCTCGGCCTCGAGGCGAAGGACTACCGCGGGCTCATCGACGCCGGCTGGCGAATTAAGAGGGCTGTCCAAAGCACGCGCCCAACTCCCCACCCATTCGAGCCCGAGCTCTCGTTCCTGTACGGCACGATCCTCGGCGGCCCGGCCACCGGGGCGGGGGCGAATGCGCGCAACGTGTGCGTCTTCGCCGACGGCGAGGTGGACCGTTCCCCCACGGGGACCGGCGTCTCCGGTCGTGTGGCCATCGAGCACGCACGCGGACGGCTTCGCGTGGGCGAGCCGTTCGTCGTCGAGAGCATCCTCGGCACACGCTTCACCGGCCGCGTGCTCCGTGAGACGAGCTTCGGCCCGCATCCGGCGGTGATCCCCGAGGTCGAGGGCAGCGCCTGGATCAGCGGACGCGGGGAGCTCTGGTTCGACCCGCGCGACCCGCTGGGCGACGGCTTCATCCTGCGCTAGATCGCGTGTGCGGCGCTAGACGCGGACGAGCAGCTCCTGTTCGATGCGCTCGCGGATCGCGTCGCGCACCCGGGCGAACGCGGCGAACCGCTCCTCGTCGCCACCGGTGGCCAGGGACGGGTCGGGGAACGACCAGTGCCACTGCTCGCGCGCGTTCGCGAAGACCGGGCAGGCCTCGGCCGCGGCGTCGCAGACGGTGATGACGAGGTCGAGCGGCTCGGCCAGGTAGCGGTCGATGGTCTTCGACTCGTGCATCGAGATGTCGACCCCCGCCTCGGCCATGGCCTGGACGGCGAAGGGGTGCACCCCGGCCGCCACGGTGCCCGCGGACTCCGCGTCGAAGCGATCGCGGCCGAACACGCGCAGGAAGCCCTCGGCCATCTGCGACCGCGCCGAGTTGTGCGTGCACACGAAGAGCACGCGGCGCGCTGCGCTCACTCCGGCGTCGGCCTGGGCTGCTTGAGCTCGCGCATCACGCCGGTCACCTCGTACACCGTCCGCTCGCAGATGTTCTGGATCCGATCACCCATGCGCTCGAGGTTGTGTGCCGCCCAGAGGAGCCACGTCGCGCGATCGATCGTCGCGGTGTCGTTGACCATGTAGGTGAGCAGCTCGCGGTACACCTGCTGGTAGAGCCGGTCCACCTCGTCGTCCTGGTAGGCGACGCGCTCCGCGGCGTGCTCGTTGCGGCGGATGAAGGCGTCGATCGCATCCCGCAGCATCTCGCGCACGATGCGCGCCATCTCGGGCACGTCGACGAGCGGCTTGAGGAGCGTCCGGCCCTCGTGCAGCTGAACGATGCGCGCGATACCCGCGGCGTAATCGCCCATGCGCTCGAGCTCGGAGACCACCATGAGCACCGTGACGATGAAACGCAGGTCTCCGGCGATGGGCTGCTGCGTCGCGATGAGGTGGATGGCGCGGTCCTCGATCTGGTAGCGGAGGGCGTTGATCTCGGCGTCGTCGGCGATGACGAGCGCCGCGAGGCGCTGGTCGAGCGCGATGAGCGCGAGGATGCTCCGCTCGATCGCGACGTCGACCAGGCTCGCGATCTGGCGAAGCTCCGATTGGAGGGTCGAAAGACCGTCGTCGAGCGCGGCACGCGCGTGAAGCGAACGGGCCATCAACCGAACCGCCCGGTGATGTACGCCTCGGTGCGCTCGTCGACGGGATTGGTGAACACCCGCTCGGTCGGGCCGAACTCCACGAGCCGCCCGACACCGTCATCGCCGGCGAGCATGAACGCGGTGTGCTCCGAGACGCGCGAAGCCTGCTGCATGTTGTGGGTCACGATGACGATGGTCACGTCGCGCGCGAGCTCGCGGATGAGCTCCTCGATCTTGTACGTCGCGATCGGGTCGAGGGCGGAGCACGGCTCGTCCATGAGGATCACGCTGGGGTCCGTCGCCAACGCGCGCGCGATGCAGAGGCGCTGCTGCTGGCCGCCGGAGAGCGCCCCGCCCGAACGATGGAGCTTGTCCTTCACCTCGTCCCACAGCGCGGCGCGGCGCAGGTTGCGCTCGACCAGATCGTCCGTCTCGCGCCGCGACAGCTTCCAGCCACGTAGGCGCGGGCCGGCCGCGACGTTGTCGTACAGCGACATCATCGGGAACGGGTTCGGTTTCTGGAACACCATGCCGACCATGCTTCGCACGGCGACCGGATCGGCATACGGCGAGTAGATGTCGGTATCGCCGATGAAGACGCCGCCGCGCGCGTAGGCCCCCGGCGTGACCTCGTGCATGCGATTGAAGCAGCGCACGAGCGTGGACTTGCCGCAGCCCGACGGACCGATGATCGCCGTCACCGTGGCCGGCGACAGGTCGAACGTCACGCCGCTGATCGCGTGGTGCGTCCCGTACCACGCGTCGAGGTGCTCGACGCGCACGAGCGTGCCGCGCACGGCCCCCGCCGGGGCCGTGTCGGCCCCTGGTGCCGCCATCTGCGGGACCGCCTCGTTCGACCTCGGGTCACGGGTGGTGATCGACATCGTTCCCTCGCGCGTCCTCAGCGCACTCGCTCGCGCGCGACGATCCGCAGGGCGGCGCCGATCGCGCCGATCACCAGAACGAGCACGAGTGACGCGCCCCAGGCCTTGAGGTGCCAGTCGTCGTATGGCGACAGCGCGTAGCGGTAGATCTGCAGCGGCAGCGCGCCGATCGGCCGCAGCAGGTCGAGGCTGAAGAAGTCGTTGCCCAGTGCCGTGAGCAGGAGCGGGGCGGTCTCCCCGGCGGAGCGCGCGAGGGCCAGCACCGACGCGGTGATGACCCCGGCCCGTGCGGTCGGGAGCACGACGCGCATGATCACCTTCCATTTCGGAGCGCCGAGCGCGAGGGCGGCCTCGCGGAGCGATCCCGGGACGAGGCGCAGCACCTCCTCGACCGTGCGGGCGACGATGGGGACCATGATCACGGCGAGCGCGACGGCCCCCGCGACCGCGGCGAAGTGGCCGATCGCGCCGCGGACCAGGAAAGCCCAGACGAATACGCCGATGACGATCGACGGAAGCCCGGCGATGAGCTCCGCCGCGAAGCGGACCGGCGCGGCGAAACGACCCGAGCGATATTCCACGACGAAGATCGCCGCGGCGATCCCGATCGGGATCGCGATCGCGCCGGAGACGGCCGCGAGGACGAGCGTGCCGACGAGCGCCGGCTGGATGCCACCGCCGACCTCGCCCACCGGCTTCGGACGCTGCGTGAAGAACGCGAGGTCGATCGCCGGCAGTCCCTGCACGACGACGTAGCCGAGGATGATGAGCAGGATCGCGACGCTCACGAGCGTGGCGACCCCGAGGAGCCCGATCATTACGCGCTCCGTGGCACGCCGCCGAGCGGTGACACGATGGCGAGCGGGGACGGTCGCGACGGCGATCGCGCTCGTTGCCACGTTCACACCACCGCGCCGGCGGGCCGGTCGGTCACCGCGCGGCGGATGAGGTAGCGCGCGATGGAGTTCACGACGATCGCGACGAGGAGGAGCGACAGTGCGACCTCGACGATGGCGCTGAAGTAGAGCGGGGTGTCGGCCTCGACGAACTGGTTCGCGATGGCCGACGCCATCGTGTAGCCGGGCACGAACAGCGAGCCGGTGATGTCGCGCGATGAGTTGCCGACCACCATCGTCACGGCCATCGTCTCGCCGAAGGCACGGCCGACGCCGAGCACGATCCCTCCGATGATCCCCGGTCGGGCGTAGGGCAGCACCGCGCGGCTGACCGCCTCCCAGCGCGTCGCCCCAAGGCCGATCATCGCCTCACGCTGCGTCGGCGGGACGGCGAGCAGGATCTCGCGCGACACTGCGGTGAGGATCGGCAGGATCATGATCGCGAGCACCACACCGCCCGAGAGCAGGTCGAGGCCGACCGGGACGCCCGCGAAGAGCTGGCCGAACAACGGAAGACGTCCGAAGGCGCTGTGGAGGGCGGGTTCGACCGTGTTCCGCATGATCGGGACCATCACGAAGATCGCCCAGAGGCCGTACACGATGCTCGGGATGTACGCCAGCAGCTCGATGAGGAACGCGATCGGAGCGCGCACCCGACGTGGCGCGAATTCCGTGAGGAAGATGGACGAACCGATCGCGATGGGCGCCGCGAGCACGACCGCCACCACCGTCGTCACGAGCGTGCCGTACACGTAGGCGGCTGCGCCGAACACGAGGTGGACGGGGTCCCACACCGTGGTCGTGAAGTACGAGAGGCCGAAGGTCTGGAGGGATGGCCACGAGTCGACCACGATGAGGATCGCGATACCGGCCAGCGTGAGCGGCACCAGCATCGCCAGTGCCGTCACGCCGGCCGCGAAGCCGCGGTCGAATCTCGCCGTCACTCGGTCACTGCTGCAGGACCTTCGCGCCGCCGCTGGTGACCGATCGGAGGACATCCTCAGCGGTCTTCACGACGTTCGTGGGAAGCGGCGCATAGCCGAGATCCTTGGTGAAGGTCTGGCCCTCGTGCGTGCCCCACCAGGCGAAGCGGAGGATCGCAAGGGCCTTGCCCCTGTCGGCGAAGTCCTTCGCCACGAGGAGGAAGGTGAAGGTGGAGATCGGCCAGGCATCCGCGTTGGCTGAGTTCGTGATCGAGATCTTCGTCTGTTCGCCGGTGAGCTTGCCGAGGTCCGGCATCGCGAAGCCGTCCGCGGCCTTGCTCGTCGAATCCAGCGACGCCTCGACGTACTTGCCCGACGCGTTCTTCACGGCACCGTAGGCGAGCTTGTTCTGTATCGCGTAGATGAGCTCGACGTATCCGATCGAACCGGGCGTCTGCTTCACCGCGCCAGCGACGCCGGCGTTGCCGGAGGCACCGACGCCACCCGGCCAGTTGACCGACGTGGCCGAGCCGACCTTCGTCTTCCAGTCGGGGCTGATCTTCGAGAGGTAGTCGGTGAACACGCCGGTCGTGCCGGAGCCATCCGAGCGGTGCACCGTCGTGATCGCGGAGTCCGGGAGCGTGACGCCCGCGTTCTCAGCGGCGATCTTCGGGTCGTTCCACTTCGTGACGGTGCCAAGGAAGATCCCCGCGAGCGCGTCGGGTGTGAATTTCAGCGCCGCGGTCACGTTCGGGATGTTGTAGGTCGGGACGACCGCTCCCATGACCATCGGGACCAGGTAGAGGCCACCGTTCACCGCCTTGATCTGGTCGTCGGTCAACGGGACATCCGACGCGCCGAAGTCCGCGGTCTTGTCGGTGAACGCCTTGATCCCGCCGCCCGAGCCCACGGCCTGATAGTTGATCTGGACCCCGGTGAGCTGGTTGTACTGATCGACCCACTTCGCGTAGATCGCGCCCGGGAACGTCGCGCCCGCGCCGGTGAGGTTCTGGGCCTCGGTCGCGCACTTCGTCTTCACCGGGATACCGCAGGGATCGGCGGTCGCGGCCGCGCTGCCGGTCGCCGGGGCCGCGGTCGGGCTCACGCTTGCGCCGCCACACGCGGCGATGAGGACTGCGAAGGCGATGAGGGGCGCGAGGAACGAATGCGTCTTCATCGGGACTCCCTTTCACCCACTTGTGTGCGCCTCCATCGTCGTCGCCCGCAGTGACAGCGTGGTGAGCCGGGGTGATGCGCGGGTGAGAGCTGTGTGAACGGACCGTGAACGCTGCGGGATCGCGTCTAGGACGCGGGCTTCTCCCGGAAGCGGTAGCCGACACCGCGCACGGTCTCGATCCACCGCGGGCGCTCGGCGCTGTCACCGAGCTTCTCGCGCAGCGTCTTCACGTGCGTGTCAACGGTCCGCGAATCGCCAGCGAAGTCGTACCCCCAGACGGACGCGAGCAGCTGCTCCCGCCCGAAGGCCTGCCCGGCGTGGGCCATGAAGAAGGCCAGCAGATCGAACTCCTTCGGCTTCAGCTCGATCTCGTCCGCGCGCAGCGTCACCCGATGCCGTCCGCCGTCCAGAACGAGCTCCTCGATCTCGAGCCGGGCGTCAGCACGCGCCGGCTCGACCCGCCGCGTGCGACGGAGCATCGCGCGGACGCGCGCGATGAGCTCGCGCGTCGAGAACGGCTTCGCAAGATAGTCGTCCGCGCCGATCTCGAGCCCGACCACCTTATCGAGCTCGCTGTCACGGGCGGTGAGCATGATGACGGGCACGTCGCTCTCGCGGCGGAGCGCACGCGCGACCTCGAACCCGTCGCGGCCTGGGAGCATGACGTCGAGGATCACGAGGTCAGGGTGCGACGTCCGGAAGGTGGCGAGCGCCTGGTCCCCATCGGCCGCGGTCAGGACTTCGAAGCCCTCCAGGCGGAACGCGTAGCTCAGCGTGTGCCTGAGGTTCACGTCGTCATCGACGATGAGGAGCCGGGTCACGGGATGAGGTTAGTCGAGCGCTGACGACGCCTCAGGCGTGGGGCAGCGTGAAGCGGAAGGTCGCGCCCCTGCCCGGCCCGGCGCTCGTGGCCTCGATGCGGCCGCCGTGCGCCTGCACGATGTGTTTTGCGATCGCGAGGCCGAGCCCGGTGCCCTCGGTCGACCGCGCGCGGTCCGCCTTGTAGAAGCGCTCGAAGACCCGGCCGAGATCCGCGGCCTCGATCCCGACACCGGTGTCGCTCACGCTGAAGGAGACGCGGCCATCCGCTTCATCGGTCGCGCTCAACCGCACCGTGCCTGCGGGCGGTGTGAACTTCACGGCGTTGTGCACGAGATTCGCGAGCACCTGCCCGATACGGTCGGCATCCGCGCGCACGTCGCTCGCGCTCGTCGGCTCGACGAGCAGTGCGACGCCCGCGCGCGCCGCGAGCGGCCCCATGCGCCGGGCCGTCTCCGCCAGGAGCTCCGTGGGTGCGCGCCGCTCGAGTGCGAGAGGCTCCGCGCCGGACTCGATGCGCGTGAGCGCGAGGAGCTCGTTCACCAGCTGAGCGAGTCCGTCGATCTCCCGATGCATGCGCGCCACGAAGTCGCGCGCCGCGGCTGGATCGTCCAGCGCCCCTTCCTCGAGCGTCTCGGCCATCGCCTTGAGCGAGGTGATCGGCCGTCGCAGCTCGTGCGAGACGTTGGCCACGAAGTCCGAACGCATCGTCTCGAGGCGCCGCAACGTCGTGAGGTCCTGGATCACGATCAAGAGCTCGCCGCTCTCGAGCGGACGCGCCACGACACGCTGGAAGCGCCGCGGATCGCTGCGCTCGATGACCGCGACGCGCTCCTGGCCGTCGCGCGCGCCGGCGATGGCCTCGAGGGCCTCGTGCTCACGGATGACCTCCACCAGTCGCCGCCCGACCGCGTCGCCGCCGGTGTCGCGGCGTGCCGCGGCATTGGCCAGAAGGACGCGGCCGTCCCGATCGGCGATGAAGATCGCGTCGGCGAGCTCGTCGATGAGCGTGGCGAGGTGATCGTGCTCGGCCTGCGCCGCCTGTCGTTCGTCGCGTACCGCGGCCGCCGCCCGCCGCAGCGCGGCCGCGAGCCGCTGCACCTCCTCCGGACCGCGGATCTCACCGAGCGCGGCGCCGCCCTCGCCCTCGGCCGCCGCGGCCATGCGTTCGATCGGGCGTGTGATCGCCCGCGTGATGACGAACGACAGGATGAGCGCGACGAGCGCGGCCGCGAACGCACCGAACAGTAGCGACGTCCCAAGGCGCCCTGCGAGCGCGTCGACCGCGACCAGCGGCAGCGCGACGCGCGAGACGCCGACCACACGGTCGCCGTCACGCACCGGCTCGGCCACGTAGAGCAGGTCCCGGCCCAGCGTCGCCGACTGCCGGACCGCACGGCCCTCGCGCCCGGCCAGCGCCGGAACGACCTCGGGCCGCGTGGCGTGGTTCTCCATCACGCGCCGATCCTCGTCGGACTCCCCAAGCACCGTGCCGTCCGTCGCGATGAACGTCACCCGGATCTGCGCGTCCGCGGCGATGCGATGCGCGAGGCGATCGAGCGCGTCGGCGTCGCTGCCGCGGAAGAGGTCTCGCGAGAGATCGCCGGCGATGTTCGCGTCTGCGGCAAGCCGCACGCCGAGCACGTCGATCTCGTGATCCCGAGCGATCGTCGGGACCGCCAGGCCGATGGCCGCGAGCGCGGCGACGATCGAGAGCACCGACGCCCCAAGGAAGCGCGCGCGGATGGTGCGCGGGAGGAGCGAGGACACTCGCTAGACGAAGAAGGGCGTCATCACGCGCCGCTCGACGAGGGAGGTCATCTCTTCGTCGCTCGGACGCGGGCCGCCGCGGGAAGCGGCATCGAGCACCTTCGGCAGGAGGCCGAGGTCGCCGACGGTATTCAGGAAGAGTCCGGGACGCGAGAGGACCCAGCGCACCGCGAGATCGATGTCGACCTGCTCGGTGAGCGGCTCGTACCACGTCGTCGGCGTGGGCGGGCGCTCGCCGTGCCAGGGGCCGAGCGTGATCGCCTTGATCGTCTGGACCGCGACGCCCCGCGACTCGCACAGCGCGATGAGCGCCTCGGCGTCGAGCGCGTACTGACCGCGCAGCTGGGTGACGTTGTACGGGAAGAGGACGCTGTCGAACGGGAAGCGCTCGAGACTGCGGAGATGCTGACGCGGCGCCATGACGCCATGGCCGGTGACGCCGATGAAGCGCGCCAGGCCCGCGTCACGGGCCTCGACCGCGGCCCGCAGGGCGCCGTCCTTCGCGAAGGCGGTCTCCCACTCGTCCTGGGCGACGAGGTTGTGGAGCTGGATGAGATCGACGTGGTCGGTGCCGAGTCGCTCGAGCGAACGGCGGATCTCGTCCCGCGCCTCGGCGTAGGTGCGCCTTCCGGTCTTCGTCGCGACGAAGAACCGGTCGCGCCCGAGGCGAGACAGCCACGGCGCGATGCGGAGCTCGGCGTCGCCGTACGACGCCGCGGTGTCGAGGTGGTCGATGTCGTGGCGAAGCAGCAGCTCGAGCGCGCTGTCGGCTTCGGCCTGGCTGACCCGCGAAAGGGCCGCCGCGCCGAAGAGTGTCCGCCGGCTCTGGTGTCCGGTCCGTCCGAAGGGCGCGCGTGGGATCACTCCGCCAGTATGCGTTCGGGCGATGCACGCTCGGGCCAACGCATCCGCGGCGACCGCCCCTGCGTATGTGGAGCGTGCGCACGATCATCGCCGTCCTGCTGCTCGCCGGGACCCTGTCCGCCTGCGGGGGCGGTGGCGGTAGCGCACCTTCGCCGTATGGCGGCGGCAACGCGCCGGCAGGCGGCGGGGCCGCGACGACCGCGCCGAAAGCGGCCCCGGTGTCGAGCCCGCTCCCCTCAGGGAACCCGGACGTCGACAACTACGGTGGCTACTAGCCTCTAGCGGCGCTCGCCCCGCATCTGCTCGAAGCAGGAGCTGCAGTACACCGGCTTATCGCCACGCGGCTGGAACGGCACGCGCGCTTCCTTGCCGCAATTGCTGCAGGTCGCGCTGAACATCTCGCGCGGCCCGCCACCGCCGCCGGCACCCTGGCTCGCGCGACGCGCGGCCCGGTCCGCGGGGCAGCGGCTCGGGGGATTCTGCAGTCCGCGTGACGCGTAGAACTCTTGCTCGCCGGCGGTCCAGATGAATTCCTGGCCACAGTCGCGACAGGTGAGGGTCTTGTCCTGGAAGCTCACGAAGCTCGGTTCCTTTCTGGCCCCGAGTATTCGGAGCGCGGCAAGAGTCTACGCGGACGGTCTCCGGGACCGCACGGCACCGCGCGCACCGGCCACGATGCCCAGAAGCGCCGCTGGTAGGACCAGCTCGGCCGACCAGGGCATGGCGTCGCGCAGCGTGAAGGCGGGTTCGTCGAGGATCATCTCGGCCGACGTCCAAATGAGCGCGAGGGCGCCCAGCCAGATCGCGCGCGGGTAACGCCCCAGAAGGCGCACGACCAGCGTGCTGCCGAACAGCACGATCGGGATCGAGAGCGCAAGCCCGAACGCCAGGAGCGCGACGCTCCCGTGTGCGGCCGCACCGACGCCGAGGATGTTCTCGAGGCTCATCGCGGCGTCAGCGAGCAGGATCGTGACGATCGCGGCACGAAGTCCGGCCGCTGCCCGCACCATCCGGCTGCCATGCGAGTCGCTGGGGTGGACGAGGCGATACGCGATCACGAGCAGGACCAGAGCGGCGGTGAGCTGCAGATACGGGATCGCGAGCAGCAGGGTCACGGCGGCGGCGGCGGCGATGCGAAGCACGACCGCACCGAGTCCGCCGAGGACGATAGCCCTGCGACGCTGTTCCGGCGGTAGGCTCCGGGCGGCCATACCTATGACCAGCGCGTTGTCCCCGGACAGCGCCAGGTCGATGAGCACGATGGCGAGCACGGCCTGGATCGATTCGAGCATCGCGCTACGACGTCGTGAGCTTGCGCACGACGATCGCGATCACGCCGATGAGCCAGAGCACGACCGCGGCGGTGTATGCAAGTTCGTCCGGCATTTCGGATGACAGTATACTGTCACGCTGTCGCCCCAAGGCGACATCTCCGCTAGGCTCGCGGCGTATGGTCGGTCGCGCGGCCGACGCCGCGAGCCTTGGGCACCTTGTGCGCGAACAGCGTGCGCGGCTCCGCCTCACGCAATCGCAGCTGGCGGAGCGCGTCGGCGTATCGCGCAGCGCGATCTCCGAGCTCGAGGCGGGTCGCATCGAGCAGCCACGCGCCTCGGTCTTCGCTCGTCTCGCAACCGCGCTCGGGCTTCCGGCGGCGGCGCTGCTCGTCGCAGCCGGCTATCCGGCGAGCGACGTCATGCTCGAGCTCGAGACCGACGAGCTCGCTGTGCTCGCCGCCTCGCTGGCGCGCGTCGCGGGCAGCGAGCGTGCATGGCTGAAGACGCGGTTGCTCGAGCTGCGCGACCTACTGGTGATGCGTGGCGAGGCTACCGGTCGGGGCGTTGGGGGCCGACGCGCCGCGAACGCTAGCGCCGCTCGAACGCGAGGCGCACGCCGAGGCCGACGAGCACCGCGCCGGTGACGCGCTCGAGCCAGCGGCGCACGCCGCTGCGGGCGAAGAACGCGGAGAGACGCGCCAGCACGTAGGCGTACGCCGAGAGCCACGCGATGCCCATGGCGCTGTGCGCGAGCGCGAAGGCCAGGCTCTGCGCGAGGACGTTCCCTGACGGATCGATGAACTGCGGAAGGAACGTGAGGTAGAACACCGCGACCTTTGGGTTGAGGATGTTGGTGAGGAGACCCTGCAGGTAGGGCGTGGCCCCGCGCCGTGGCGCCGCGGCCGCTGCGGACACGTCGTGGCGGAATGACGCACGCAACGAGCGGACGCCGAGATACGCGAGGTACGCCGCGCCGGCGAGCTTCACCGCGGTGAACGCCTCGGCCGACGTCGCGAGAATGACCGAGAGCCCGAGCGCCGATGCGGTGGCGTGCACGAGCGTGCCGCTGCAGATCCCGACCGACGCCCAGAAGGCGGCGCGCCGGCCGCGGTCGAGCGTGACCCTCGCCACGAGGGCCATGTCCGCGCCGGGCGAGATCGTGAGGAGCGCGAGCACGGCGACGCCGGCAACGAAGCGCGGATCGATCATCGCTCGATGAGGAGCAGGATCACCGCCGTCCCCGTCTGATGCGGTCCAACACGTGATCCCGCGCCTCGAGGTCGAGCGGGGCGCCACGCTCCGCAAGCATCGTGGCGATGACCTCGCGGTGCTCGACGCTGCGGTTCGATCCGAACTTCAGCTTCGCCCGCACCTCTGTCACCGCGAGGCGGATCCCACGGATGTTCGGCAGCAGCGTCCCGTAGCGGCCCTCGCCGGACTCGACGGGCGCGTGCCTGCCCTCCGGCTGGAAGTGCGCGAGCTGGCGCTCGAGGATCGCCGCGACCCGGCCAGAGTCGTCGATGACCTCGGCGTCGCACGCAAGCTGCACCGCGGCGTAGTACGAGGTCGGCACGCCGTACTCGTCCTGGTTCCAGTGCCCGGGGATGAACGTGTACGCGCCGAAGACCGACAGGAGCGCGCGCGGCCGCTCGGCCAGCGCCGCCCACATCGGATTCGGCTTCGCGAGGTGCAGCACGACCTCGGCGCCGCCATCCCACAGGAAGTGCGTGGGCACGACGACCGGCAGGTCGCGGCCGGCGCCCGGTGCGATGAGCTCGCCGAAATCATGCGTGCTCAGAAAGGCGCGCCACTCCGCATCGTCCAGCGGCGCGTCGTGGCGATGGATCAGCACAGCGCCCATGATGGCCGATATCCATGTCGCCTCTCGACCTGCTGCTGCTCGTCGCGCTCGGTGCCATCTGGGGCGCGAGCTTCCTGTTCATCCGCATCGGAGCGCCCGCGCTCGGCCCGGTGCCGCTCATGGATACCCGCGTGGTCATCGCCGCCGCCGCGCTCCTCGTGCTGAGCGCCGCCCGGCGTGACCGGGTGCTGAAGCCCCGGCGCTGGCGCCAGTTCCTGGTGCAGGGCACTTTGAACAACGCCATCCCCTTCGTGACGATCGCGACGGCCGAGCTCTACATCACCGCGGGGCTCGGCGCGATCCTCAACGCGACCTCACCGTTCTTCACGGTGATCGTGAGCGCGATCTGGCACCGGAAGCGGCCGAGCCTCGCGCAGACGCTCGGCACGATCGTCGGCTTCGGCGGGGTGGTGGTGCTCGTGGGCGTCGGGACCATCGAGCTCGGACCCGGCGTCCCGCTCGGCATCGGCCTCTGCCTGGTGGGCGCGTTCTCCTACGCCGTCGCCGCGGTGTACACGAGCCGGACCTTCCGGGACCTGCGCGCGATCGAGGTGAGCACGAACCAGCTGATCGCCTCGTCGCTCATCCTCATGCCCATCGCGCTCGCGACGCGCACGAGCGCCGCGACGAGGCCGGAGGTGATCGGATCGGTCCTCGCGCTCGCCCTCCTGGGGACGGCGCTCGGCTACCTCATCTACTTCCGCCTGCTGATGCGCATCGGACCGACGGGCGCGATCACCGTCACCCTGCTCATCCCGCCGTTCGGCGTGCTCTTCGGGAGCGTCTTCCTCGGCGAGCCGGTGGGCGCGGGCCTGCTCGCCGGCCTCGCCCTGATCCTGACCGGCGTCGCGCTCGCGAGCGGCGTCGTGCGCCTGGGCGCGCCTACGCCTCGGGGAGGGCGGTCCTCCGGCTGAGGCCGGCCGCTCGCGTCGCGGCGGCGACGGCCTTAGCGATCGTCGGGACGACGTCCCGGTCGAACATCGAGGGGAGGATGTACTCGGCCGAGCGCACGTGCGCCGGTACGGTCGCGGCAAGCGCGCCGGCGGCCGCGAGCTCGATGTCCTTGGAGACCCCGCGCGCATGCGCATCGAGGAGACCGCGGAACACGCCGGGGAACACGAGAGAGTTGTTCACCTGGTTCGGGTAGTCGCTGCGGCCGGTCGCGAGCACATCCACCTCCGGCGCGGCGACGAGGGGATCGATCTCCGGATCGGGGTTCGCGAGCGCGAACACGATGCGCGGGCGCGCCATCGTGCGCAGCGCGTCGAGCGAGAGGATGCGCGGACCCGAGAGGCCGATGAACACGTGCGCGCCCGCGACCGCATCCTCGAGGGAGCCGGACCGAGCCGTGCCGAGCTCGCGGGCGATCGCGAGCTTCTCGGCGTTCTCGTCGGACCGCGTGGTGTTCACGATGCCGTGGCGGTCGACGAGCACGATCTCGCGGACGCCGGCGACCCGGAGGAGCCGCGCCGTGGCGATGCCCGCCGCACCCGCGCCGGCGATGACCACGCGGAGATCCGCGAGCGGGCGCCCGACGACCGCGGCAGCGTTGCGCAGGCCGGCGAGGACGACGACCGCGGTGCCGTGCTGGTCGTCGTGGAAGACCGGGATGTCCAGCGTCTCGCGCAGCTTCCGTTCGACGACGAAGCAGGAGGGGGCGGCGATGTCCTCGAGGTTGATGCCGCCGAACGCGGGCGCGACGTAGGTGACGGTGCGCACGATCTCGTCGGGATCCTTCGTGGCGAGGCAGAGCGGGAACGCGGTGATCCCGGCGAACTCCGCGAAGATGAGGGCCTTCCCCTCCATCACCGGCATCGCCGCCTCGGGGCCGATGTCCCCCAGGCCGAGGACCGCGGTGCCGTCGGTGACCACCGCCACGCTGTTCTGGCGGATGGTGAGCTTCCAGGCCTTCTCGTGGTCCTCGGCGATCGCCCGGCAGATCCGCGCGACGCCCGGCGTGTAGACGAGGGAGAGGTCATCGCGCGTGCGCACCTGGACCCGGCCCTTCATCTCGATCTTGCCACCCAGGTGAAGCAGGAAGGCGCGGTCCGACATCGAACGGACCTTCACGCCGTCGAGCAGGCGAAGATCCTCGTAGAGCTGCTGGCCGGTCGCCTCGTCCGGACAGTCGACGGTCACGTCGCGAACGTGCACCTGGGGCGTCGCCTCCACCAGGTCGATCGCGCCAAGGCTGCAGCCCCGCGCCCCGACGGTCGCCGCGACCTGGGCGAACTTCCCGGGACGGTTCGCGATCTCGAGGCGGAACACGAGGCGATAGGCGGGCGTGAGCACCGCGTGCGGCTGCACGGCGGCCAGTATGGCCATGGACCGAAGGGTAGGCGCCGGTGCCGTGGTGGCCGAGGGCCATTCGGCCACCCGGTCGTCGGCCATTTGGCACTTGGCGCTGCGCCCCGGACGCGCAGGCTCCTGTTTGTGATCGGCCTCGATCGTCAGCCGGTGGCCCCGAAGACGCGCCTGGTCCTCTGCCCGCTCCGCGATCGGCAGGTGGCGCTGGCGCGCTGCCTCGAATGCGGACGGCTGGTGGACAAGGACCCGCAGGAGCCGCCGCGCTACATCGTGTGCGACGCGCGCCTGCTCACGGGGTGGCTCGGGCTCGACGACCGCTAGCTGATCGCGGTGCCGCGGTCGGGATCCCGATATCCGGTGAGGAGACAAGCCGCGAGCGGTATTCCTCAGCGTCGATCTCGCCGCGCGCAAGACGCGCGTCGATCACCCGGACGGGCCTCGCCGCGGCCCATCATCCAGCCGATGTAGTCGGGCGTGTATCCGAAAGCGGGACCCATCCCACATCGGTCCGACCCATGGCGCCGGGATGAGGGAGTGAACATCGGTCGTGTCGAGTCAGGGCGGCTATCCGGTCAGGACCTTCAACGAGACGATCCACCACGGGAACGCGTCGCGGCCAGCTGCTCCGCCCCAGACGATCGCTCACGCTGCGGCGATCGGACGCCTTGGCCGCACGCGCTCTGGCCTACGGGGGGCCGTTCGGCCCATTGGTTGGGGACCGATCGGCCACTTCCAGCGCTGGCGGTCCATAGCAGGCTGACACCAGTGTTGCTGGGTTGTTTCTACGGGGGCGTCCAGTGAAGCAGACGGTCTCGCTGCCGCACCCGGACCGGTTCTTCGAGGTCCGGTTCGAGTCGATCGGCGGTCTGGGCGCGCACGCCGCCGGGCAGGTGCTCGCGACTGCCGCCGTCCTTCGCATGGGTCTGAACGGCGCCCATTTCTCCTCGTACGGCTCTGAGAAGAAGGGGTCGCGGGTCCTCTCGTTCGTGCGCCTCGGGCCGGCGGATCGTCCGATCCGCACGAGCGCGCCGGTCGAGAACCCCGACGCGATCGTGGTGTTCCATACCGCACTCCTTGGCAATCCCGCGACGTACGCCGGGCTCCAGGAGGCCGGCACGTTCATCTATTCGTCTCCGCCTGGCCACGTCCCCGAGTCGCTCGCGGTGCTGCCGCGGACCGCGCGAGTCATCCGGATCGACGCGCAGCGGATCGCCGCGGAGGAGCGGTCGCGCCCCAACGCAGTGCTGCTCGGGGCGCTGTGCGGCGTCTTCCCGTTCATCGACGCGGAGATCGTCCTCGAGGCGCTCTCCGAGGAGTTCGCCGGCCGGCACCCGGAGGCCGTCGCGTCGAACGAGCGGGCGTTCCGGCGTGGCGCGAGCGAGCACGAGGAGCTCACGGGCGTCGGCCGTGCGGACGGCAGCCTCCCATCGCTGCGTCCCGAGCCTGCGTGGGGCTACCTGACGCAGCCGCTCGGTGGGATCATCCCGCTCCCCGGCAACACCGCCTGGAACGATCTTTCGGTGTCCCGCACCGGATCGCTGCCGGTCTACGACCATGAGAAGTGCATTCACTGCGGTGTCTGCGACCTCGTCTGCCCCGACCTGTGCCTGGTGTGGGGCGCGGGCGAACCGGGCGGCAAGTTCGAGCGGGAGCTCAAGGGCGTCGACTACCGGTACTGCAAGGGTTGCCTGCGCTGCGTGGAGTCCTGCCCGACCGGTGCGCTCGCCAAAGAGGCCGAGACGGTCGGACTCGCCGACCGGCTCCGCGTGGCGCTCTTTCCGGGCCTGATCGGATGAGGTTCGCAGCATGACGACCGAGACTCGCATCGCTCTTCCACGCATAGACGACGAGGGCGAGCCCGGGAGGGCCCGACAGAAGCTCGACTTCCGCAGCGGCAACGAGGCCGCGGCGCTCGCCGCGCGCGACGTCGGCTTCCACGTCATGGGGTACTTCCCGATCACGCCGTCGACGGAGGTCGCCGAGAACCTCTCCAAGATGCAGGCCGACGGCGAGCACGAGATCGTGATGATCGCGGGCGATGGCGAGCACGGTGCCGCCGGGATCTGCTACGGCGCCGCGCTCGGCGGCGGGCGCGTGCTCAATGCGACGAGCTCGCAGGGCCTGCTCTACGCGCTCGAGCAGCTGCCCGTGCAGGCCGGCACGCGCGTGCCGATGGTGCTGAACATCGCCGCACGCGCGGTCTCCGGACCGCTCGACATCCGCGGCGATCACTCCGACATCTATTACGCGCTCAACACCGGTTGGGTGATGCTGTGCGCGCGCGATCCCCAGGCGGTGTACGACCTGAACTTCGCCGCCGTGAAGATCGGCGAGCACCCGGATGTGCGGCTTCCGGTGATCGTCGCGTACGACGGCTTCGTCACCAGCCATCAGAAGCGCCGGCTGCGCGTGTTCGACGACCCGGAGGCGGTCCGCGCCTTCCTCGGCGAACGGCCGAAGTACCCGTCGCCGCTCGACCTCGACCACCCGACGACGTTCGGGCCGTACATGAACGACCCGGACCTCATCAACAACAAGGTCCAGCTCTCGCAGGCGATGGAGGCGGCGCGGCGCGTCATCCCGGAGGTCCTCGCCGAGATCGAGGAGCTTACCGGCCGGCGCTATCCGGTGCTCGATGCGTACCAGATGGCGGACGCCGAGGCCGCCCTCGTGCTCATCAACTCCGCGGCGGAGACCGCCAAGGAGACCGCTGACGAGCTTCGCGGCAAGGGCGAGCGCGTCGGCGTGCTCTCACCGAACGTGCTGCGCCCGTTCCCGGCGGAGGAGTTCCGAGAGGCACTCCGCCGTGTCAGGGCCGCGACGATCGGGGATCGCGCCGACTCATACGGCGCGGGCGGCGGCAACCTCTCGCTCGAGGTCCGCGCCGCGATCCAGCAGGACGCGGAGAATCGCACCCTCGTTCTCTCGCGCGTGTACGGGCTCGGCGGCAAGGACTTCTACGCCGCCGACGCCGCGCGCTTCTTCGAGCAGGCGGCGGCGGCGGCGAGATCCGGTCACGTCGCCGAACCGTTCGCCTACCACGGCGCCACACCCGGCCAGCCCGACCGCGCGCCGCGCCCCGGGCTGCCGCCGATCCCAGCCGCCGAACTCTCGCGCGGGATGGCCCACGTGACCCGCGACGAGGCGACCGGCCGCCTGGCGGTCGAGCTCGAGCCGCTCTGGAAGATGACCGAGGTGCCGAGCCGTATCGCGCCCGGCCACGGCGCGTGCCCCGGCTGCGGCATCTTCCCGACCCTGCACCAGGTCAACCGCGTGCTCGAGGGCGACGTCGTCATGTTGTTCCAGACCGGTTGCGCGATGGTGGTGACGACCGGCTACCCGACGACCGCTCACCGCGTGAACTACGTCCACAACCTCTTCCAGAACGGGGCGGCGACGCTGTCCGGTCTGGTCGAGATGTACCACGAGCGCGTTCGACGGGGGGAGCTGCCTGAGTCGCCGGACATCACGTTCGTGATGGTGAGCGGCGACGGCGGCATGGACATCGGCATGGGTCCGGCGCTCGGCGCGGCGCACCGCAACCACAAGATGATGATCCTGGAGTACGACAACCAGGGCTACATGAACACCGGCGCGCAGCTCTCGTACTCGACGCCGTTCGGCCACCGCACGTCCACGAGCGAGGTCGGGTCGAAGGCGCCGGGAAAGCGCTACCACCACAAGGACACCGCGCAGATCTTCGCCGCCTGCCATCTGCCGTACGTCTTCACCGCGAGCGAGGGCTATCCGGAGGACCTGATGCGCAAGGTGGCGAAGGCCCAGTGGTACGCGAAGCACGAGGGCCTCGTCTACGGAAAGATCCTCTCGTTCTGCCCGCTCAACTGGCGCACGACCGATGACGCCGCGCAGCCGGTCCTGCAGGCCGCGATCGATTCGTGCTTCTTCCCGCTCTACGAGGTCGAGCACGGCCACACCACGATCACGTACGACCCCGACGCGAGCGGCCGCCGCCAGCCGGTCTCGGCCTGGCTCGAGCTGATGGGCAAGACCCGCCACCTCCTCACGCCCGCGAACTCCGAGGTCGTGCGGGGCATCCAGGACGAGGCCGACCGCCGCTGGAAGCGCCTCAAGGCGATGCACGCGAGCCCGGACCTGTAGGGGGACGGGATGGCACGGATCGTCGGAACGCAGAGGCTCACACCGGTCACGAAGCTCTTCCGCCTCGACGCGCCGCTCATCGCGGCGGCGGCGAAGGCGGGGCAGTTCGTCATGCTGCGCGTGCGCGAGGGCGGCGAGCGCATCCCCGTCACGATCGCCGACTACGACCGCGCCGCGGGCACGATCACGATCGTCGTGCAGGCGGTCGGCGCGACGACCACGCGGATCTGCGCCCTGGAGGCGGGTGACGAGATCCTCGATGTCGTCGGCCCCCTCGGCACGCCCGTCGACATCGCGCCCGGTGGCCACGTCTGCGCCGTCGGTGGCGGCTTCGGCTCGGCCGCGCTGCTCTGCCTCATGAAGGAGCTCTCAGCGCGCGGCGATACGACGACCGCGATCGTCGGGGCGCGGAACAAGGACCTGCTCATCTTCACCGACGAGCTGCGCGCGATCTGCACGAACGTCGAGGTGTGCACCGACGACGGCTCGGCCGGCTTCAAGGGCTTCGTGACCCAGCGCCTCGCGCAGCTCATCGCCGGGGAGGGCCCCGGACGGCCGGACACCGTGATCGCGATCGGGCCGATGGTGATGATGCGCGCAGTCGCCGAGACGACCCGCGCGGCGAACGTGAAGACGCTCGTGTCAATGGACCCGCTGATGATCGACGGCACCGGCATGTGCGGGGGCTGTCGCGTCAGCGTCGGCGGGGAGACGCTTTTCGCCTGCGTCGACGGGCCGGTCTTCGATGCCCACCAGGTGGACTTCGCGGTCGCGATGCGCCGCAGCAAGCAGTACGCGCCGCAGGAGAAGCTCGCGGCCGAGCGGCTCGCCTGCGCGACGACGACGGCGGCGGTGCGCTGATGCCAGTGAAGCGCGCGGAGAAGACTCCGATGCCGACGCGCGAGGCCGTGGTGCGCGCGCATGACTTCCGCGAGGTCAACGAGGGCTACACGGTCTTCCACGCCGCCTTCGAGGCCGAGCGCTGCCTGCGTTGTCAGGACCCGGTGTGCGTGAACGGTTGCCCGGTACAGATCCCGATCCGCGACTTCATCCACGCCGTAGCGAACGCCGACATGGCCGGTGCGGCGACGATCCTCCGGACCGCCAACCCGCTACCCGCGATCTGCGGACGCGTCTGCCCGCAGGAGTCGCAGTGCGAGGCGCAGTGCAGCCTCGGCACCCGCTTCAAGCCGGTGGCCATCGGCCATCTCGAGCGCTTCGTCGCCGACTGGGAGCGCCAGCAGGCCCTCGCCGTCAGCGCGAAGATCACGCGACAAGAAAAGGTCGCGGTCATCGGCTCGGGTCCCTCGGGCCTCGTCTGCGCCGGCGAGCTCGCCCGGCTCGGCTACCCGGTCACGATCTACGAGGCGCTCCACGCGCCCGGCGGCGTGCTCCGCTACGGCATCCCGGAGTTCCGCTTGCCCAAGGCGATCCTCGACTGGGAGATCGGGGTGCTGAAGGCGATGGGTGTGGAGATCGTCTGCAACGTCATCATCGGCAAGACACTCACGCTGGACGAGCTCTTCGGCCGGCTGGGGTACACCGTCGCGTTCATCGGCACCGGCGCAGGTCTCCCGCAGTTCCTGGGCATCCCCGGCGAGAACCTGAGCGGCGTGATGTCCGCGAACGAGTTCCTCACGCGCGTCAACCTCATGCGTGCCTACGACTTCCCCGAGAGCGACACGCCGGCCAACGTGGGCAAGCGGGTGGCGGTCATCGGCGCGGGCAACACCGCGATGGATGCCGCACGCACGGCGCTCCGCATGGGCGCCGAGGAGGCCATGATCGTCTACCGGCGCAGCGAGGCCGAGATGAGCGCGCGGGTCGAGGAGTACCACCACGCGATCGAGGAGGGTGTGACCTTCCAGTGGCTCACCAGCCCGCTCGAGGTCGTCGGCAACGACGAGGGGTGGGTCACCGGGCTGCGCTGCCAGGAGATGACGCTGGGCGAACCCGACGCGTCGGGGCGGGCCCGCCCGATCCCGATCCCCGGTGCGGAGCGCGTGATCCCGGTCGACACCGTCGTGCTCGCGATCGGGACGACCCCCAACCCCTTGCTGACCCGGGCGACCTCCGGTCTGCTCACGAACAACAGGGGCTGCCTCGTCGCGGACGAGAGCACCGGTCTGACCTCCAAGCCATTCGTGTTCGCTGGTGGTGACGCGGTCACCGGCGCGGCGACCGTGATCCTGGCGGCGGGCGCGGGCAAGCGTGCCGCGCAGGCGATCCACGAGACGCTTTCGTCGCGGGAGCCGCGACAGCGCTGAGCGCGCGAGCCGAACCCGGGCTACCCGCTCCTGCGCGAGGAGTGCCCTTCGGTCGTGACCGCACGACCGACCCGTTGAGAGCGCAGGTAGAGCCACGCGAGCGACGGCAGGGCCATGACCGCACCGACGAACAGTGCGATCAGCGTCGCCGTCAGGGTCGCGGGGCTGGCCGCCGAATCCGTGACGCAGAGATAACCGGCGACGCGACGGCCGCCTTGATCCTTGCCGTGATCGGGATCGTGCGGAAGAAGCGCATGTCGCGCTCGTAGCGCGTCGAAGATGCCGGACGACGCGGTCTCGCGCGCCCGCGGCGGCACCTGCTCGGCCGTCGCGAAGGCATCGATGCGCTCGGCGATGCGCGACTCCGGCAGCGCGACCGCTAGTGTCGCGGTGTCCGGGCACGCGCTCACGCACGACATAAGCCGACGCAGCGGTCCGCGATGAATTCGGGGTCGGCGGGCAGCTCGCCGTCGGGCGTGTTCGTCGCCTAGCGCGGACCACCGCGTGTTGAGACCGTCAACCTACGCGCGAACATCCAGCAGGTGCGTGACGGTCATGTGCCCATCTCGGCGCCGGCCATCACGTGCACGAGGTCCGTGACGGAGAGCACGCCGACCGGTGAGATGCCGTCGGACCCGACCACGACCAGACGGTGGACGCGTCGCTGCTCCATGATCTCCGCCGCGTCGTCCAGGCTGGCGTGGAGGGCGATCGTGATCGCGGGCGCGGTCATCACGTGTCGCACCGCGAGTCCGCGCAGGCTCGTCCAGAGGTGCTCGACGACGCGAGCGCGCAGCAGATCCGTCTGGCTCAGGACGCCGACGACGGCACCCGTCGAATCGACGACCACGAGCCCGTGCACGCGGTGCGCATCCATAAGCTGTACAGCCTCCTGCAGGCACGCCTTCGCATGAACGGTCACCAGACCGCGCGTCATCGCCTCGCCGACCGTTCGTGCCGTCGTCGCGTTCATACGACCACCTCCGCCGCCTCTGTCTCGCTTTGGGGCGCCAGTGCGCGTGTGACGTCGACCGCGGCCTGATAGAGCGCGGCCATCGTCGTCGAGGGTGTGATCGGATACGCCTCCGAGCCGTCGGCGACCACCGGGATGCCCGGGAACCGTGCCGTCGTCACGGCCACACCATGCCTCCGGGGCACCCGCGCGCCCACGGCCGAACGGCCCTAGGAGGAGGGTCCGACCGTCAGGTAATGTCGGACAGGAGCGGGTCTAGGGGCGCTGGCGGAACTGGCGGATGCGGCGCGCTCGGTGGATGGTGCGGCCTTCCGTTGGGATCACGCTGATCGAGCCGTCCACCTCCAGGATCGCGGTGCTGACCCCGTCGAGAGCCGCGATGCCGTGCTCTCGCGCGACCATCTCGATGTCCTCCCGGGAGATGTCCTCGCGCTCGAGGTTCTCCGGGACCAGCTTCCCGTCCTTCATCAGGAGGGTCGGCTGGTCATTCACGAAGCGCGAGAGGAACGGCACTCGGCGGCCGACGCGATCGAAGAGGATGTTCATCGCCACAAGCGTCGCGGCGGCCACGAGGCCGCCGACGAGCGAGGTGTCGCCGCCGTTGAGCGAGTTCTGCACGGCGTTGGCGATGACCAGGATCACCACGAGGTCGCTCACGCTCATCTGCCCGAGCTCGCGTTTGCCCGCCAGACGCAGCAGCGCGAACACGGCCACGTACACGACCACGGTGCGGAGGACGATCTCCGCGAGTGGCACCGAGCTGACGAACACGCTCACATCCTGACGGACATGGGCGCGCGCGTCACGCTACGTCGCGGTGGACCCCGGACCGATGGATCTGGAGCAGGTCGTAGGCCGGGCAGTAGCCGGCCCATGCGGTGACGAACATGAAGACCGCGAGCGCCAGTGCGGCGATGCCCGCGGGGCTGCTCCACCCGAACGCGAGCGTCGCGAGGAATGCGAGCGGAGCGATGATCGCTCCGCGTACGTCGCGCTCGAGGGCCGCGAGGTTCTGCTTCATCGCGTCACCTCGCTGCGGGGTTCGCCTTGATCGTCCCGGACACGGCGAAGCGGCCATCGCCGTTCGTCGGCGGGCGTGCGGCCGCGTCCTTCGGAGAGTGGGTGACGAACACCGAGCACGGGGCGTGGAACAGCACGCTGCGCGCGACGCTCCCGAGCATGAGCCTGCGCAGGCCGGTCTCGCCGCGGCTGCCGACGACGATGCAGTCAGCGTGTTGCTCGGCCGCGACCTTGATGAGCTGAAAGGCGGCGTCGCCCTCACGCAGCTCCCAGGTGGTGCGGAGGCCCTGCGCCTCGAGGGCCTTGGCGCGCTCCTCCACGGTCGCGCTCACCTGCTTTCGCAGCAAGGCCATCGACGATTCGTAGTCGCGGAACGCCGCGACCGCGGTGTTGGTCCCGGAAGGGTCGGCGAAGACCGTTGGGAATGGGACGTCGACGACGCCCACGACGTGCACGGTCGCGCCGGAGAAGATCTGCAGGTCGGTGATCGCGAGGGCGCCCGATGCGGCGCTATCGGAGCCGTCCTCCGCCAGAACGATCTTCCGGAGCGAGCGGTCACGCACGACGAGCACGGGACACGCCGCGCGGTCGATGAGCTCGGCCGAGACGGAGCCGAGCACGGTCGTGGCGATCCCGCCGCGACCTCGGCTGCCGACCACCAGGAGGTCGGGCCTGAAGGCGCAGCTCTCATCGATGATGACGTCGGCCGCGCGCCCGTAGCCGACCACGCCGTCGACTTCACGGTCCGGCGTCTCCAGGGACTTCACGGAGGCGCGCACTTGTGCGCGCGCGTCCTCATCCGCCGCCTCGCTGATCGTGAGGATCGCCGAGGGGGCGAAGATCCCGACCGTGGTGAGTGGCTCGATCGCGTGCACGAGCCGGATGTGCGACGCGGCGGGCAGGCTCATCTCGCCGACCAGCGCACGGGCCAGGTCGGCGCAGCCCGAGAAGTCGGTGGCGACGAGGATGCGCATACGGGCACCTCCGATGCCTCTGCAGCGTCCTCCGAACCCTGCCCCGTCGCGTGAGGCGAACGTCACGCCGGGGGTGTCCAATGGGCCCCGTGTCGTCGTGGCGTCTGTCAGGCAGGGTGTGACGGGCCGGAGCGCGCCCGCCCGACTGACCACCCGGCGCACACGACCTACCGTCGGGGTCGATCCCGTGCCATCGGGAGAGCAGGAGGTCAGATCATGGGATTCCTGGCGTACGCAGGCGTCATCATCGTCGCGCTCGCCGCCGGTCTCGCGGTCCAGTACCTGACCAAGATGTCGCTGCGGCGCGAGTGGCTCATTGTCGCGGTCTCGGCCGCGTTGGGCGCGATCTTCGCGAGCGAGAGCTTCCCCGGCAGCACCGTCTTCTCGGGCGTCAAGGACTGGGGCCCGGAGATCGACGGGCTGGTGCTGATCCCGGCGGTCATCGGTGCCGTCCTTGTCGCGCTCGCCGCCGACCTCGGCATGCGCGCGAGTCCCCGACCGGCGGATCAGGCTACATGAGCACGACGATCCGCGCCCTTCGGGTCATGACCATCGAGCTGACCTGCCTGTCGTGCGGCCACGGATGCGCCGACGTGCGGGTGCGGGTGCAGCGGAGACCGACGAACGCCGACATCCGTGCCGCGTACGAGGCGACCGAGGGACCGCGTCCGGCATGGGACGCCCACGGGCAGCCGCGCTGCCCGCGCTGCCGAGCGAGGCTCTTCATCGAGCGGAGCGAGCGTCAGCGCATCTACGCGGCGGTCGCGGCGCCGCGCTACGCCCGCTAGAGCGGCTCGTCTGTCTTGCGTTCGACCTGAAGCGTGAAGTCCGCGGCCAGCGCTGCGATCGCACCGATCGCGGCCCAGACCGGGATGAGCGCGACGCCCACGAGCCCGACCGTGAGCGGCACCTCGATGATCGTGGTCCCGTGCGCGTCCTTCACGATGACGCGGCGCACATTGCCTTCGTGGATGAGCCCTTCGATCTTCGCGATGATCTTGTCGACGTTCTCGCGGTCCAGCTTGAACGTCTCGATGAGCGTGTCCTTGATCTGCGTGGCCATGTCTTCCTCCCTCTTCTCCGCGCGCTAGGGCTGGGCGCGCCCGGCGGTCGCGTACTGCGTCGGCTCGTGTACGAACCGTGACCGACACTCCACGCCGCAGAACGCGTAGTCGCGTCCCTCGAACTCCAGTGCGAGATCGTGCTCCCGCGCCTGGTCCAGGTCGACGATCCCGCCGCAGACCGGGTCGAGCTCGATCTCTTCGTCCGATTCGATCTGGATCTCGCCGTCCATCCTGACCTCCTCTCGCGGGCCTTCGAGGCTATCGCCGTCCGCCTGACACGACGAGGGTCCAACGTCACGCGGTGCCGGGGACGCGCGGCACTTCGCCTGTCGTCGGGCGCGGCGCAGCCTGTATGCGGTATGCATGAGATGAAAGCGCGCCTGGTGGCCACGCGGGAAGAGCTCCGTTCGGATCTCGCGGGGGACGCCGCGGTCCTCGGCACCGAGCTCGACGCGAGAGGCGAGGACACCACCCCCTCGCAGCACCCCGCCGATGTCGCGTCCGACCTGTACACGCGCGAGGAGCTGGTCACCGACGAGCTCGCGCTCGCGAAGCAGCTCGACGAGGTCGAGGACGCGCTCGAGCGGATCGCGAAGGATCAGTACGGCCGCTGCGTCGAATGTGGGCGACACATCCCGGCCGAGCGCCTCGCGGCGCTCCCGCAGGCGGCGCGCTGCATCGAGTGCCAGCGCCGTCGCGAGCGCACCGACCGCCGCTAGAGCGGCATCAGCCCGCGGGGACGACCCGCGCGGCCCCGAGCGACTCCGCACTTCGCCGCGCAAGACTCGGCTTCGCGATGAGCACCGCACAGCACGCGTGGCTCGTGACGTGATCGGCGAGGCTGGTGCCGAGAAGGCCGGCGCCGAGCGTCTGGTCACGCGCCCCGAGCACGATGACGTCCGACCCCCAGATGGTCGCCCGCCTCAACACGCTCTCGCCGAGGTGACCGCCGGCGACGGACTCCTCGCCGATCACCCGATCGCCGAGGAGCGCGCGTGCGTGACTCTGTACCCATCGGGTCTGCGCGTCGGCCGGGTCGCCGAGGTGCAGGAGGCTGATGCGCGATTCACCCGGGAGCGGCAGCCGCGCGACGAGCTCGACCGCCGCGCGCGCGTCGGCGGATCCGTCGATCGCGACCAGGACGCGTCGTGGCGCGTCGCGGTGGGCGCGGACCACGAGCAGCGGCGCTGGTGCGTTCCGCGTGAGCGCGCGGGCGACACTGCCCATGAGCACGCCGGCGATCGTGCCGAACCCGCGCGACCCGACGACGATCAGCTCGCTCTGGTACTCGAAAGCGACGGTCTCGACGACCTCCGCCGGGTGACCCGCCCGCATCGCCGTCGTGGTGAGGATGTCGCGTGCGGCGAAGCGCCAGCGGCACCGGGACAGCAGGGCGTAGGCCTCGCGCTCGCTCCCTGCCGGCACCGTCAGGACGGTGACCTCGTCGGCCCGTGAGAGGGGCAGCGCCAGGAGGAAGTCCTCGGCCAGGCTCGCGCCACGCGACCCGTCGGTCGCGAAGAGGATCCGCACCAGCCGAGCATCGCCGCCAGGCCCTGCGGGGTCTGTCCGGCACCGCCCGCTTGCGCCCGGACGGGCGGCAGTACGGCGGACGGGGGTCGAACGGACCCCTCAGATGAGGCCGAGCGGCGGATTGCTTGGGCCCCCCCCACGCCTAGGTTTGCCCCATGGCCGGTCAGGTCGCCGAGCTCGAGGCCTATCGGAGCGGCGCGCGTGCCCTCGCCGCGCGCATCCTCTCGGCCCAGGAGGCCGAGCGCGTCCGCGTGTCCCGGGAGCTCCACGACGAGACCGGACAGGCGCTCACGCTGCTCCTCGTGCGGCTCCAGCTCATCGAGAACATGACCGCCGATCCGGCCGTTCGCCACGAGCTCGCCGAGCTGCGCGAGCTGGTGGTGGACACGCTCGACGGCGTCCGCCGCCTCGCGGTCCACCTCGGGCCGAGCGTCCTCGAGGACCTTGGGCTCTGCTCGGGTCTGGAGTGGCTCGCGGACCGTGTGCGGGAGGAGGCCGGCGTCCACATCGCGCTCGCGCTCGAGTGCGACGACGATGTGCCGGCGCCTCTGGCGATCGCGATCTTCCGCGTCGCGCAGGAGGCCCTCACCAATGTCGTGCGCCACGCGCACGCCACCAAGGTCGACGTGCGGCTCGACTCGGCCGACGGGGTGCTCGCGCTCACTGTGTCCGACGACGGCACCGGGTTCGACGTCGACGCCGCGCGCGCCCGACCGACCGCGAGCGTCGGCCTCTTCGGCATGGCCGAGCGCGTCGCGCTCGTGGGCGGGACGATCAGCGTTGTCTCACGAAAGGGCGCCGGCACGCGCGTCGACGTGCGCGTGCCGCTGCGCGAGGAGGTCACGACGTGATCCGGATCGTTCTCGCTGACGACCACCAGATCCTGCTCGACGGGCTGCGCCGCCTCATCGATGCCAAGGGCGACATGCAGGTCGTCGCGGTCGCCACCGATGCCGCGTCGGCCATCGACGCCGCGCGCACCCACCGGCCGGACGTGCTGGTGCTCGATATCTCGATGCCCGGTGGCGGCGGCCTCGAGGTCGCACGCCGCGTGCGCGAGATGGAGCTGCCCACGAAGATCGTGATCCTGACCATGTACGCGGAAGATCGCTACGTCATGGAGGCGGTGCGCCTGGGGGCGGCCGGGTACGTGCTGAAGCGGTCCGCCGACAAGGAGCTCATCGACGCGATCCGCTCCGTGGCCGCGGGCGAGGCCTACCTCACGCCCGCCGCGGTGCGCCTCCTTCTCGCGACGCAACAGAGCGATGCCGGCAGGCCCGAGCCCGCGCTTTCACCGCGCGAACGGGAGGTGCTGCGGTTCACGGCGCGCGGCTTCTCGAACCTCGAGATCGCCGAGCGCCTCTTCGTGAGCCCCAAGACCGTCGACACCTATCGCTCGCGGATCATGGCCAAGCTGGATCTGCATCGTCGTTCCGAGCTCGTCGACTACGCGCTACGGCACGGCCTGCTCGAGTGAAGCAGACGCACCCCGTCGACGACGGGAAGGTCTTCTGCGGCAGGCAGGGCCGTGTGGTGGACGTGATCAGCTGTTTCGGCTGCGAGAAGCTGGTGGAGATCGATCTGGATTCGCGCCGCCCGAAGGTCGTGTGCGCGGTACCCGCGCCGGGCGAGCCGGCGGCGACCGCCAGCTAGGCTCCCCTTCCCGCCCGCGGCTTCTCTTCCTGCCCGCGGCTGGCGTCGAAGAAGACGCGCGCGGTCACCGTCCCTGCGAGGACCGCGAAGCCGATCGCCAGCCCGAGACCGGCGACGGCGAGGAAGATGGTGGTGAGATCGACCTGCGGCATGACGGGATGCTCGGGCCGCCACCAACCTGTAGGTAGGGTCAAAGGTCCCCGCGACCGGTCCCGGCGGACCCATTGCCGGGCTGGCGGCGGAGTGTCACCTGTCTCCGAGGCGTCCCCGAGGCCCGGGTCGGTCGGCGGTACCCTTTGGTCCGAGCGGCCCTGTCGTGGGGCATACCCCGTACGGCAGTGTTCCGCGCGAAGGAGGTCACTCAAATGGCCGAAACGAAGATCAACAAGGGAACGGTCATCGCTGACCCCCCGATCGCACGCTTCCTCTTCTCCGACACGCGCATGGCGCTCGTCTGGCTCCTCGTCCGCATCTACGTCGGGTGGGCCTGGCTCGAGGCCGGCTGGCACAAGGTCCAGGACACCACGGCCGCCGGGAACTACATCATCGACGGCAAGGGCATCCTGGCCTTCTGGACGCGCATCGCCGCCGTACCAGCGGCGCCGGCGAAGCCCGTGATCACGTATGACTGGTACCGCGGCTTCATCCAGTTCCTGATCGATAGTCACCTCGAGAACATCATGGGCAAGGTGATCGCCTTCGGCGAGACGGCGGTCGGCCTCGGGCTCATCCTTGGCGCCTTCACCGGCATCGCGGCCGTCTCGGGCGCGTTAATGAACCTCAACTTCATGCTCGCCGGCAGCTCGAGCTCGAACCCCGTGCTGCTCCTCCTCGGCTTCCTCATCGTCCTGTCCTGGAAGACGGCGGGCTACATCGGCCTCGACCGCTTCCTCCTCCCCATCCTCGGGACACCTTGGAAGGTCCCAGCGGCCGGTCGTAAAACCGTCGTCCCGGTCCCCACGTCGGCCTAGGGCCCTTCAGACCTCTGGACGCGTAGAGCGGCGGAGCGATCCGCCGCTCTCGCGTTTCCACGGCTCTCGATAATCCTTTGCACGGCTCTCGATAATCCTTTGTATGAGCGAGCCCGCACGGACCGGCTATCCGCGGCGACTGCGTATCGCCGTCGTCGTGCTGCCCTCGCTGCTCATCGCCAGCCTCCTGGCCCTCGACTTCTTCGTCATCGAGCCGGTGTTCAGCAGCGGGCTGTCTCATCTCATCACCCTGGTGATCGGCGTGGCGGGCGTCATGGCGTTCTCGCTGGCCGTGTTCGACCAGCTCTCCGGCCTTCAGACGCGCGATCGGGCGAACACGCAGCGGCTGCGCCACCTGGCCGACGCGCTCGAGCAGAAGCGGCAGCAGCTCCAGGCCGTGAACGCCGCCGGGCTCGCGCTCACGAGCGAGCTGGACCGCGACGCGGTGCTGCAGCGCGTGGCGGACCAGGCGCGCCTCGTCGCCAAGGCGAGGTACGCCGCGCTCGGTGTGTTCGATGAGGACGGCGTGATCGAGAGCTTCACGACATCGGGCCTCACCGCCGAGGAGCGGGCGCGCATCGGACCATTGCCGCGCGGCAGAGGTGTGCTCGGGGTCCTCCAGTCGGAACCTCGTCCGCTCCGGCTGGGCGACGTGCGCGACCACCCTGCGTCGGTCGGCTTCCCACCGGGCCATCCGTCGATGCGCACGTTCCTCGGGACGCCGATCCTCCTCCGGGGGGAGCCGCTCGGGAATCTCTATCTCACCGAGAAGCTCGACAGCGCGGAATTCACGCAGGATGATGCCGAGGCGCTCGAGACGCTCGCGGCACAGGCGGCGATCGCGATCGAGAACGCGCGCCTGTACGATCAGGTCGAGCGGGTCTCGGTCCTCGAGGAGCGCAACCGCATCCGGATGGATCTCCACGACGGCGTGATGCAGTCGCTGTACGGCGTCGGCCTCCTGCTCGAGGACGTCGGGGATCGCCTGGCGGACGAGCCGGAGCACGCGCGGGCACAGCTCGTGCGATCGGTGGATCGGCTGAACGCGGCGATCGCCGATCTTCGGGGCTACGTGCTCGGCCTCCGCCCGATCAGCGCGTCGGACCACCCGCTCGAAGAGTCGCTCGCGCTCCTCGCGGACCAGGCGCGCTCGAACGCGCTCATCGACGTGCAGCTGGACGTCACCCCCGGGTCGGCCAGCGAGCTCGACCGCGTCCGGCGCGAGGCCGCGTACTACATCGCCGCGGACGCGCTCGGGAACATCGCGCGGCACGCGCGGGCGCGCCATGCCTGGGTGCAGCTCTTCGCCGACGACGGAAAGGTCGTCCTCGAGATCGCGGACGACGGGGTCGGCTTCAAGTTCGACCCGAACGTGGCCGGCCACGGGCTGCACAACATGAGAGAGCGCGCCTTTCAGGTCGGCGGGACGCTCGAGATCGAGAGCACCCCCGGCCGCGGCGCCCGAGTACGCTTGGAGCTGCCAGCGACACCGGAGGCGGAAGAATGAGCGAGACGGCGATCCGCGTCATGCTCGTCGACGACCACGAGGTCGTTCGCGAGGGCCTGCGCACGCTCATCAGTCGCAATAAGGGGCTCATCGTCGCGGCCGAAGCGTCGACCATGGCCGAGGCCATCGAGGGGGCCGCGCGCGCAAAGCCGGACGTGATCATCATGGATGTGCGCCTCCCCGATGGCAGCGGCGTGGAGGCCTGCCGCACGATCCGCGAGGCTCGCCCCGAGACGAAGGTCATCATGCTCACCTCGTACGCCGACGATGAGGCCCTCTTCGCCTCGATCGTGGCGGGCGCGGCCGGGTACCTCCTCAAGCAGACGCGCGGGCAGGCGGTCATCGACGCGATCACCTCGGTCGCGCAGGGCCGGTCGCTCCTCGACCCGGACGTCACCGGCAAGGTGCTCGAGCGGGTCCGGCGCGGGCGCGACGACGAGGATCCCGCGTTCGCCTCGCTCACCGACCAGGAGCGCAAGGTCCTCGAGCAGCTCGCGGAGGGCAAGACGAACCGCGAGATCGGAGAGGTCCTGTTCCTCTCCGAGAAGACGGTGAAGAACTACGTCAGCCGGATCCTCGACAAGCTCGGTCTCTCCCGCCGCGCCGAGGCCGCCGCGTACATGGCAAAGCGGAGACCGCGCTTCTAGGGTCGCGGGCCGCGCGGCTGGTCCGATGGCGGGGCAGTGCGGGCGCGACCGATGACGAGCGGTGGTGGCACTGGCGCATCCACGCTCACCCGCGCATCGACGATGACCGCGCCGTGCTCGAGCACGACGACCGGGTTCAGGTCGAGCTCGGCGATCTCGGGGTGCGCGTCCACGAGCGCCGCCACTCGCAGGATCACGTCCTCGAGCGCCGCGTTGTCCGCCCGCGGCGCTCCACGGTAGCCGTCGAGCAGCGGGAACGTGCGCAGCGTGCGCACCATCTCCGACGCGTCGCGCTCGGTGAGCGGGGTGATCCGCACGTTCACGTCCTTCAGGAGCTCCACGGTCGTGCCGCCCGCGCCGCAGGCCACCACCGGACCGAACAGCGTGTCGTGCACGACGCCGACGATCATCTCGACGCCTCGCGGCACCATCGCTTGCACGAGGAACCGCAGCGCGTCGCCGGGTATGCGCGTGCGCATCTCCTCGGCCGCGCCGCGCACCGCCGCCGCGTCGAGGCCCAGGCGGACGCCGCCGGCCTCCGTCTTGTGCACGATCCTCGGCGCGACGGCCTTGAGCGCGACACGTCCACCGAGCGATCGCGCCGCAGCCTCGGCCGCCTCGGGCGAAGCGACGAGGCGCTGCGGTGCGAGCGGAAGGCCGTAGCAGGCGCACAGCGCGCCGACCTCGTCGGGCGCGAGCCAGCCATGGCCGCGCTCGAGCGCCCGGTCGAGGATCGCTTGAGCGTCGGCGCGCCGGACATCGGTGAACGCGCGGACGGTCGACTCGGGACGGGCGCGCCAGAGCCCGTACCGGACCGCGTGCCCGAGCGCGACCGCGGCGTCCTCGGGGTAGCGATACGTCGGGATGCGGGCGCCATCCGCGTTCGTCCCCGCGAGCGCGCCGGACGCCGACATGAAGACCGAGAGGACCGGCACCTGGCGCGGGAGATCTCGCGCCGCCGCCGCGAGCGAAGCCGCGACCTCGGCCCGCGCCGTGACCAGCGGTGGGATGAAGATCACGATGATCGCGTCGACCGTGCCGCAGGCCGCAAGCACGCGCAGCGCCCGCGCGTAGTTCGCCGCGGAAGCCGAGGCGATCATGTCCACCGGGTTGTCGGTGGATGCCTCGGCCGGGAGGAACTCGCGGAGCGCGGCCTGCGTGTCGGCCGGAAGCCCGGCCACCTCGAGCCCCGCGACGGCGCAGGCGTCGGCGCAGAGGATCGCGGGACCCCCGGCATTGCTGAGGATCGCGACGCGACGGCCGGCGGGTGTCGGCTGCGTCGCGAGCACCGTCGCGACGTCGAACATCTCCTTCAGCGTGGTCGTGCGAATGACGCCGGCCTGCGCGAAGAGCGCGTCGACGGTGAGGTCCGACGCCGCGACGAGCGCGCCGGTGTGTGACGACGTCGCGCGCGCGCCGGCGATCGAGCGCCCGCTCTTCACCGCGATCACCGGCTTCGTGCGCGCGACGCGGCGGCTGATCCGGCCGAAGCGCCGTGGATTCCCGAACGACTCCAGATACAGGAGGACGACGTCCGTCGCCGGATCCTTCTCCCAGTACTGGAGCAGGTCATTCGCGGAGAGATCGGCCTTGTTGCCGACGGAAACGAAGGTGGAGAGGCCCAGGCCACGCTCCGTGGCCTCGTCGATGACCGCGATGCCCAGCGCCCCGCTCTGTGAAAGGAAGCCCACCCGCCCGGCCGGTGGGTAGGTCGGCGCGAAGGTCGCGTCCATGCGGACATCGGCGGCGGTGTTGAGGATCCCCATGCAGTTCGGGCCCACCAGACGGATGCCCGCGTCCCGGCAGATGGTGAGCAGCTCGTGCTGCAGGGCCGCACCTTCTGCGCCGGTCTCCGCGAAGCCGGCGGAGATGACGACGATGGCGCGCACGCCCTTCGCCGCGCATTCGCGCGCCACGCCGATGACGTGCCGCGCCGGCACGACGAGGACCGCGAGATCCACATCGCCGGGGATGTCGGCCACCGACCGGTACGCCGGGACCGATTGCACCACCGTCACGCTCGCATTCACGGGGTACACCGGGCCGTTGAAGCCCGTCGCCACGAGGTTGTGGAACAGCTCTCCGCCGATGCTGCCTCGCTCGCGGCCCGCGCCGACCACGGCGATGCTCCTCGGGTGGAGCAGCGGTCGCAGCGACGCGATCGTCGCGACCTGATCGCGCAGGTCGAACATCGCGAGCGCGGCCGCCGTGAACGACGTGGGCATGTCGATCATCACGCCGCCCTCGTGCGAGCGGGTGGTGATGGGAAAGCCGGACTCCCGGAAGACCTTCAGCATCTCGAGGTTGTCGGCCATGGTCCACGCCTCGAACGACACGATGCCCTGCGCGGCCGCGGCCTCCGCGAGGATGCCCAGCAGCAGCGTCGCGACGCCGCGGCCCTGGTACGCGTCGGCGACGGCGAACGCGATCTCCGCGCGATCGGCGGAGCCGCGTATGTAGCAGGCGTGGGCGACGCACGCTCCGGTACCGGCGAACGCAAGCACGCTCAGGGCCCGCGGATCGCTGGCGAGCGCGTGCGCCGAGCCGGCGAGATCGGTCGCCTCCGAGAAGAAGCGCAGCCAGCGCGAGCGGTTCGAGAGCGACCGAAGGAGCGCGAGCAGGATCCCCTCATCGGCGGTCCCGCCCTGACGGACGTGCAGGATCGTGCCGTCCCGGAGGACGACGTCCGACTCCGGGATCGCGGGCGCGGCGAGCATGGAGCGATGGTCGTGCGGCACCGGTCGGGTACGCAAGGACGGGACGGTGGACGCCTGGGCGCCGTTCGGTGCCGCGCGCCGGCGCTGTCGGGGCGCGCATGACGAGAGGCGCGGAGCGCGGCCGCTTCACGAGCTCGGACGCCGCGACGACCATGCACGTGATGAAGGTCGGCGTCTTCCGCGAGCACCCGTCGGCGCGGCTGCGGACCATCCTCCCGCCCTCACGGAGGCCCGACGCCGGCCCTCCGGGGTCGAAGGTCCCGCCAAGTCGGGACGGTCGGCCGTCGAGCGGTCCCCCACGCCCTCGTAGGGTCTTCGCATGACAAACGACATCGACCCCACCGCGACGACCCCCCAAGAAGAGCCGGCGGACGACCCCGCCGCGACGATGGCACGACGCGCGCTCCTGGGCGCCCTCGGCGTGGCGACGGTCGGCGGGCTCACCGCCGGCGTGCTTGGCCTGACCGGCCGAGCCGCGGGACCGGCCAGGGCGCTGGCGACCGCGGCGGCGACGCCGACGCACGACGCCACGCACGCCGTCGCCGCGAACGCGACCGCGTCACCGTCGCCGACGCACGTCGATCACGACGCCCAGGCCGAGGCCGCGGTGAAGGCCTTCCCGGCGAAGACGCAGGGCCTCGGACTGCAGGAGCTCCCCTCGACCGTCGTGAACGGGACCCGCGAGTTCGACCTCACCTGCGACAAGATCAAGTGGGAGGTCACGCCGGGCGTATCCGTCGACGCGCTCGCGTACAACAACCAGGTGCCCGGGCCGATCATCCGCGTCACCGAGGGCGAGCGTGTGCGCGTCCGTGTGAAGAACAACCTCGATCAGACCACCGGCACGCACTGGCACGGCCAGCGCGTGACGAACAACATGGACGGCGTCCCATTCCTCACCCAGCCCACCATCAAGCCGGGGGAGACGTTCACCTACGAGTTCGTGGCCTCCCCGTTCGGAAGCCACATGTACCACTCGCATCACAACGCGACCGAGCAGGTCGGGAAGGGAATGCTCGGTCCGCTCATCGTCATGCCGAAGGACGCCGCGATCGATCCGAAATACGACAAGGAAGAGTTCATCATCCTCAACGATCAGCTCGGTGGCATCACCGTGAACGGCAAGGGCTTCCCCGCGACCGCGCCGTACACCGCGAAGCTCGGCCAGCGCATCCGGTTCCGGTTCATGAACGAGGGACAGCTCATCCACCCGATGCACCTGCATGGGCTGACCCTCGAGGTGTTCGCGCGCGATGGCTATCCGCTCCCGCAGCCGTTCAAGTGCGACACGCTGAATGTGGCGCCCGGCGAGCGGTGGGACGCGATCGTCCTCGCCGACGCACCCGGTGCGTGGGCGTTCCACTGCCACATCCTCGGACACGCCGAGGCGTCCACGGGCATGTTCGGGATGGTGACCGCCCTGATCATCACGTGACCGCCGCCGACACGGCGCGCTGGCGCGGGAATCTCCAGGGCGAGGTGGACGGCGTCGCGCTCTATCTCACGATGGCTCAGCACGAGGACGATCCCTCGCTGGCCTCCGTGTACCGGAAGCTCGCCGCGGCCGAACAGCGTCACGGCGCGGTATGGGAGGCGCGGCTGCGCGCGGCCGGTGCATGGCGCGGCGCGCCGCGACCGTCGTGGCGTGCTCGACTCCTGATGTTCGTCGCGAGGAGGGCCGGAGCCGGGACGATCGCGTCCACGCTCGCGGCACGCGAGGCCCGGGATCAGCGCGCGTACGACGACCAGCCGGAGGCCGGCGTCGCGCTCCCGCGCGACGAGCGGAGCCATGTGCGGGTATTGCGCGAGATCGCGGGTGGCGGCCTGGCGGGCCCGGCGATCGCGCGCCTCGAGGGCCGTCACCGGGCGACCGGCGGGAACGCGCTGCGGGCCGCGGTCCTCGGGATCGACGACGGCCTGCTCTCGAACTTCGGCCTGGTCATGGGCGTGGCCGGAGCCGGCGCGGACACACACGGGGTCGTCGTGGCCGGGTTTGCGGGACTCCTCGCCGGCGCGCTCTCGATGGCGCTCGGCGAGTGGCTCTCCGTCCAGAGCGCGCGCGAGCTGTACGCGCGCCAGATCGCGATCGAGCGTGAGGAGCTGGCGGCCGCGCCCGAGGAAGAGGAGGAGGAGCTCGCGCTCATCTATCAGGCCAAGGGTCTTGCCGCGCAGCAGGCGCGCGCCGTCGCGGCGCAGGTCGTCCGGAGCGGGACCGCGCTCGAGACGCTCGCGCGCGAGGAGCTCGCCATCGATCCCGCGGAGCTGGGTGGCTCGGCCTACGTCGCCGCGGGCACCTCGTTCGCGATGTTCGCCCTCGGCGCGGCGCTGCCGCTCCTCCCGCTGATCTTCTTCGGTGGGACCGCGGCGATCGTGGCTTCGGCCGCGTTCAGCGCCGCCGCCCTGTTCGGCGTCGGCGCGCTCATCACCGTGATCACCGGCCAGCCGGCCCTGCGCGCGGGTCTGCGCCAGCTCGGCATCGGCGTCGCCGCGGCGGCGATCACCTTCGCGGTGGGTCGCCTCGTCGGCGTGGCGCTGGGTTCGTGAGGCCGTCGTGCTTGGCAAGCTGACGCGAACGCAGATCGCCGCGGTGCTGCGGGCGTCGACCGTCGGGCGGATCGGTGTGAGCGTGGAGGGCAGGATCTACGTGGTCCCGATCACGTTCGTGTACGACGGCGACGCCGTCTACGGCCACACGACGCTCGGGCTCAAGGTGCGGATGATGCGGAGGAACCCGCAGGTCTGCTTCGAGGTCGACGAGATCGCGGACATGGCCAACTGGAAGAGCGTGATCGCTCAGGGCCGGTACGAGGAGCTGAGCGGAGACGTGGCGGTCGCGGCCGCGAAGCTCATCGCCGCCCGCCTCGGACCGCTGACCACGAGCCAGACCGCGGGCCCCTCCGGGCGCGCGCGCGGCGGCCGGTCGCCGGTGTCGTACCGCATCCGCATGGGCGAGCTCAGCGGCCGATTCGAGAGAAAGGCGGGCACGACCCGCGGCGGGAGGAAGCGTGGCTCTGCGTAAGGCATTCGTCTCGGGTGGTCACGTGTACTGCCAGCCCCGGCGCGAGGACCGCGATGTCGCGATGTGCTTCGGCTGCCGCCGGCTCCGCGAGGTGAACGACCGGAGCTCGCCGCCGTTCATCCAGTGCGACGTGACGGATATGCCCCAGGCCGACGCGAACGATCCCCGGTTCGTGGAGTGGTGGTACGCGCATCACCGTCGCGGGCCTTCCGCGCACGGCTGAGGTCGCGCAGCGCCGGACGCTAGCGGCGTGCGAGGCGTGAGAGGAAGAGCGCTTCCGCCAGACATGCGCGCTCGAGCTCGCCCAGATCCGCGCTCTCGTCCGGGCCGTGCGCGCCGGAGCGGGGGTCCTCGACCCCGGTCACCATGATCTCAGCCTTCGGGAAGAGCTCGGCGAGGTCGAACAGGAACGGGATCGTCCCCCCGGCGCCGATGTCCACGGCCTTGTGGCCCCAGGCCTTGGTGAGCGCCGCGCGCATCGCCTTGTACGCCGGGCCGCCGGTCTTCGTCACGAAGGGCTCGCCGCTGGACTCTTGGGTGATCGTGACCTCGGCGCCCCAGGGGACGTTCTTTCGCAGATGCGCCACGAGCGCGGCGAGGGCCTGCTTCCCGTCCTGACCGGGCGGGATGCGCATGCTCACCTTCGCGCGCGAGGTGGGCACGAGCTGGTTGATCGCCTCGCGCACCGGCGGCGCGTCGATCGCGAGGACCGAGACGCTCGGCTTCATCCAGAGCCGATCGGTGAGCCCGCCCTTCCCGATCAGCGTCACGCTCTTGCGCGCGCCGGCCTGCGCGCGCAGCTCATCCTCCGTGAGGTCGAGCCGCTTCGCCTTGCCGCGCACGATGCCCTCGACGGCGACGTCGCCTCTCTTGTCGTGCAGCGACGCGAGCAGATGCGCCATCGCCGTAAGCGCGTCCGGGAACGGTCCGCCGAACTGGCCCGAGTGCACGGCCTTGTCGAGCACGCGCAGCTGGACCACGCAGGAGACGACGCCGCGGAGCGTGGTGGTGAGCGCCGGCTCGCCGAGCCGCCAGTTCCCGCCGTCGGCGACGACGACCGCGTCGCAGGCCAGGCGCGCACGCTCGCTCTCGAGGTATGAGCGCAGGTTCTCGGACCCGGCCTCCTCTTCGCCCTCGATGAAGACCGCGACGCCGACCGGCGGCCTGCCCGCGAAGGCGCGGAGCGCGGCGACGTGCGCGACCACACCGGCCTTGTCGTCGGAGCTGCCGCGCCCGAACAATCGCCCGTCTCGCAGCGTCGGTTCGAACGGGGCACTGCTCCATTCCGTGGCGGGCCCGGGCGGTTGGACGTCGTGGTGCGCGTACAGGAGCACGGTCGGCGCGCCCGCGGGGGCCGCGACGTAGCCGACCACCGCGGGGTGACCGGCGGAGCGCAGGATCTTCACCTCGGCGCCGACCGCCCGCAGCATCTCGGCGACCGCCTCGGCCGACCGGACGAGCGGCTCCTTCGGCCAGTCCGTCGCGCTCACCGACGGGATCGCCACGAGGCGCTCGAGGTCGGCACGCGTCTCGGGCATGGCCGCGTGCACGCGCTCGCGGAGCTGGTTGTCGCTGGTCATGCCCTGAGTATCGGCTCTCGCGCCCGCGCGCGCTCGCGCGTCAGGGGATCCGGTTGAACCAGGCGAGCGAGAGCGCGGCGGCGATGACCGAGAAGACCGCGGCGATCGCGGTGAGGATCGCGGTGACCTCGGTGCGCTGCTGGCGGAACACCAGCTGCGTCGTCAGGTTCTCGTACACCGCGCGCAGGTCCTTCTCGTTGTTCGCGTTGTAGTACTGGCCACCGGTCGCGTCGGCGATCTGCCGGAGGGTGGCCTCATCGAGGCGCGTGCGCACCGAGCGGCCCTGGATCCGGACGACCGTGCCGTCGGCGCTGCCGACGCCGACCGTGTAGATGCGGATGCCGCGACTGGTGGCGTCCTCGATCACCTGCTGCGGCGCGGGGAACTGGTTGTTCTGCCCGTCGGACAGCAGCACGATCGTCGCGGTGCGATCCGCGCCCTTCGGCACGGGTGGCGGCGTCGGGCCGGTCGCGTCGCCGGCGAGGCGGCGGAGCGCGATGACGCTGGGCGGGGTCTCCTCGGAGTCCTCGAAGATCGCGTCGAGCGAGGCGAGCATCCCGCGCCCGATCGCCGTGGCGCGCTGTGGCTTGAGGCGGTTGATCGCGGCGATGACCAGGTCGTGGTCCTTCGTCGGCGCCTGGACGACCTGCGCGTCGCCGCTGAAGGCGACGACGCCGAGCTTCACGTCGGTGCCCTGGCGCAGGACGAACGCCTTCGCCGCCTCCTTCGCCGCCTCCATCCGGTTCGGCTTCAGGTCCTCGGCCAGCATGCTGCCGGACACATCGAGCGCCAGGATGACCGTGCCCTCCTGCACCGGGACGGTGACGACCGTCTCCGGCCGTGCGGTCCCCAGGGCCATGAAGAAGAGCGCGAGGAGGAACAGCGCCGGCGGGATGTGGCGTCTGCGGCCGGGACCCTTGCCCAGCGCCTCGCGCACGAGCGAGAGGCTGGCGTAGCGCAGCGCGTACTTCTGTCGGCGGCGCTGCGCCCAGATGTAGGCGGCAACGAGCACCGGCACCACGAGGACGAGCAGCAGGTTGCCGGGCCACAGGAAGCTCATGCGGAAGACACAATCACGATCATCAGGCCACCTTGCCCGCGTGCGTTCGGCCGCGTCGCAGCTTGCGCCGCTGGGCGAAGCGCACGATCGACCTGGCCAGATCCTCTTCGGTCGAGAGCTCGAGCGCCTCGACGTCGGCGCGCCGGAACGTCGCGGCCAGCATCTCCTCACGGCGCCGCACGACCTCGTCGAAACGGCGCCGGAAGCCGCGGTCGGAGGTGTCCACCCAGAGATGCTCGCCCGTCTCGGCGTCGTTCATCACGACCATGCCGATCGCCGGCAGCTCGCGCTCTCGCGGATCGGTGAGGCGGATCGCGAGCACCTCGTGGCGGCGCGCGAGCAGGGTGAGGGGTCGTTCCCAGCCGGGCGTGGAGAAGAAGTCCGAGATCACGAACACCAGCGACCGCCTGCAGAACCCGCGCAGGCCGGTGTCCAGAAGCTCCGCGAGCGCGGTCGCGGGCGCCTCCGCGAGGCGCGGCCGCTTCTCGAGCTGATCGACCAGGCGCAGCACCTGCATGCGCCCGCCGCGCGCCGGTATGACGCGCTCGACGTGCCGGCCGTAGACGATCGCGCCGACGCGGTTCCCATGCCGGGTCAGCAGGCGCGCGAGGACCGCCACGAAGTCGATGAGCAGGTCACGCTTCAGCGCCGTCGCCGTGCCGAAGTCCACGGACGGCGACACGTCGAGGAGGAACTGCGCGGTGATCTCGCGATCCTCCAGGTATTCCCGCACGTAGGGCGTGTCCATCCGCGCCGTGACGTTCCAGTCGATATGGCGGACGTCATCCCCGGCGACGTACTCGCGGATGTCCGCGAGGTCCATGCCGTACCCGCGGAAGATCGTGCGGTAGTCGCCCTGAAGCCATCCGTCGAGCCGGCGGATGACCGTCCACTCCAGCCGGCGAAGCCGGTCGCTAGGCGCGCGCAGAGCTGTGCCCCTGTGCGGAAACGTGCGCCTGCATCGGCGCCACCGGCACCGGGATCTTTTCGAGGACCTTGACGATGAGCGCATCCGTGGTGACCTCGTCGGAGAGCGCCTCGTACGACAGGACGATGCGGTGCCGGAGCACGTCGAGCGCCATGTCCTGGATGTCCTGCGCGAGCACGTAGTCCCGGCCACGCATGTAGGCGAGCGCGCGTGCGGTGAGCACGAGGTTGATAGACGCGCGCGGGGACGCCCCGTAGGTGATGTACTTCGCCGAGTCGGCGAGCCCGTACTCCTTCGGGATGCGCGTCGCCGAGACGACGCGCACGACGTACTCCATGAGCACCGGATCGACGAAGACGCCATCGACCTCGCGCTGCAGACCGATGAGCTGCTCGGTCGTCAGCACCGGCTGCACCGCCGCGAGCGCGCCGGTCATCCGCTCCACGATGACGAACTCGTCCATCTCGGTGGGGTACGTGATGACCGTCTTCATCATGAACCGGTCGACCTGCGCCTCGGGCAGCGAGTAGGTGCCCTCGGTCTCGATGGGGTTCTGCGTGGCCATGACCAGGAAGGGCTCCCCCACCCGGTGCGTCTCGCGGCCGATCGTGACCTGGCGCTCCTGCATGACCTCGAGAAGAGCGCTCTGTACCTTTGCCGGCGCGCGGTTGATCTCGTCCGCGAGGAGCAGGTTCGTGAAGACCGGGCCGAGCGACGTCTGGAAGTCGCCGGTCCGCTGGTTGTAGATGCGCGTGCCGACGAGATCCGCTGGCACGAGGTCGGGTGTGAACTGGATGCGCTTGAACTCGCCGGAGATGGCCTGGGCCACGGTCTTCACCGCGAGCGTCTTCGCGAGCCCGGGCACGCCCTCGACCAGGAGATGGCCGCGCGCGAGGAGCGCGACGACGATCCGCTCGAGCAGATGATCCTGCCCGACGATGACCTTCTTGATCTCGAAGAGCAGCCGCTCCATCTGGCCTCCGGGACGTGTGACGACGGTCATGCTTCCCCTACTCCTTCACGCGCGGCAGCTCAGTCAAGCGGCATGCCGAGCGCGGCGGCCGCCTGATCGATGGTGACAGCGAAGCCGATGCCACTGAAGACCTTCTGGCCCGATGGGTTGACGAGGCCGGTGACGATGCCGACGACCTCACCGTTGCTGTCCACCAGCGGACCGCCGGAGTTTCCCGGGTTCACCGCGGCGTCGAACTGGATCAGCCCGGTGAGCGGGGCGGCCAGGCCCGGCGCGCTCATCGAGCGATCCAGACCGGAGACGACACCCGCGGACAGGGAACCGGTGAGACCGAAGGGATGACCGATGACGAACGCCGGCGCGCCGATCGCGAGGCGCCCGGGATCTCCGAGCGTCGCGGGCACGAGCTTCGCCGGCGCCGTCTGCGGCCGCAGCACGGCGATGTCCTTGTCCGCGAGCGTCGCCGTCACCTCGGCGCGCGCCTCGGTGCCGTCGTAGAACCGCACGGTCACGGTGGTCGCGCCCTTGACGATGTGCAGGCTCGTGAGGATGTCGGCCGCATCGTCGACGATCACGCCGGCGCCCGAGGACGGCTCCTGGCCGGCGATGGTGGCGATCACCTGGACCACGGATGGCGCAACGTGCTCGTAGACCAGCGCGGCGAGCGGCGGGGTCGGCGTGGGCGTCGCCTGCTCCGGTATCGCGTCGAGGACGCGATTGCCACCGGTCTGGACCGCGTCCACCAGCACCCAGCTGAGCGCGAGCATGGAGACGAGCGCGAGGGGGGCCCGCACGCGGCGCCAGAGGCGCGACCGAAGACGCGGGCGGGGCGGCGCCGGCGGCGTCTGCGGCTCGGGCACCGCCTTTCCGGGTCCTGGAAAGGACCCGTACGGGCGATCCGACCGGGACGACGTCATGTGGAGAGCACCAGTGTACGGGTGAGGTACCCGCGGTCCGGGCCTGCGGTTGCACTGTGCGAACCGATCGTGGCCGCGTCCGCGAGAGATGTCGTCGGCGTCGTCGGTCCTAGCCTAGGTCGCGATGCGTGAGCTCGCGCGGGCGTGGATCGCCGTCGGGACGCAATCGGTGGGCGGTGGGACGAGCACGCTGTTCCTCATCCGCCGGCTCGTCGTGGAGCGCTACCACTGGGTCTCGGCGCGCGCGTTCACCGAGGACTGGGCGCTCTCGCAGCTCTCCCCGGGCATCCATCTCGTCGCCCTCGCGGGCCTCCTCGGAAGTCGCATCGCCGGCTGGCGGGGTGTCCTCATCTCGGTCGCCGGGATGATGGTGCCGGCAGCCGTCGTGACCGCGGCGATGACCGCCGCATACGGAACGATCGCGGACCAGCCGCTCGCGCGCGCCGCGCTCTCGGGCATGGCGCCCGCGACCGGCGGCATGACGCTGGCTCTCGCGCTCATCATGGTGCGCGAGACGCGCCGTCACGGCCGCGCCGCGATCGTCGACGCGCTCGTTGTCGCCGCGGCGTTCGCGATCCTCACCTTCACCCGGACGTCGAGCATCCTCGTGATCGTCAGCGCCGCCGCGCTCGGCGGTCTGTTCCTGCGCCGCGAGCGCCCGACCTCCGAGCGGGCGGAGGAGTGATGGCCGAGCTCGGGCTCTTCCTCGTCCTCCTCAAAGACTCCGCGCTCGCTCTCGGTGGATTGGGTTCGCTGCCGCTCGTGCGCCAGGATCTCGTGGCGACCGGGCTGGTGACCGACGCGCAGGTCGTGCAGGCGCTCGCGATCGGACGATTGTCGACGGGCCCGAACGGGCTTTGGATCGTGAGCCTGGGCTACCAGATCGGCGGGTGGTTCGGTGCGGCGAGCGCGCTCGTCGCGTGCAGCCTGCCCCCGCTGGTGATGGTGCCCGCGACGATCGCCGGGCGCCGCTTCCTCATGACGCCGGTGTTCGCGGGCATCGTTCGGGGGGCCGCGCTCGCGACGGCCGGTCTCCTCGCGTCGACCGGCGTCTCCCTGGTCGCGCCGGACGTCGCCGCGACGGCGTGGTGGCAGATCGGCATCGGCGCGGGTGCGCTCTGGCTCACCTATCAGGGCCGTCTGCATCCGGGTCTGGTGGTCATCGGCGGCGCCGTCCTCGGCATGCTGCTGGGTCGGACGCCGGTCATCTAGCCGGTCTCGTCTCCACCGCCGCCGATCGCCGCGGCGATCGCGAGGTCCTGCGGCCGGATCTTCTTCGGGTCGAACTTGCGTACGGCCGCGGTCATCCGCGTGAGGGCCTCGGCGACGCTCATCGGCGGGCCCGCGCCCTTCTTCTGCGGGATCCAGCGGACCGGGTTGCAGCGCGCGACGACGACCTGGCGGAGATACGGGCTCTTCATCCCCATCTCCTGCAGCGCTTTCACGTGCGCGGTCACGCGGTCGTCGATGTCCAGGAGGCGCACCGCCCACTGCTCGCGCTGGCGAAGCGCGGCCGGCAGCGCCCGGTCCTGAAAGACCTCCACCCGGCGGAGCATCGAGTTGTACGAGCTGCCCGAGAACCGGTCGCGCTTGTCGTAGGCGCACCCGAGCGTGAGGAACGCCGGCGACTCGAACGAGGTCGCGTGCTCGGTCTCCTTCGAGCGCGCCTGCTCCTTCGCCAGTGACCGCGCCATGCGGATGACCTCGAGGCTGCGGTCCCGGAGGTTGTGCGCCTTCTCGGTGTTGAGCGCGAGGATGCGGTACGCGAGCGCGGGGTCCGTCGTCGCGAGCACCGTGATCGCGCGCTGCCCGAGGGCGCGCGCCGCGGCGATGCGGTGGCGGCCGTTCGGCGAGAGGAAGCCGTCGCGCGTGGCGTAGACGATGACCGGGTCGAGGAACGCGCCGGTGTCATGGATCGCGCCGGCCAGCCGCTCGGCGTGCGTGCGCGAGAGATCGCGCTGGAAGGGGGTCGCCTCGACCGCGCCGACCGGGAGCGAGGCGAGCACCAGCGGCGTGCCGCCGTACGGATCGCGGTACGCGGCAAGCGCAGCGCCTTTCGCGCCCTCGATGCGCCGCACCAGATCCGCGATGGCGGCGTCGTCGAGCGCCAGTGCGCTCGCGCCCGCCTCGGGTCCGCGCGGCTCGGCTGGGCCGCGGCGCTTCCGTGTCGTCTTGGCCTTTCCGGCGCCGGGCTTCTTGGCGGCGGTCTTCTTCGCGGGCATGGCCGTCACGATACCGCCGGCGGTCGGCGTACGAGCTGCGCGGCGAAGCGATGATCGTCGGCGCCCACACGCGCGAGGACCCAGGCGCGGTCGTACCGCACGCCGCGCCGCCTGAAGTACGCGCCGAGCGCATCGATGTCCCGGATGAGGAGCTCGCGCGCCGCGGGATGCGCAACGACGTCGACGGTCTGCGAGAAGTCGATGAGCACGGCCCGCTCGCGCCACCACAGGACGTTGTACGCGGAGAGGTCGCCGTGCACGCGGTCCGCGGCCACCATCCTCGCGATCTCCTCGAGGACCTCGCCCCACACGCGCTTCGCGGTGGGCGTGTCGAGGTCGACCGCCTCGAGGCGCGGCGCGGCCACGTACCCGTCGCCGATGAAGGCCATGCGGTAGCCGTCGTCCAGCAGCTCAGCAGGCGCCGGCACCGTGACACCGGCCGCGTGGAGATGGACGAGGTTCCCCCACTCGTTCGCGATCCAGCGCGCGTGCAGGACCTCGTGGCCGAACCGCGTCGCCTTGGCGATCGCCCTGCTCTCACGGCGCGGGCCAACTTCCCACATGCCGCGATACGTGAAGTCGTTCCGGAAGGCACGACGCTCGCGCGCCCGGAAGCGCTTCTCGGCGAGCAGCACGGTGCGGCCGCCGCCGGTGCGGGCGACGAGATGGACCTCGCTCTCTTTGCCGGTCTTCAGGATGCCGAGGTGCTCGTGCAGTTCCCCCGGCACCAGCCAGTCCGCGGGTAACAGGTCGCGACCAGGCATGGATCCTCCGCGGAGGACGAACGGAGCGGACGTGTGCGCACGCGACGACGGCCGGAAGGTGTGTGGAGCTCGGCCTAGCGGAGGCCGGCGGCGCGTGCGCGACGAACGCTCATGATCCGGCCTCCTTGTTGTCGTCACCCGTGGCGCGTCGTGGCCACGCGGTGCGCGGACAGCGTAGCGCCACGCTTGTCCGACTGATAGTTGGTGAATTCGCACCTTCTCACGACATCGTTGACTTGTTAGGTTCGACCATGCGTGGGGCAAGGGTGAAAGGACTCTCACCAATGCTCGAAGTGGCTTCCGATCCCTATCCGCCGATCGCGGATTACACGGTTTGGCTCAGCGATGTCCGTCGAGCCGACATGACTCCCGAGGAGCTCGAAGAACGGCATCGCCTTGACCGCGAGGCCTATCGCCGCATGCGCGAACGGATGGCCACCGATCCCGTCTACCGCGAGGCGCGCCTAACGGTGAGCCGCGGGACGACACGTCGCTGGCAGGAGCGCAACCGCGACCGGCTCGATGTGAAGCTGCTCAGGCTTAACCGAGACCGGGCTAAGTGGGCATCGGGAGGCGAGGCGCTCAACCAACGCAGGCGCGATCGCTACGTCGGCGAGCGCGCCGAGGTCATCCGCGCCCGGAACCGGGATTGGTACGCACGCAATCGAGAACTACGGCGGGCCTACCGCAAGGCGCATTACCTCGCGCACGGCGCGGAATTGCGTGCAAAGGCGCGGGACCGCGGACGCAAGAAGTACAACGACGACCCCCGCAAGGTCCTCGACTACTACAAGGCCTGGCGGAAGCGCAATCTCGCGCGCGCCCGGGGCTATGTCCGAATTTCCAACATCAGGCGGCGTGCAGTGAACGCGGTTGCGCACTTCACGCTTGAGGAGTGGCTCGCGCTGCTCGCAAAGCACGACGGGAACTGCGCGTACTGCGGCTCTCGCGAGTGGATCGAGGCTGACCACCGGATCCCGCTCTGTCGTGGAGGAACGAACTCCATCGACAACATCCTGCCCGCGTGCAGGCACTGCAATCGACGGAAACACCAGAAGACCGAGGACGAGTTCCGCGCACTGCTCGATAGAGAGAAGGCGCTAATTAGGGCGGCGTCGTCGGCGAAGGCGGCGGCCCCTGGCGGATCGGCGTCTGCGGGATGAGCAGGTCGTCGCCGAAGATCTTCGAGCGCGGCGTGTCGTCGAGGAACCGCAGGATGCCGTTCGTGAGCGCGGTCGCGATGAGCTGCGGCTTGTTCACCAAGAGATCCCGGTCGTCGTCGTTCGGGAGGAAGCCGAGCTCGATGATCGTGGCCGGTGTGAAGGGTGACGTGGCGTGCTGGTAACGCGACCAGTTGAAAGCGTAATAGCCGATCATCTGGCGACTCACGTGCTCCGCGTCGTAGTCCATCCCCGTCGCCTTCGCGTAGACGTCCTTGATCGTGGTCACGAGCCTGTCCTCGTAGGGACCGCGCCGGGAGCCATGCGCCATCTTGAAGCCCGAGAGCGCGCCGACCCCATCGCTGTCGACGTGGAGCGCGATGAACACGTCGGCGAGGTAGCCCTCGGGGACGGTCGTCGGAAGGATGTCGACCGCGATGCCCTGCGCGCCCAGGAGCGCCGCCATGCGGTCCGCGATGTCCGAGGTCACGTCGACCTCGGTGACTCCCGCCCAGCTCGTCCCGGTCTGCGCCTGGATGCGGGTGCCGTACTCCTTCGGCACGTCGGTCGTCTGCCAGTGGCCGATCTGGATCCCGACGCGGCGCTGGGCCTTCAGGTCGATCTTCGGCTTCGGGATCCGCACCAGTCCCTGCTGCACGATCGCGCCGCCCGGCGGCGCGAGCGCGATCGGCGGCGCGCTGAGGTCCATATCCGGTGGCTCGTCGGGGTCGGCCTCGACCGCGAGCGGCAGGGGACCTCCGGCCGGCACCTGCACGCCGGCGGTTTGCGCGTCCTGCACCAGCGCGAGCGTGTCGCCGCGGGTGAACGCAACGGCGACGACGACCGTCGTGACCGCCACCAGCGAGACGAACAGGCGCCGCATCGGAAAAGGGTAGAGGACTACGCCGGGGTCACGACCCCCAGGAGCGCGGGGCCCGCGGCGATGACCTCGCGGAGCATTGCCTGCGCGCCGACGATGTTCGATTCGGCGCCGGAGTGTTCGTTCACCACGCCTTCGTCGATCCCGTCGTAGACCCGTCCCGCATCCCGGTCGTAGACCGCACGTGTGGCCGGGTTCCGTCCGTCGAACCAGGCGCGGGCCTTCCCCGCGAGCTCGCCGAACGCGGGCTCGCCGGTCACCGCGAGAAGCTTGTCGAGCGAGTACACCGCCGACGCGACGCCGTACGGCTGCACCGTCGGCAGGTCGAAGCCGCTCTCGACGATCGGCGCGAGGTAGGCGAGCGCGCTGTCGCGCGCGATCCGCACCAGGTCCGGGCGGTCGAGCAGGTCGCCGGCCTCGGCCAGGACACCCTCCTGCACGTGGGCCCACAGATGCGGCTCGGCCTGGTCGGGGTTATCGAGCAGCACGGTGCCGCGCCGGCAACGCGCGAGCTCGTCAGACCATCGCTCGAGATCCGCGCGCAGCCGCGGCGGCGAGCCCGCGCGGAGGAGCTCTGCGGCCATCTGCGCATGGATCGCGCGGACATCGGGCGGGACGTCCGCCGCCTCCCGGATCTCGGGCAGCGCGCGGAGCAGCGCCTCGCGCGCCCGCACGTCGCCCTGGACTATCCACACCTTTGCCAGCGCGAACGACGCACGCGCGTGCCAGAACGCGCCACCGGCATAGGACGTCGGTCCCTGCTCGTTGCGCGTGCCATGCCAATCGGAGACGAAGTTGACGAACGTCCCGTCCTCGCGCTGCATGTAGAGGAGGAAATCCGCGAGCCCCTCGGCCCACAAGCGCAGCGGCTCGAGGCGAGTGGCCACCCAGAGATCGCAGAGCAGCACCGCCGCGCGAGCCGCGTCGTCCACGCAGGCGACGCCCTCGAATCCCAGATCCGTCGCGGGGAACGAGCGGCCGCCGGCGTCCGCGTAGACCGCGACCGCGCAGGCCCGCGGGCCCGCCGCCTCGACCGGTCGCGTGAGTCGCGCGAGTTGGCGGAGCATCAGACCGTGACGAGCGTCTCGGCGCCGTGCCATGGCTGAAGGGTCTGCACGATCTCGTCGATGCGGAAGTCGGCCGCGGCGATGACCGAGTCCGCCGCGCCGTAATACACGCGGACACGGCCTCCACCCAGATCGATGTGGCCACACGAGAACACCGTGTCGTTGAACAGACCGGTCCTCTCGTAGGGCTCGGTGGGCTCGAGGATCGGCGTGGGCGAGCGGGCGATGACCTTGCGCGGATCCTCTGCATCCAGAAGCAGCGCGCCAAGCGCGTACGTCGTGTTCCGGTCCACGCCGTGGTACAGCTCGATCCAGCCGTGCTCGGTCAGGAAGGGCACCGCCGAGGCACCGGTGCGCCGCTCGTCCCAGAGGCCCCAGCGCGGCAGCGCGAGCAGCTCGTGGCCACCCCAGTGGAGGAGGTCCTCGCTGAAGGCGATCCAGATCCCAAAGACGCGGCTGAACGATTGCGGCATCGGACGGGTCAGGGCGGCATACGAGCCGCCGATCGCGCGCGGGAAGAGCGCGACGTCCTTGTGATCCGGCAGGAAGATCACACCCTTGCGCTCGAACGACCGGAAGTCCGTCGTCGTCGCAAGGCTCGTGGTGATGCCCCAGCGGGAGACGGAGACATAGGTGATCTGCCAGACGCCGTCGATGAGCGTGGCGCGCGGATCCTCGACGCCGTACTCCTCCATCTCAGTGAGCGGCGCGATCGCCGGCGCGTCATCGACCGTGAAGTGGATGCCGTCACGGCTGCGCGCCACCCGCAGGTGGCTGATCTGCGCGAGGAAGTCGACGTAGCCGTCCTTCAGCGCCGAGAGGTAGCCGGTGTTGCTGTGATAGCGGATCGCGCGCGGGTCGCGCAGATCGAGGCCCGGCAGGTCCGCGGGGATGTACGCGACGACGATCCGCGGAGGCTGCTGACCCGTGTCGAGGAAGCACATGCCGACGAGCTCCTGCCCGCGGTAGTGGCTGGGCAGCGGATGCGGGACCGGATGAGGCTGCTCGAGGTCGAGCGTGAGCGCGTCGGGGCCCGGGACCACGTCGCGGCGCGGCCGCTCCGCGACCCGGAGCAGGAGGATCACCTCATCCCCGACCATGGCGGCGGCCGCGTTGAAGACCGAGACGACCTCCAGATCGTGGCGTGATGGCTTCACGTCGCGCGCGGTCAGGATCGGGTTCTCGGCCAGACGCGTGCCGATGTTCATGGCGTCGCGACGGGCTCGGTCTCGTGATCCGCGGCGTGGGCGCGCGCGTCGAGCACGTCGCGCATCAGCGCGAGGACGCGCGCGCCGATGTTCGGCCAGGCCATCGCTCTGCCGTATGCGAAGGCGGCCTGCTCGAGCCGCTGCTTGCGCGCCGGATCGTCAAGGATGTTCGTGACCGCCACGCCGATGGCGGCGGAGTCGCGGAACGGCACCAGGATGCCGCGCCCCTCCGAGAGGACCTCGCGGGCGTGGAGATACGGCGTCGACACGATGGCCTTCCCGGCGCCGAGGGCGTACGCGAGCGTGCCGCTGGTGATCTGGTTCGGGTCGAGATAGGGCGTCACGTAGACGTCGGTCGCGAGCAGGTAGTCGACGATCTGCCGCTGGGTCAGGTACTCGTTCGTGAACTTCACGTGATCCACCACGCCGGCGCGCCGTGCGGCATCGGCGAGCGAGTTGCGATAAGCCTCCCCTTCTTTCCGGAGGAGCTCGGGGTGCGTCTGGCCGACGATGAGATACAGGGCGCTGGGATGTGCCGCCAGGATCTGTGGCATCGCCTCGACGACGAACTCGAGACCCTTTCGCGGATCCACCAGACCGAACGTCGAGACGATCTGGCGGTCCTCGACGCCGAGCTGCCGCTTGAAGCGGACCCGGCCGTGCGGCTCGATCGCCGGCATGCCGTGCTCGATGATCGCGGGCTGCTTCGCGATCCCGTACACGTCCCGCAGCAGCTGGGCCGCGGTGTGACCCATCACCACGATGACCTCGCTGCGCGCGGACGCGTTGCGGATCACCTCGGAGGCCCAGCGCTCGGGCCGCGGCGGCACGGTGTGCAGCGTGACGACGGCCGGCTTTGTGAGGTGCTCGAGGAAGACCGCGAGGTGATCGTCGTACGCGCCGTCATGCCACTGGCCATAGAGACCGAACTCGTGCTGCACGTTGACGATGTCGACGCTCGAGGCGTTGATCGCGAGCGCCGCGTCGCGATACGTACGCCAGTCCTCCTGGCGCACGCGCCAGCGCACCTCCGGTCCATAGGCCCGGGCGGCGCTTGGCTCGTCGATGGCGGCCTGGACGGTGCGCACGGTCGGGTCAGCGGTCTTCACGGCGGCGAGGAGGTCCCCGGTGAACGTGGCGATGCCGCAGCGGCGTGGCATGGCTGACGCGACGAAGGCAATGCGCATGGGGACCATCTTCCCGAGTCAACGCTCGCTCCGTGGCCTGGATGTGGTGTGGGGTCCAGCCCGGAGAAAGCCGCGTGACTCGCGCGGCGAGGCGCGTGCCTCCTAAGGGTATGTCATATCTCGACCGGCAGGCCGGCGTGCTCCCACGAGCTGAAGCCGCCACGCAGGTTCACGGGGTCGAGGCCCGCGCGTTCGAGCAGGCTCGCGGCGAGGCTCGAGCGCACGCCCGCGGCGCAATACACGACGACCTCGCGCGCGCGCGGCACCTCGCCGAGCCGATCGCCAAGCTGTTCGTAGGGGATGTGGACGGCGCCGGGCGCGTGACCCGCGCCGTACTCGGCGACCTCACGGACGTCGAGCAGCAGCGCTCCGTCGTCAGCCATCCGCTCCGCGGCGCGCGCGTCGACGACGCGGATCCGAGCGAGATCCTCGCCGGTATCGGGCACTGGATCGGCCATCCCGCGCACGTCGTCGAAGCCGATCGTCGCAAGCTGGTCGCGCAGCGCCTCGGCCCGGTCACGATCGACCGTGAGCAGGACGAGCGTCGCGCCGAAGGGAACGACCGCGCCGAGTCGCACCGCGAACGAGTCGTTTCCGACGACGTTCAGCGCGCCACGACGGTGGCCCGTCGCGAACACGTGCGGCGCGCGTGGATCGATGAGCACCGCCTCGAGCGGCAACGGGTCCCGGAGGATGCGCAGCGTGGCGCCGCTCGCGGCCGATGCGCCCCGATGATTGAGCGCACGGACCGACGGGTAGTAACGGGGTGCGATCGGAAGGCCGTGCCCGATGACCTCGCGGAACCGCGTGAAGTCACCCGTCGCGGCGAGTGCGACGTCGTTGTGCCGTCGCTCGAAGCCGAGCGTGGTCCAGCGCGAGCCGGCGACCGACGACGACGTGCAGGCACTGCCGCCGCCGTGCGTCGGGAAGACGGCCACGTAGTCGGCGAGCGAGAGCACCTTCTCGCGGAGCGTGTCGTAGGCGTCACGGGCAAGGCGCTCTTCGAGCTCGGGACCGAGCAGATCGACGCGCGCGATGTGTCCGACGAGGAGCGCGCCGCCGCTGAAGAGGAACTGCGGGTCCTCGGCCCGCGCCAGATCGGCGACGAGGTAGGCGACGTGCTCCGGCGTATGACCCGGCGTGGCGACACAGCGAACGCGCAGCGCACCGACGGAGATGGCCTCGCCGTCGGCCAGACCGAGATGCGGGTAGCCCACCTCCGCCGCGGCGCCGGTCACCACGCTGATCGGGCGCATCCCCGCGAGCGCGGGCGAGCCCGAGACGTAGTCGTTGTGGACGTGCGTCTCGAACGAGTGCGTGATGAGGACGCCCAGGCTGGCCGCGGCTTCGAGGTACGGGCCGGTGTGCCGATCGGGGTCGACTAGGAATGCGACGCCCTCGTCCGGATCCGCCACCAGATACGAGGCGTGCCCGAGACCAGAGTCGAAGAACTGCTGGAGAAGCATCAGTCGCGAGGATACGCGCGCGGTCAGAGCACGCGGTGGGTCAGGGCGCGCTGATGAAGCCCAATGCGCGCGGCAGCAAGGTGCCGGTGAGGAAGCCCCCGGCGGACGCGAGGGCGACGAGCCCGACGATCTCGAGTCCGGACATGATCGGGTTGCGCTGGGTGAGCCGCGCCTTGACGACCCCGAGCGCGAACATCGCGACCGCCGACAGCGCGATGGCGACGAACACCGCGGTGCCGACCGGCAGCAGGAAGAACGGTGAGAGAGGGATGAGCGCGGCGACGGCGAAGGTGGCCGCGAGGATGATCGCGCCCTGCAGCGGGCTCGGGCCTGCTTCGACGCTGATCCCGAGCTCCTTCTCGACCATGGTCTTCAGCAGCACGTTCGGGTCACGTGCGAGCTCGGTCGCGACGCGCTTCGCGGCATCCGGCGCGAGCCCCTCCTGCTCGAGGAGCATCGCCACCTCCGCCTCGGACTCACCGGGGCGGTCGCGCACCTCCTCGCGCTCGCGTTCGATCTGCGCGAGGAAGATCTCGCGCTGGCTGCGGGAGGACATGTACTCGCCAGCGGCCATCGAGATGATCTCGGCCATGGCCGCGGCGATGCCCGCGACGAGGACGGCGTACGAGTTCGACGTCGCCGTGGCGACGGTGATGACGACGATGAGGATGCTCGCGACGCCGTCCTGCGCGCCGAAGATCGCCTCGCGGATCTCGCCGAGCAGATCGGCCTCGTGTCGCTCCTCGGCCAGGTGCTGGGTGAGCCACGCGCGATCGAGGTGACGCGTATCGGTCGCCTCGCCGGCCGCGCCCACCTAGATGACGCGCCCGGGGCGTCCGGAGCCGTCGACGAGCGCCTGGCCGGCCCGCGCCCACGCGGTGACGCCGCCGTCGAGGTTCTCGGCGTCGTATCCCAGTTGCCGGAGTCCACGCACGGCGGTCGCGCTGCGCGACCCGCTGCGGCAGATGGCGACGATGCGCTGCCCCTTCGGCAGCTCGCCGAGCCGGTCCTTCAGCTGGCCGAGCGGGATGTGCTGAGCGCCTGCGACGTGCCCGGCCTGCCACTCGTCGTCCTCGCGGACGTCGAGGAGATGGTGCTCGGCCCGCGTGGAGGCCAGGTCCTGGGGTGTCACGGCCCCATTCTGCCGGGTGAGGGCACAATGGCGGCATACAGCCGCCGTATCCGATCGACCTCGTCCCGCTCATCCCCGAGTTCCTCAATCGACGACGGGTGAAGTTCACCTACCCGCTGCGGGCGATGGAGGAGCTCGGCATCGATCGGCCCGCCTTCGCCTTCGTCGTCGGCGGCGTCGCGCTCCAGCCGGATGAAGGCGCCCGCCTCGTGGACATCTTCAACCCCTACGTCACGGTCTTCGATCAGTGGCACGCGGCGGCCGCCATGGCACAGGGCGCCGGTCTGGTCGACGAGGTCGGTGGCAAGTGGCACGCCACCGCCAAGGGCCGCGCGCTCTTCGCGCGCGTGCGAAAGGAAGCCGACGCGTACCTCGCGACGCTCGCGCCGATCCCGACGGCCGAGCTCGCGCGGCTCGCCGCGCTGCTCGCTCGCGCGCTCGCGGCGATCGAGGCGTCGGACGTCCCCAAGGACCACCTCCCGCGCACCGCGCGCTTCCGCGGCGACGGCACCATCCCGCTGGTCGCGCTCGAGAACGCCCTCTTCGGTCTCTGGCAGGCCCGCGACGACTGCCACATGTCCTCGTGGCGCGCCTCCGGGTTCGACGGTCCGACGTTCGACATCCTCACGCGGATCTGGCGAAGTGAGGCAAGCGATGACGCGGCTCTGCAGGCTCGGCTCGCGCAGCAGAAACCGAGTGACGTCCAAAGCGCGGTGACGGCTCTGCGGCGTGATGGCCTCGTCCGCTCCGAGGCGCTCGCGGTCACGGAGCGTGGCGCCGCCGCTCGCCAGAGCGTCGAGGACGAGACGGATCGCCGGTTCTTCTCGTCCTGGCCCGAGGACGTGGCGTCACAGAGCACCTGGATCGCCGACCGTCTGGGAGCCGTGAACGCGTTCCTCGCACCCACCGCCTAAGCCGCTCGCGTGCCTCCGACGCGCCGTGCCCGCGCCGCGGCCGCGAGCTCGCGGAGGATCTGCTCGGACTCCTCCCAGCCCAGGCACGCGTCGGTGATGCTCTTTCCGAACTCGAGCTCACGCGGGTCCCGGAGGTCCTGCCGGCCGGCGACAAGGAAGCTCTCCACCATGACGCCGACGATGCCCCTCTCGCCCGCGGCGACCTGCGCGGCCAGGTCCCTCGCGACATCGGCCTGTCGCTCGTGGTCGCGCTCGCTGTTGCCGTGGCTCGCGTCGACCATGAGCCGCGCGGCCAGCCCCGCGGAAGCCAGATCCCCCAGGACGCGGGCGATGTCGGTCTTCGTGTAGTTCGGACCGCGCGCGCCACCCCGAAGGATGACGTGGCACTCCGGGTTCCCACGGGTGATGACGATCGACGCGAGGCCCTGCTCGGTCACGCCGAGGAAGCGGTGCGGGTACGCGGCGGCGCGCACCGCGTCGATCGCGATCTGCACGGTCCCGCCCGTGCCGTTCTTGAAGCCGATCGGCATGGAGAGACCCGACGCGAGCTCGCGATGCACCTGGCTCTCGGTGGTCCGCGCGCCGATGGCGCCCCAGGAGACCAGATCCGAGGTGTACTGCGGCGAGATCGGGTCGAGGAACTCGCAGCCGGCGGGCAGCCCGAGCGCGGCGACGTCGAGCAACAGGCGGCGCGCCATACGGAGTCCCTCGTTGATGCGGAACGAGCCATCGAGCCGCGGATCGTTGATGAGGCCCTTCCACCCGACGGTGGTGCGCGGCTTCTCGAAGTACACCCGCATCACGACCCGGAGGTCGGCCGCGAGCTCGGCCGCGAGTGCGCAAAGGCGCTCGGCGTACTCGAGGGCGGCGCGCACGTCGTGTACGGAGCATGGGCCCACCACGACCAGGAGCCGGTCGTCGGTCCTCTCGAGGATGCCGGTGATCTCGTCGCGCCACGTCGCGACCCTGCGCGATCCCGCCTCCGGTAGGGGCAGCTCGTCGAGCAGCACGGCCGGTGGGATCAACGGGCGATACCCCGCGACGCGGACGTCGCGCGTCCCGGTCACCGCGGCATTCCGATGGGCGGGTCCACGGCGAAATACTCTACGAGCGATGCCCCTCTACGCCTATCGCGGAAAGCGTCCCCAGGTCGCCGCGGATGCCTTCATCGCACCCACGGCGGTCCTCATCGGCGACGTGACTGTGCGCTCTGGCGCGTCGGTCTGGTTCGGCAGCGTGCTCCGCGGTGACATGGATCGCATCGAGATCGGCGAGCGCAGCAACGTGCAGGACAACTCGACGATCCACACCGACGAGAACGAGCCGACGCTCATCGGAGCGGACGTGACGATCGGCCACATGGCCCTGGTGCATTCGGCGATCGTCGACCGAAACGTCCTCATCGGGCAGGCCGCGGTGCTGGTGGGGCGCAACCGCGTCGGCACGGGCACGATCATCGGTGCGGGCGCGGTGCTGCCCGAGGGGTTCGACGCGCCGGACCGCTCGCTCGTCCTCGGCGTCCCGGCGCGGGTCGTGCGTGAGGTACGCCCCGACGACGAGCGGTGGACCGTGGGCGCCGCCGCGCATTACACCGAGCTCTCCGCGTGGTACCGCGAGAACCTGCGCGAGGTCGATAGATGAGAAGCGAGCGACGAGCGGCTGCGCCGCGAGGAGCGAGTCCGATGGCGAGCGAAGCGAGGCGGCGAGGCGACGCCGCGAAGCGGGCGGAGACGAGCGCGACAGCATGACGACGCTACGCCTCACCGGCCGCGATCTCTCCATCGCCGACGTCGTGGGAGTGGCGCGGGGCACGATCGCCGTCGCGCTCGACCGCGCGGCCGAGCGCCGCGTGGCGGAGGCCGCGAAGCTCGTCGCCGAGCTGGCCGAGGGCGACGGACCGGTCTACGGCGTGAACACGGGCTTCGGCGACCTGTCCAGCGTGCGGGTGCCACCCGACCGCCTGCGGGAGCTGCAGCAGAACCTGGTGCGCAGCCACTCCGTCGGCGTCGGCGCGCCGCTCCCGCAGGAGGTCGTCCGCGCGATCCTCCTGCTGCGCGCGAACACGCTCGCCGCGGGCCTCTCGGGTGTGCGCGTGTCCACGATCGAGCTGCTGCTCGACATGCTCAACGGCCACATCCATCCGGTGATCCCGGAGCACGGCAGCGTCGGCGCATCGGGGGATCTCGCGCCGCTCGCGCACGCCGCTCTCGTGCTCATCGGTGAGGGTGAAGCGTTCGTCGACGGGATCCGCATGCCGGGCGGCGACGCCCTCCGGCGGAAGGGGCTCTCGGCGATCGAGCTCGCGCCGAAGGAAGGCGTCGCCCTGATCAATGGCACGCAGGTCATGACCGCGATCGGCTGCCTCGCGCTCCACGACGCGGAGGTGCTCGCCACGAGCGCCGACGTCGTCGGCGCGATGTCGGCCGAGGCGCTCCGCGCCACGGACGCGGCCTGGGACGAGGCGCTCCACGAGGCGCGGCCGCACCCGGGCCAGCGGCTGGTCGCCGCGAACCTCCGCTCGCTCATGACCGGCAGCGCCAACGTCGCCTCGCACCGCACTGGCGATCCCCGCGTGCAGGATCCCTACTCGGTCCGCTGCATGCCGCAGGTGCACGGCGCGTCGCGTGACGCCCTCTCCTACGTGCGGCGCGTGCTGGAGATCGAGATCAACGCCGTGACCGACAATCCTCTCGTCTTCGCCGAGGAGCGCCGGATCGTCTCGGGCGGAAACTTCCATGGCCAGCCGGTCGCGATCGCGCTCGACGTGGCCACGATCGCCGTCGCGGAGCTGGCCGACATCAGCGAGGCGCGCATCGATCGGCTGACGAACGGGCACACCAGCGGCCTGCCCGCGTTCCTCACGCCGGAGCCCGGCATGAATTCGGGATTCATGGTCGCGCAATACACCGCCGCGGCCCTGGTCACCGAGAACCGCCTGCGCGCCTTCCCCGCGTCGGTCGAATCGCTGCCGACATCCGCCGGGATGGAGGACCACGTGAGCATGGGCACGCACGCCGCGCACAAGCTCGCGGCCGTGGTCCGCAACACGCGCGACGTGCTGGCGATCGAGGCGCTCTGCGCGGCACAGGGCCTCGATCTGCTCGGTGTGGTGACCGCGCCCGGGATCGAGGAGGCGCGACGGGTCCTGCGCGAGCGCGTGGCCGCGCTGGCGCGCGATCGGGTGCTCTCGCCCGACATCGCGACGATCGCGGACGTCATCGCCCGCGAGGTCCTCACCACGGCGGTCCGCGCGCGGGTGCCAGACCTAGGGTGACGGCACCGCGAGCCGTGATCTTCGATCTCGGCGGCACGCTCGTGCACTGGCCGGATTGGGAAGAGGCGGCGCCGATGAAGTGGTCATTCGCGTACGACGCCCTGCGGCTCGCGGGCGGCGACCGCATCTGGCCCGAGCGCCCTCTCTTCATCGAGGCGATGCGTGGCGCGGAGCGGGCGCACTGGGAGCGCGTCGACCGCGAGCACTGGAGCGGACCGCCCACGACCCTGGTGAGCGAGGGATTCCGCCGCCTGGTGGTCGATTTCAGCGAGCCGGAGCTTCTCGCGACGCTCGATGGGTACGCGCGGGCGGTGGAGGGATGGTCGACGGCGTTCCCCGACTCGCGCGACACGCTCGTCGCGCTGCGCGAGCGCGGGTATCGCCTCGGCCTGCTCTCGAACACCTGGTGGGCGGCCGAGTGGCACAACGCCGACATCGCGGCGCACGGGCTGGCCGACCTCCTCGACGAGCTCGTGTACACGTCCGACCTGCCGCATTCGAAGCCGCACCCCAGCGTGTTCGCCGAGATCGCCCGCCGGCTCGAGGTGGCGCCCGCGGATTGCGTGATGATCGGCGATCGTCAGATCGACGACGTCTCCGGGGCGAAGGCTGTCGGGATGCGCGCGATCTGGCGCCGCAACGATTACGGCTTCCCCACCTCGACCATCGCGCCCGACGCGACCGTCGATCGCGTTTCCGAGCTCCCGCCGCTGCTCCGCGCCTGGGGAGGCAGGTGAAGCGCTGCCGCTGGGCGACGCGCGAGCCCCTGCTCTCGTACCACGACACGGAGTGGGGCACGCCGCTGCACGATGACCGCCGGCTGTTCGAGTTCCTCGTGCTCGAGGGGGCGCAGGCCGGGCTCTCGTGGGAGACGATCCTGCGCAAGCGCCCCGCCTACCGAAAGGCCTTCGATCGCTTCGTGCCGGCGAGGGTCGCGCGCTACGGCGCACGCGACGTGGCCCGCCTGATGAAGGACGCGGGCATCGTCCGGAATCGCGCGAAGATCGGCGCGGCGATCGGCAACGCGCGCGCGTTCCTCGCGGTGCAGAAGGAATTCAGGACGTTCGATGCGTACGTGTGGCGCTACACGGACCCGGTCATCCTGTCACGTGATCTGCGGAAGCGGGGCATGCGATTTGTTGGTCCGACGATCGTCGAGTCCTTCATGGAGGCCACCGGGATCCTCGACCATCACGAGAAGGGCTGCAGCCAGCGAGGCCGCGCTCCTCGTGGGGGAGGAGCGCGGCCCGCGACGCAGGGAGGGTGAGAGGGAGGGCCGAGCTAGGGGCGACCGCGTCCGGGACCGGGGCCGCCGAAGCCGCGGCCGGCGGGCCGGGTCGAATCGACTTCCTGTGTGACGTGCGCGGTGAGGTTGGCCGCAAGGTGCGTGGCCTGATCCGCGGTGATCTTCCCGTCCTTCTGGGCCTGGTCGATCTTCGCGGTCGCGTCGGCGACGAGGGCGGTGATGAGCCCATCACGGCTCTTCCCGGCGGTCGCGTTCGCGATGGCGGCGAGCGTCTGGCCGCCCTGGAGCTTGGTGCGGAGGTCCGCCTCGGCGATGCCGAGGTAGCTCGCCGCGGCGCCGAGGGAGTTGTCCTCGATGCGCAGACCGGGTGCGCCACGCCCACCGGCGGGCGGGACCGGGAAGGGGTTCTTCGTGTCGACGAGCGTCGTGATCTCCGTGGTCGACGCCTGGACGAGCGCGGCGACCAGTCCGTCACGCGTCTTGCCGTGCGCGACCGCGACGTCCGCGAGGCTCTTGCCGGTGGCGAGCTCGGTGCGCAGGGCAGCCGCGGTGATGCCGATGTACGACGCGGCGGTGGTGAGGAAGCCCGGGCCGCCGAGGTGGCCGTTGTTCTGGACCGCCAGGGCGATGTCGCCGGGAAGCGAAGCCATCACCGCGGTGCCGACATTGCTTGGGCCGAGCGCCGCGGCAGCGATGCCGCCCGAGAGCAGGAGCGCCGCGCCGGCGGCGACGAGAGCCTTGTCGAGATGCTTCATGGTCCGTGCCTCTTTCTTCGTGGTGGTGCGCGTCGCCATGAAGAACAACACCGCCGGGCCCGCGGTGCATGAGACGGCGCTAAGAAGCCCGCCCGCGGGCCTGCTTCTTAGTCCTCTCTTATCCGCCGCTCCGTAGACTCGGTCCATGCACGTCCTCCTGGTGGAGGACGATCCATCGGTACGGGGCGCGGTCGAGCGCGCGCTGAGGGGCGCCGGCCACAGGGTGGAGCTGGCGACCGCCGGCGACAAGGCTCTCGCCGCCGCGACAGCGATCCCCTACGACGCGATCGTCCTCGACCGCGGCCTTCCCGGCCTCGACGGTCTCGAGGTCTGCCGACAGCTGCGCTCGAGCGGCAACGCCGTCCCGATCCTCATGCTCACCGCCCGCGCGGCGGTGAGCGAGCGGGTGGAGGGCCTCGACGCCGGCGCGGACGACTACGTCGTGAAGCCGTTCGCGCTCGACGAGCTGCTCGCGCGCATCCGCGCGTTCGAACGGCGCTCGCCGGCGACGGGCCAGGATCGCGGAACGCTCCGCTTCGACGACCTCGCCCTCGACCGCGATGCGATGAAGGCGCGGCGAGGGAGCCGTCCGATACAGCTTTCGCGCACGGAATATCAGTTGTTGGAAATTCTGCTCGCGAACCCGCGTCGCGTGCTGAGCCGTGACGTGATCTTCGAGAAGGTCTGGGGCTACGATTTCGGACCCGACTCGAACTCGCTCGACGTGTACATCGGCTACCTGCGCCGCAAGCTCGAGCAGAATGGCGAACCCCGCCTCATCCACACCGTGCGCGGCGTCGGCTACGTCATGCGGGAGACGCCGTGACGTTCTCGCTGCGCGTCGCTCTGCTCACCGCCGCGGCCGTGGCGGTCGCGGCGATCGGCGCGGCCGCGCTCATGTATTTCGTCGCGCAAACGCAGCTGCTGTCGCAATTCGACAACACCCTGGTCGACGCGGCCAACAGCGTGCGCGAGGCGCGACCGGGCGGCCCCGGCGGCCGATTCCCCGGTGGCCCGCAGGGCAGCCTCACCGGGCGCGGCGACGTGGCCGCGCAGATCATCAACAGTTCCACCGGGACCGTCGGCCGAGCGGATGCCCAGCCCGTCGTCGCGCTCGTGACGCCGGACGCGGTTGCCGTCGCGAGCGGCACGAAGCAGGCGTATTTCTTCGAGACCACGCTCGAGGGCTCGCACTTGCGCGTGTACGTGGCGCCCACCGCGCAGCGCGGAAGCGCCGTCGAGGTCTGGGGTCCGCTCGATCCGATCGAGAGCGCGCTCGCCGAGACGCGCCTTCGTCTCGGCCTCGTCGCGCTCGGTGGCGCGCTCCTCGCGGCGGCGCTCGGCACCGTCGTCGCGAGGGCCGCCCTCACGCCGGTCCGCCGTCTGACGAACATCGTCGAGGAGGTCGCACGCACGCGCGACCTCTCGCGGCGGGTCTCGACCCGGTCGACCGACGAGCTCGGCCGGCTCGCGGCCTCGTTCAACGTCATGCTCGGCGAGCTCGAAACGTCGCTTCGTTCGCAGCGGCAGCTGGTGGCCGATGCCTCGCACGAGCTGCGCACGCCGCTCACCAGCCTGCGCACGAACCTCGAGCTGCTCGAGCGCGGGCAACCGGCCGACCTGGCCGAGCGGCAGCAGGTGCTCGGCGACCTCGTCGGCCAGATGGAGCGTCTTTCGACGCTCGTGTCGGACCTCATCGACCTCGCGCGCGACGAGGGCACGCAGCTCGTGGTGGAGGACGTCGCCCTCGACGAGGTCGCGGCCGACGCCATCGCCGAGATGCGGCTGCGGTACCCGCAGGTGCGCTTCCAGCTCGACGGCGGCCCGAGCATCGTCCGCGGCGTGCGCTCGCGCATCCTCCGGGCGGTCACGAATCTCCTCGACAACGCCGGCAAGTGGAGCCCCGCGGGCGGGTCGGTCGAGGTCGCGGTGCGCGGGAACGAGGTCACCGTGCGCGACCACGGGCCGGGGATCGCGCCGGAGGACGAGTCCCGGGTGTTCGATCGCTTCTGGCGCGCGCCAGGCGCGCGGCAGCTTCCCGGCTCGGGCCTGGGCCTGGCCATCGTCAAGGATGTGGCCGAGACGCACGGCGGTCGCGTCACGCTCGAGCGCCCGGCAGGCGGCGGCGCGTTCTTCAGGCTGCGCCTGGGGAGCTCTTAGCGCGCTTTCATGTGCCGGCGCGGCCGGCGTGTTCTCTTGGTACCCATGGTGAAGCGCTCCCCGCTCATCCGCTCCGGCGTGGTGCTGCGCGCGATCGCGACCGCGGCCACGCTCTCCTCGCTGGCGAGCATGAGCGCGTTCGCCGCGACGCACGTCCAGAACAGCGCCGCCCCGCTCCAGCCGGCGCCCGCCACGACCACGTCGATCGTCAAGGCCACGGCCGCGCCCACCGCGCGCACGACGACGACGCGCTCGACGACGCTCACCGGACGCGTGACGACCACCACAACGGCGGCGCGCACCAAGACGCACTCGTCGTGAGCCTCGCGGTCTTCGGCGATCAGACGGTCTGGATCGTCGCGCGTTCGACCGGTGTCGCATCTCTCGTGGCGCTCGTGCTCTCCCTCCTCACGGGCATGGCCCTCCGTCCGAAGTCGCTGGGCTGGCTTTCGACGAACCGCGCCGTGAGCGAGCTGCATTCGTATGCCACGGTCCTGTGGCTGCCCCTCGGCCTCGCTCACGTGATCGCGATCCTGCTCGATCCCTTCAGCCACGTGGGCCTGGGCGATCTCCTCGTGCCGTTCCGCGTGTCCTACGGCGCCTTCGCGATCGGGCTGGGGACCATCAGCGTCCAGCTGCTCGTGGTGGTCCTCATCGCGGCCTGGTCACGCACGCGACTCTCGCGCGGGCAGTGGCTCGCCTATCACCGGCTCTCCTACCTCGCGTTCGCGGCGGCCTTCCTCCACGGGATCCTGTCGGGCACCGATCTCGCCTACCCCTGGCTCAGCGGCGTCGCGTGGCTGGTGGCGGGGATCCTCGCGCTGTTCGGCCTGCGTCGCATCGAGCACGCGCTGCGACCGCGGCCGCTGACCGAGCGCACGGCCGCCTGAGCGCGGCTCAGCGGGGTGTGGGGTCCGTGCTCTTCCGGCGAGCGTTGTGCCCCGCGCGGTAGATGTTGGCCACTGCCAGCGCGAGGACCATCGCGTAGAGCAGCCACCCGGCGTTCTCCTGCACCGCGTCGCCGCTGGTCTGCGCGACGACCAGGGTGATGGCGAGCGCGATGACGGCGCCGAGCGCGAGCTGCCCGTCGTCCACGAGGAGGCCGTAGGTGTTCTCCCAGATGGCGCGCAGCACGCTAGACATTCTTTGCCTCGATCCGCGCTCCGTCCGGCAGCAGACCGCGCAGCAACCGCGCCGCCAGCCAGCTCGCCACGAGTACGCCGCCGAGGAGGAGCGGGAGCGTTGCCGCGTCGCCCGGCCATTTCCCGCCGACGCCCTCCCCGAACCAGAACACGCCAAAGCTGGTGAGCATCGCGCCGACCCCGAACTTCATCCAGTTCTCGGGTACCGCGGTGAGCGGATGGCGTAGCGCCGCGGCGAGCCCGATGACGACGATCCCCGCGGCGATCGCGCCGAGGATCGCCGCGTTCATCGCCGCCAGGCCCTTCGCTCCGAACGCGATGACGATGAACGCGACCTCGGTGCCCTCGAGCAACACGGCCTTGTACGCCACGATCGTGCCGACCCAGTCCCACTCCGACCTTCGGAGGCCCTGCGCGCGCAGCTCCGCGATCTCGCGGCGGTAGATCTCCTCCTCGTTGTGGAGCGCGACGATCCCGGCGAACCGGAGCACCGCCTTGCGCAGCCAGCGGAGACCGAAGAGCAGCAGGAGCGTGCCGACCAGACCGAGCAGGAAGCGCTCGGGGACGACGGTGACGAGCGCCACGCCGAGCGTGAGCACGATGACGCTGAGGGTCAGGGCGGCGAGGGCCGAGCCGACGAGCGGGGCACGCCAGCCGCGCGTGATCCCGACAGCCAGCACGATCGTCGTCGCCTCGACGAACTCGACCGCGCTCGCTATGAACGCCGGCGTGGCCGCGACCGCCAGGGTGACGAGGTCCATCCGCCTATTCTGCGACGCGGAGACGGAGGCACGATGCTCGGCTGGCTCAGCGTCGACGGGAAGAAGCTCCTGGTCACCCGGATCCTGCGCACGTTCGCGTATGGCTATCTCGCGACCGCGCTCGGCCTGTACCTCGACCGACTTGGCCTGACCCCGACCGAGATCGGCGTCGTCTTCACCTCGGCCATCGCGGGATCGGCGCTCATGACCGTCTTTTGGTCGATCATGGCCGACCGCTACGGACGCCGGCGCACCGTCGCCACGATGGCCCTGCTCATGGCGGCCGGTGGCGTCGTGTTCGCGCTCACGAGCACCCTGGCCGTCCTCATCCTCGCCGCGTTCACCGGGACCATCAGCGCCACGAGCTCGGAGGTCGGTGTCTTCCAGACGGTGGAGCAGGCGATCCTCCCGCAGACCGCGCCGGACGAGAAGCGCACCTGGCTGTTCTCGATCTACAACACCATCGCCAACATCGCCGGCGCCTTCGGCTCGCTCTTCGCCGCGTCGGTCGGCTTCTTCGCGTCGCTCGGTCTCTCCGGCGCCGACGCGTACCGGCCGCTCTTCGCGCTTTACGCGATCATCGGCCTCGCGAACTTCGTCATCTTCCTCACCCTCTCCGAACGCGTCGAGCTCGCCCGCGTCGAGTGGGACCGCCGTTTCATCGGCATCCATCGAAGCGCCGGCACCGTCGCGAAGCTCGCGGCGCTCTTCGGCCTCGACGCGTTCGCCGGTGGTCTGGTGGTGCAATCGATCGTCGCGTACTGGTTCTTCCTCCGCTGGGGGCTGCAGATATCCGATCTCGCGGTGATCTTCTTTGGGGTCGGCATCATCTCCGGCCTGTCCCTGCTCGCCGCGGGGTGGCTCGCGGAGCGCATCGGCCTGCTGAACACGATGGTGTTCACGCACCTGCCGTCGAACGTGTTTCTCATGCTCGTCCCGCTCGCGCCGACGGCCTGGCTCGCGGTGGGGTCGTTCCTGCTCCGCATGAGCATCTCGCAGATGGACGTGCCGACGCGACAGTCGTACACGATGGCGGTGGTCGACCCCGACGAGCGCACCGCGACCGCGGGGATCACCAACGTCGCGCGCACCACGGCCAGCGCCATATCACCGACCCTTGCGGGCATGGCCTTCAGCGCGGCCGCGCTCGGCCTTCCGTTCTTCATCGCCGGCGGCCTGAAGATCCTGTACGACGGTCTCATCTATCTGACGTTCCGGAACGTCCACCCGCCGGAGGAAGCGGCTCTCCGGCTCAAGCGGCAGGCAACGTCGTCAGCAGCGAGGACTGACTAGCGCGCCCAGGTCTCCTTCAGCACCCGAAGGGCGTTCCCGCCCGCGAGCTTCCCGACATCGGTGTCGCTGTAGCCATGCTTCACCAGCCACCGCACCGCGTTGCGCATCGCCTCGCCCGGGTTCTCCATGCCATCGACATACGGGACCTGTGTGTAGGTCGGGCCGCTGTCGCGGATGGCGGCGAGCGAGAGCTGCACGGCGAACGCGTGGTGCAGACCGAGGTGATCGCCGAAGAGCGTGTCCGGGCCGAGGCCGACGTGATCGACGCCGATCAGATCCACGCAGTAGGACAGGTGCTCCATCACCGACTCGAGCGAGTGCCTTCGATGTTGCTCGGTGAGCGTGGTGTGTGGCGCGGCCTCGATCCCGATGACGCCGCCCTTCGCGGCCAGCGCTCGCAGGGTCTCGTCGTCCTTCATGCGGCGCGTGCCCCAGAGCGTCCGCGCCCCGGCGTGGGTGATGGTGATCGGCTTCTCGCTGGCGTCGATCACCTCGAGGCCGGTGCGGTCACCGCAGTGCGCGATGTCGATGGTCATCCCAAGACGGTTCATGCGCTTCACGACCGCCCGGCCCAGATCCGAGAGGCCCGAGTCGTTCCTCTCTCGCAGGCCGCTCCCCAGCGTGTTCGCCTCGCTGTAGGTGATGCCCATCCCACGGACGCCGAAGCCGTAGAGGACGTCGACGCGATCGATCTCGTTCTCGATGGCCGTCGCCGCCTCGAGCCAGGCGACGAACGCGATACGCCCGGTGCTCTTCGCCGTGAGCAGGTCTTCGTAACGGGTCGCGACGTACACGAGGTCCTGATGCGCGATGTCGGAGAAGCGCATCCCGAGGTCGAAGATGATGTCGTCCCACTTCCAGCCCTTGTTCGACGTGATCGTCGCCGTGCCATCCATGAAGTTCTCGAAGAACACGTCGGTGTCCGATGCGGCGAGTCCCGCGTATCCGGTCGCGTCGCGGCCCTGACGGCGCTGCTCGAGCACCCGGCCCATGTCCTCGGGGAAGATCGAGGTGTGATCGTGCAGCGACACGATGGGGACGCTGTCGAGGATCGCCCGCGCACGCTTCTCCTCCGTGTCGCTGAGCTCGACGCTCGTCGAGGGAACGCGGCCGATCTCTTTCGCCAGCGGGATGTCCTGGTAGTCCTCACCCGCGCGCAGGTACGAGTACGAGCGATAGCCGTCGTACGTCTTCTTCGACATGGTCTACGGCCTCCAGGTCTTCTTCGACACGTGCACGCCGACGCTCTGGTCGGGCGATGAGGGGTACTGCTCCATCCGGTCGTAGAGCCACTCGAACCACTCGAAGGCCGTCGGGGTGGCTGCGCGGAACTGGCCGATGTAGCCACGGCACTTTCGCCAGGTGAGCCGCACCAGGCCACCGATGAGATCGTCGGCCATGTGCAGTGGGATGGCCCGCGAGTAGACGAGATAGCCAAGGTTCTCGAACTTCACGAAGGTCTCGATGAGCGCCTGCTCCAACTCGGGGCCGAGCGCGTGTATCGCCTCGGCCGGCGCGTTGTCCGGGAGCTCGAAGATCTTGCGGACCGAGCGAGAGAACAGGTCGGGAGGCTGCGTGGTCTTCATCAGCGTGAGCGCGGTCTCCTGACGGCGCTGGCGTACGAACGCGAAGAATTGGTAGGCGGCGAACACGAAGCCGCCGACGACCGTCGTCGTGGAGACCAGCGCCAACCCGATCTGGAGTTCGACCGGCATCGATTCCCTCCGCCCTAGGTTCCGTGGAATGATGCGCCGATGCCACGTGTCATGGCGGGGGCGGTCGAGCTCTTCTACGAGTCGCTCGGCGAGGGCACCCCGATGGTCCTTCAGGCGCACGATCACACGCCCTGGCTCTTCGCCCAGGCGCCGTTCTTCTCGCAGCGCTACCGGTTCCTCACCTACGACCGCCGCGGCACCGGGCGCTCGGCCTCGCCGCCGGGAGAATGGACGCCCGCGGACCTCGCGAACGACCTCGCCGCGTTCCTCGACGCGCTCGGGATCGAGCGGGCGATCGTCGGCGGGTCGAGCCTTGGCGGCGTGGTCACGGCGCAGTTCGCGGTCGACCATCCCGGCCGCGCGCTCGCCCTGGTGATCGGCCACACCCTCCCCTACCTCGAGGCGGAGGGGCGTGCGTGGCTCGAGACGGAGATCGAGACGGCGCGCACCGGCCGTCAGGCCATCGTGCGGCAGCCCCGGTCGAGCGCCGATGAGAAGGAGGGCCCGCCCACGACCGATCCGGTCTTCGCGGCGTCGCCGTGGGGACGGATGCTGGCCACGACCGGGACCGGCCTCGGGCGAACCGCCGAGGAGCGCGCGCGCGCGATCGCGGTGCTGCGCGGCTGGGACCAGCGACCGCGAATGGCCGACCTCGCGCGCACCGACGTGCCCACGCTCGTCATCGTGGGCGAGCACGAGCCGCGCACCACCATCGTGGGCTCGCGCGAATGGGCCTCGTGGATCCCGGGGGCGGAGCTCGTCGTGCTGCCGGGCGCCCATCACGCCGCGCCGCGTGAGGCCGCGCCCGCCTGGAACGCCGCGGTGCAGGACTTCCTGGGTCGCCACGGTCTCGGAGGACAATGAGCCGATGGCGGTGACGGCCCGCACGGTGCGCGCGCCGCGTGGCAACACGCTCTCCTGCCAGGCGTGGCCGCAGGAGGCCGCGTACCGGATGATCCAGAACAACCTCGACCCGGACGTCGCGGAGAAGCCGGACCAGCTCATCGTCTACGGCGGCACCGGCCGCGCGGCGCGTTCGTGGCCGGCGTTCGATCGCATCCTCGAGACGCTGCGCCGCCTGAAGAGCGACGAGACGCTGCTCGTGCAATCCGGAAAGCCGGTCGGCGTGTTCCGCACGCACGAATGGGCGCCGCGCGTGCTCATCGCGAACGCGCTCCTCGTCCCCCGATGGGCGACGTGGGAGAAGTTCCGCGAGCTCGAGGCGCTGGGGCTGACGATGTACGGGCAGATGACCGCCGGATCGTGGATCTACATCGGCACGCAGGGCATCCTGCAGGGGACGTACGAGACGTTCGCCGCGGTCGCGCGGCGCCACTTCGGCGGCACGCTTGCCGGGACGCTGACCGTGACCGCGGGCCTCGGCGGCATGGGTGGCGCGCAGCCGATGGCCATCACCATGAACGAAGGTGTCGGACTCGTCGTCGAGGTCGACCCGGCGCGCGCGAAACGCCGGCTCGGCCAGGGCTTCCTCGACGAGATCGCGCCGGATCTCGACGGCGCGCTCGCGGTCATCGAGCGCCACCGCGCGGCGAAGACGCCGCGAAGCGTCGGCCTCGTCGCGAACGCCGCCGACGTGCTGCCGGAGCTGGTGCGACGCGGCGTGAAGATCGACGTCGTCACCGATCAGACGAGCGCCCACGACCCCCTCGACGGCTACGTACCCGCGGACCGCGACATCCGCGCGGCCGGCGCGACCGATGCGCCGGCGCTCCGCGGACGCGATCCCGACGCGTACGTGCGCGCCTCGCGCGAGTCGATCGCGCGGCATTGCCAGGCGATCGTCGCGCTCGCGACGAGCGGCGCCGTCGCCTTCGATTACGGGAACAACCTGCGCGGCGAGGCGCAGACCGCGGGCTTCGCCGACGCCTTCGCCTATCCCGGCTTCGTGCCGGCGTACATCCGCCCGCTCTTCGCCGAGGGCCGCGGGCCGTTCCGCTGGGTCGCGCTGTCCGGCGATCCGAGGGACATCCAGCGCACCGATCGGCTGGTGACCGAGCTCTTCCCGAACGATCGCACCCTGACGCGCTGGATCAAGCTCGCGGGGGAGCGCGTCCCGTTCCAGGGTCTCCCCGCGCGCGTGTGCTGGCTCGGGTACGGCGAGCGCGCGGAGTTCGGCGCGCGCATCCACGAGCTCGTCGCCACCGGCGAGATCAGCGCGCCGATCGTGATCGGCCGGGACCACCTCGACTCGGGCTCGGTGGCCTCACCGTACCGCGAGACCGAGGGCATGCGCGACGGCAGCGATGCGATCGCCGACTGGCCGATCCTCAACGCTCTGGTGAACGTCGCGTCGGGCGCGACATGGGTGTCAGTTCATCACGGCGGCGGCGTGGGCATCGGCAACTCGATCCATGCCGGGATGGTGTGCGTCGCCGACGGCACGCCGCTGGGCGCTGAGAAGCTGAGCCGCGTGCTCACCACGGATCCGGGCACGGGCGTGATGCGCCACGCCGACGCAGGCTACCCCGAGGCCATCGCGGTCGCACGGCGGGCCGGGGTCGATCTGCCAAGCATCTGATCCCGCTCGAGCACCATGAGCGCGAGCGCGATAGCGATGAGCCCGAGCACCCCGACCATGTGCGCGACGATGGGCATGAGGTCGTGGACCTCGACGATCTGCATCGCCCACCAGGAGGCCAGGAGCCCGACGATCGCGACGACGCGCTTCGCGCCATCGAGACGCAGTGCCTTCCGCAGTGTCACGACGAAGAGCGGGATCGACGCGATGAGGAACGTCGTCCAGATGAAGCCGAACGGCGTCCCGTACGGCGAGATGGCGAGCGCCATGTCGTGCCACTCCGTCTCCCTCGCCCGATCGGCACGCGCCATCCGGCCGAAGACGATGCCGGCGGAGACGGCGAGGAGCGCGAGCACGAGCGGGAACGCGTCGGACCAGGCGATCGTGGCGAGGATCTCCGGCTGCTCCCGCTCCGCGTGGAGACGCACCCACTCGGTGTCGAGGTAGCGCGGGAGGAGCGCCCAGAAGTCGGCCATGGGTGTCCAGAGGAACGGCAGCGTCAGCACGAGCGTGCCGGCGCCGAGGAGGAACGCGCGCCACACGATCCGCGTGTATCCCGCGGCGAGATAGAACGGGAGGAGGACCACCGGCAGGAACTTGATCCCGATCGCAGCCGCGTACGGAGCGGACGCGGCGTTCGGCCGCGCGCGCCAATTCCATGCGACGAGCGCGAGCGCGACAGACAGGAGGTCGACGTTGCCGAGCGTGACCTCGAGCACGAGCGGGAGGAAGAACATGTACGCGGCCGCCGCCCACGGACGCGCGGCCGGTGGGAGCCGGAGGAGGAGCTTCACGCCGAAGGCCGCGGCGAGCGCGAGCTCGAGGACGAGCCAGACGCGCGACGCGACCCCGATGGGGAGCGGTAGGAAGACCGCGTATGGCACCGCGACGATGGGGAGGTAATGGAACTCGTCGGGCTGGCCGAGCCTGCCGCCGATCTCCGGATAGAGCGGCGCGCCGTCGAGCAGGTGCCGTGCGGCGAGCCAGTACGCGCGGAAGTCATAGCCGAGCGGCAGCACCGTCGCCACCGCGATGGCCGCGGGGATGGCGAGCACCATCGTGGCCACGCCGAGCGCCCAGACCAGGCGCGCGCGGCTCATGCCAGCGCGCGCCTAATCGTTCGCGTCACGCGTCGCGACCGGCTCGGGCTCGAACGCGGGCCGCGACACGAAATCGACGCGGCGGTGCGTGCCATCGCAGTACGGCTTCGTGGCCGAGTGGCCGCAGCGGCAGAGCTTTACGATCCTGCCCTCGGCCACGGTCAGCACGTTCCCCTCGGCATCCTCGATCGTGATGGGCCCGGTGATCACGTACGGACCGTTCGGCCGGATCAGGATGGAGCTCACGGCGGATTCTCGCCCTGATAACGCCCCTTGTATCCCTCCGGGGCGGGGGTCGACAGGCGGAAGAACACGAGCTGCAGGACCCGCGCGCCGCGCTGCAGTCGATACCCGCGCGCGTTCAGCACCGAGAGGAGCCCCTCGCCGCGACCGGAGTACCCGGCATCCCAGACCGCCGCGTGGATCGCGACGCCCGAACGGAGGAGCGTCGACCGCGGCCGCGCCAGGGCCATGAGATCGTGTGGGAGGTTGACCTTCTCGCGATAGGTGATGACGTACGCGCCGCGGTGCAGGTCCCACCAGCCGTCGTTGTCCGACGGGACGTCCTCGCGGGCCGCGGGCTCGCGCACGGCGTCGGTCGCGCCGAGGAGCCCAGGCGACGCGAGACGCTGGATGCGTTCGACCCGGAGGTCGATGCCGTTCGCCTGCAGCTGGACGTCGATGTCGACGCCTTCCACCAGCGGCGGAACCGCCAGGAGCGCGGCGCGCAGCTCCTCGCGGGAGAGCACGGACATGAGGGAAGTATGCGTTCCGGCCACGGCCCGACGCGCATAGGATTCGGGCATGCCCGACGCGAAGCCGGCGTCCGCCTCGAAGACGGTCATGGCCAAGACGATGCTCCCGTCGGACGCCAATCCCTTCGGGAACGTCCACGGCGGCGAGATCATGCGCCTGATCGACGATTGCGCCGGTGCGGCAGCCTTCCGGCACGCCCGCAGCCGCGTGGTCACCGCATTCGTCGACGAGCTGTCCTTCCTCGCGCCCGTGTACGTCGGCGACTTCGTCACCGCGAAAGCCACGGTGAATCACGTCGGCCGGACGAGCATGGAGGTCGGGGTGCGCGTCGAGGCGGAGAACCTGCTCACGGGGAAGGTCGTGCACGTGTCCTCGGCCTACGTGGTGTTCGTCGCTGTCGACGCGGGTGGCACGGCCATGCCCCTGCCACCGCTCATCGCGGAGACCGACGAGGAGCGCCGGCGCATGCGAGCAGCCGAGCAGCGCCGCGCGCACCGCCTGGCGAAACCCAAAGCACCGTAGACTGCCCGCCCGAGGAGGTACGAAGATGCACATCCGCTCCCTCGCGCCAGCCGCCATCGCGCTGCTCATCGCGACGGCCTGCGCCGCACCGCGTGCGGCGGCGCCGACCGCATCGCCACCGCCGGCGGGCACCGCCGCCGCGACCACCGTGGCGACCGCGACGCCGAACTTCGAGGGGCGCACCCTCAACATCGTGACCGGCGGCACCGGTGGCGTGTACATCGTCTATGGCGCCGGTCTCGCGGACATCCTCTCGAAGAAGCTGAAGGTCGCGGCGAGCGCTCAGCAAACGACCGCATCCGTCGACAACATGAAGTTCATCGGTCAGGGGAAGGCCGACCTCGCCTTCACGCTGGCCGACACCGCGTACGACGCGATCAAGGGCAACGCGCCGTTCACCGAGAAGGTCGACGCGCAGACCCTCGCGGTCATGTACGGCAACTACACGCACATCGTGGTGAAGGACGCGTCCGGCATCAACACCATCGCCGACCTGAAGGGGAAGCGCGTCTCGGTCGGTGCGGCGGGGTCCGGTACGGAGATCATCGCGAGCCGGATCTTCGAGGCGTTCGGCATGGACCCGTCGAAGGACATCCAGCGCGAGCGGCTCGCGGCCGGCGACTCGGCGAACGGGCTCCGCGACGGAAAGCTCGACGCCTTCTTCTTCAGCGGCGGCCTCCCGACGTCCGCGATCCTCGATCTCGCGAGCTCGGTGAAGATCAGGCTCCTCAGCGACGTGGATGCCATAAAGAAGATGTCCGACAAGTACGGCCCGTTCTACGTGCCGGTGAAGATCCCCGCGGGCACATATAAGGACGTTCCCGAGACCACGGTGTCCGGCGTCCAGAACCTCCTCGTCGTGAACGCGAAGTTCGATCCCGCGTTCGCGCAGGCCATCCTCAAGACGATGTTCGACAACAAGAGCGACCTCGAACTCATCCATGCCGCCGCGAAGGAGCTGACCCTCGCGACCGCTTCGATCGGATCGCCCCTGCCGTTCAATCCCGGGGCGATCGACTTCTATAAGTCGAAGGGTGTCTGGAAGGGGTAGCCGCGTCGGCGTCGCGGTGCTCGTCGGCCTGGTGCTCGTGACGGGGGTGGCGCTCGCCGCCCCCGTCCCCGTGCTCGCGACCGGCGACGGTGGTCACGAGGTCCTCGCGCCGCTCGACGACGGCGAGTCCCTCACCTACTCCTACCGCCAGTCCATCTACGACGTGCCGGTGTACGAGGAGTTCGTGCGACGCGGCGACGTCATCGACCTGCTCCGCGTCCGCTCGCCCGACATCCGCTCCATCGAGTACTTCCGCTGGGACGGCGACATCGTCCAGGGCAGCGACGGCCTGTGGGCCGAGGATGCGCCACCGAGCGAGCACGCCGAGCTCGTCATCCGCATCGCGCCGCTCGGGCAGCAGCGCATCACGACGGCGCGATGGTCCTACGCGCTTCTGCCGATCTTCGGCGAGACGGTCGTGACCGTGCGGGTCACGCGACGTCCGTACGCGCAGAGCCTGTGGGAAGGGCCGCGATGAGCACGCAGCCCCCGCCCGAGCTCGTCGTCCGGCCGGACCTCGACGCGGTCCTGGCCGACGACAAGACCAAGGAGCTCATCGAGGAGTACGAGCAGGAAGCACGCACGCGCACGCTCACTGGCGCGTGGGGCCGCTTGGTCACGACCATCGCGGTCGCGACGACGCTCTTCGCGCTCTACTACTCGATCGCCGGCGCCGAGATCCCGTTCACGTCGTTCGTCCTCGTGCCGAGCATCCGCATCCTCGGCCAGACCATCACGACGCCGCAGATCTATACGATGCTGTTCCTCACCGCGGCACTCGTGCTCACCTTCCTGTTGTACCCGGCAGCGGCGCGCTTCCGCGGACACGTCACGATCCTCGACGTCGTCCTGTGCGCTGGCGCGGTGGCGATCACGGCGTACATCTTCTGGAACTTCGATCAGGTGATCTACCGCCTGGCGAGTCCGACACCCTCCGACTTCGTGTTCGGGGTCACGGCGATCCTGCTGGTGTGCGAGGCGGGCCGCCGCACGACAGGCTGGCATCTGCCGGTCATCGGCCTGGCGGCGATCGCGTACGCGTACTTCGGCGACTTCATGCCCGGCCCGTTCCACGTGCCGCCGAAGGACCTCGACGACATCGTCGCGAACCAGTACCTCGGCCTCGACGGGATGCTCGGCACGCCGCTCCAGGTCGCGGCCACGTTCATCATCCTGTTCACCATCTACGGCGCGATCCTGGATTACACCAAGGCCGGAAAGTTCTACGTCGATCTCGCGTTCGCGCTCACCGGCAAGCGCCCGACCGGCGCTGCCCGGACCGTCACCGTGGCGTCGTTCCTGCTCGGCACCGTCTCGGGATCCGGCGTCGCGACCACCGTGACGCTCGGCTCGATCGCCTACCCGATGCTCAAGAAGGCCGGGCACGATCCCGATTCGTCCGGCGCGATCCTGTCCGCCGGCGGCATCGGCGCGGTGATCTCGCCGCCGGTGCTGGGCCCGGCGGCCTTCCTGATGGCCGAGATCCTCCGGATCAGCTACCTCGACATCGTGGTCATGGCGATGATGCCGACGATCCTCTACTACCTCGGCATCCTGCTCACGATCGAGATCGACGCGCGGCGCATGGGCACCCGCCAGATCGCCCTCGACGCGCCGGGCTTCTGGGAGCTCACCGCGCGGTACTGGTACCAGTACACCAGCCTCTTCGCGATCATCATCTTCCTCGTCCTCGGCTTCACCACGATCACGGCGGTGTTCTGGTCGATCGTCGTGGCCATCCTCGTGTCCTACATCCGCCGGGACACCGCGCTGTCGCTGCGACGGCTGACCGGGGCGCTCGCTGCGGGAACGAAGCAGGTCCTGGGCGTCGCGGCGACGACGGCGGTGGCCGGGATCATCGTCGGCATCCTCCTGCAGACCGGGCTCGGCCTGAAGGTCTCGAGCCTCATCCTCGAGCTCGGTCATGGCAACCTCGTCCTGACGCTCGTTGTCGCCGCCGTCGTGCTCTGGGTGCTCGGGCTTTCGCTGCCGATCACCGCGACGTACCTGGTCGCGGTCCCGACGGTGATCCCCGCGCTCGTGCACCTGGGTGTGCCGCCACCGGCGGCGCACATGTTCGTCTTCTACTACGCGGTCCTCTCCGAGGTGTCGCCGCCGGTCGCGCTCTCGCCGTTCGCCGCGTCGGCCATCACCGGCGGAAACCCGTACCGGACGATGATGCTCACCTGGAAGTACGCGCTGCCGTGCTTTCTCGTGCCCTTCATGTTCACGCAGCCCGACGGTCTCGCCATCCTGTGGCGCGACACGACGATCCTCGATGCCGCGGTCGCGTCGATCTCCGCCGCGGCCGGCATCGTCGCGGTGGTGACCGGCGTGGGCGGCTATCTCCTGCGCCCGACGCTCTGGCCGGAGCGCGTCGCCCTGGTGGCGGCGGGCCTCCTCCTGCTGGCGCCGGGGGCGGCGCAGGACCTCGCGGGTCTGGCACTCTTTGCTGTGGTGGTCGGATCGCAGCTCGTGCGCCGGCGCGCGAGCGCTCGCGCATGAGGAGGGTCGCGCTCGTCGCGGCGCTCATCTTCACCGGCGTCCTTCTCACCCGCCTGCCGTTCGCCTCTGGGAGCCTGTGGGCACACGACTCGGTGCTCTACGCCAACGCGCTCGAGCACGGCTTCCACGTCGACGACGACCTGAGCGACCAGCGTCCGCACCCGCCGGGCTACATCCTGTACGTGGCGAGCGCGGATCTCGCACGCGCCGCGGGTCTGGACAGCAACGCCGCGCTGGTGCTCGTATCCGAGCTGGCTTCCGCCTTCGCGGCAGTCGCGCTATTTCTGCTCGCGCGGCGCTGGGTCCCGCTCGCGGTGGCGATCATCGTGGCGCTCGCGTACGCCGCCGACCCGCTCGTCTGGCAGTACTCGGAGATCGCGTACCCCTACACCGTCCTCGGGCTCGGCTCGATCGCGGTGGCGTGGTGCTGCGTGTCCGCGCGCGGCCGCGGGCGGCGGCAGGCGCTCCTGGCCTCCGCGGCGTTCGGCATCGCCGGTGGATTCCGCCAGGACCTCCTGCTCCTGCTCTTCCCGCTGTGGCTGTGGTCCGTCGCACCGCTCGGCGCGCGACGGGCGGCGCAGGCGGGACTCGTCACCGCTGCCGCGTGCCTGCTCTGGCTCGTGCCCACGGTGATCATGTCCGGCGGACCCGAGGACTACTTCTCAGCGCTCCTCAATCAGGCCGCGTATGTGCGCGATGCCTACTCGGTCGCCGCGCAGGGTCTCCCCGCGTTGGGCTGGAATCTCGCAGCGACCTCGTACGCGACCGGGTGGGGCCTCCTGGCCATGGCGCCACTCGTGATCGTCGCGGCGGTCATCGCCGTGCAGCGGATCTCGCGCGCGCGCGACATTGACGACGTCTCATTCACGGTGGTGTGGTTTCTGCCCGCGCTCGCCGTGTACGTGATGCTGCATATCGGCGACTGGGGCTACGTGCTATCGGCGCTTCCGGGCCTGTACCTGCTCGGTGCGCTCGCCCTCGCCAAGGTCATTCCCGCCTCGGGAGCGCAGCGGCGTCTCGCGTTCGCGGCAGCTTCGGGCGTCCTCGTGCTCGCGCCGGCGCTCGGCTTCGTCGCCGACTCCGGCCCGTTCTCGGCGGCGGCGATCGCGGAGCACGACCGGGAGCTCGGTGCGCGCGTGTCCTATGTGCGCGCGCACTACGCGCCGCGCGCGACGATGATCCTGACACGTGAGGACTTCCTTCTTGTCCGCTACTACCTGCCCGAGTACCGAGCCCGTCAGTACGACCCCGAGCCGTTCGCGCGTGCCTCGCGCCGCATGCGCGCGGGCCGGGTCGAGCGCATCGTCGTCTTCACGCGCGGCCTGGTCGCCGATCAGCCCCTGGACGTGCGCCGCGTGCAGTACTCCAAAGGCGTCGAGCTCGTATACCTCGACGTCCTCCCCGGCACGGTCCTGGAGTTCAAGGGCGAGCGATACGCGGTGGCGTCGCCGGCGCCGTAGCGCACGAGCGACCAGGAGCCATGCCCAGCTAGACCAGCACGCGCTCCAGGTAGTCGGCGAGGATCCGGAATGTCCGGATCTTCTGCTGGATGTCGGACGAGCCGTGACCTTCGTCGGTCAGCTCCACGTACTCGAAGTCCTCGCCCTCCTTGCGGCCGAGCTCGACGAGCCGGTCGCGGAAGACCTGCGATTGCTCGACCGGGCAGCGTGGGTCGTTCACGCCGTGGACCATGAGGAGCTTCGCCTTGAGCTTGTCGGCGAACTCGATGGCACTGCGATCGCGCCAGAGCGCACGGTCCTTCTCGGGGTCGCCCATCTGCTCGCGGAAGTAGTACTTGAAGTGCTCCATCGACTTCGCATAGAGCCTGTGCAGGTCGCTGATGCCGACCCAGGCCACCGCGGCGCGCCACAGGTCGGGCTTCTTCGTCGCGGCGATGAAGGCCATGAATCCGCCGTAGCTGCCACCGAAGACGATGAGGCGCGACGCGTCGACGAACGGCAGCGTCTTCAGGTACGCCGCGGCGGCGGCCACGTCCTCGAGATCCTTTCCGCCCCAGTCCTTCAGCGCGTCGTCGCGGAACGCGACGCCATAGCCGGTGCTGCCGCGGATGTTCGGCTCGATGACCACGAAGCCGCGGTCCGCGAGGAACTGGGCGAAGGGATCGAAGCCGCGGAACCACTGCCCGGTCGGGCCGCCGTGCACGTGCACGATCGCCGGGAGCCTCTCGCCCGCGGCGATGTCGCGCGGCCGGTACACGATGGCCGGGATCTTCTTGCCGTCGAAGGTCGGGTAATAGACGTGCTCGCCCGTCACGAAGACGGATCGGTCGACCGAGCCGTAGTCGGCCGGGAGCAGGGTCTCGAGCATGTCGGTGCGCAGGTCGTACGCCGCGAGCTCGGCCTTTCGGGTCTCGCTCTGGTAGCCGATGAGAAGCCGCTGGTCGCCGTCGAAGAAGCCGACGATCGTCGAGATCCCCGGATCGAGCCGGAGCTCGCGCGGCGCGCCGGTCGCGACGTCGTAGAGGACCGGTCGCAGCTGCGACTCGTAGTTCCGCAGCGCGGCGAGCCACCTGCCGTTCTTCGAGAACTTGCCGGAGTGCTCCTCGACGCCCTCCTTGCCGAGCCACCGGACCACACCGGTGCCGAGATCGAGGATGCCGGCACGCGGCGTCCCGGACGCGTCCGAGGTCACCGCGAGACGCTTCCCGTCCGGATGCCAATCGGAGGCGGCGTCCTGCGACCCCGGCTTCGCGCTGAAGATCCTCCGCGCGCTCGTCCCATCGGCGCCGATGACGTAGATGTCCGCGTTCTTCAGGTTCGCGGCGTCCTCGTTCGTGCTGAAGACGAGCGTCCGGCCGTCGGGGCTCCACTGGCCGCCGAAGACCGGGAACGGGAAGCGCGTGAGCGGCGCGTAGTCGCTGCCGTCAGCGCGCATCTTCCAGAGGTTCAGCTGACCAGGCTTGTCGGGCGCAGCGGGGTCGCGCTTGTTGGTGAGGACGCTGATCCAGGCGTCGTCGGGGCTGAACTGCACGACGTACTCCTGCGCGGTCGGGTCCTTTGTGAGCTGCGTGACCGCCGACGTGGCGACGTCGATCCGGTACAGATCGTGCTGCTCGTTGCCGCCGGTGTCCTTCGCGAACACGATGCCCCGGTCGTCCCGGCTCCACGCGAAGCCCGCGCGCATGGCGGTCGGGACCTCGCCGTGGGTCACCTGACGGACCTGCTTCGTCGCGAGGTCCATCACGTGCAGCTCCATGCGACCGGTCTTGTCCCAGTAGAAGGCGACGCGGTCGCCCTTCCACGAAACGGACGGAAAGAAGTGCGACGGGAGCCGGCAGAGCTCCTCGAGCGGGATGCGTGGTTGCCTGCGGGTGTCGACGGCCATGAGCGAGGAATACTAGGCCCGCGCCGCCACGCGCAGGCCCAGCGACGTGCGCGCCTCCGCCAGCGGGAGCTGCCACACCGTGCTCGACCATGCGTGGCGGAAGCCAAGCTGCGTGTTTATCGCGAGCATGTGCTCGTTCACGTTCGCGTTGCCGGTCCGGATGAACTTCGCGGCCGGACGCTCGCGGATGATCCGCTCGAGCATGACGGCCTTCATCCAGAGACCGAGCCCGTGCCCGCGATGCGCCGCGACGACACCGGTGCCGCTCTGATGCACGACGTGGCCGGAGCGCGGGTCGTAGTTCACCTCGGTGAAGCCAGCGCCCTCGCCGGTCGCCTCGTGGATCGCGACGATGAGCCACCACTGCATGCCCGCCTGCGCCGTCCATGACTCGCGCTCGTGGAGCTGCTCCTCGGTGAAGTTCTGGGCCGCGAAGCGCAGGTCGCCCTTTGGCATGTCGTTCATGGCGTTCGCCGAGGCGAGGAACGGCTGGATGAGGCTCCCCGGCACGACGTTGTCGGCCCTTTCGAGGCGATAGCCGGCAGCGTCGCGCTTCGCCCACTCCGCGAGCGTTGCGCGGTCCACGTCGGCGATGACCAGCTGGTTGAGCTTCATCGGAAGGCCCGCGGTCGCGGCGATCGCTTTCGCGAACGCCTCGCCCGATGGCTGCCGGTCGCTCGTCTGACCGAAGAAGACGAGGTCGTCGCCCTGTGCCAGACAGGCCTCCACCGCGGCGCGGTACAGCGCGCGGCCGAGACCCTTCCGTCGGTGCTCGGGGAGCACGTTCACCTCGCTGAAGCGGACGTGCGTGTTCTCGGGCTCGTTCATGTTCCAGCCGACGAAGGAGGAGCCGACCAGCTTCCCGGAGGCGTCGCGGGCGGCGAAGGTCGCGCGCCACTGATTCGGTGTCGTCGCGCGGAGGCGCTGCTTGATGGCCTCGACCGGGGTGGGCGGATCCTCGGGAACGCGCTCCTGGTTCTGGAACTGGAGGAGACGCGCCGCGTCGGTGAGTTGCTCATCGGTCGCGCTCGCGAGGTCGACCGCCGTGATGGTGTATTCGCCCAGCTTCGCTGTGCTCATCTGCTTGGCGTGTGCCCTGCGGGCACGCCGCAGTAGCCAGGGGGTGTCTTCATGCGGCGAGCCTAGCCGCGGACGGCGAACGGACTATGTCAGCCGATACGTTCGCTCACGCACCGGCGAGAACGGGCTGGAATCGGAGCACGGTGACCCCGGTGATCGCCCGTTCGCGGGTGACGCGGACCGCCTCGCCGAACCGGCGGAGGAACGCGGTCTCGAGCGCCTTGTCGTCCCAGCGGGAGACGTCCCAGGACATGCCCTCGGCCGACATGAACCGCAGCACGAACTCGCGGAGCGCGGCGTCGGACACCGCCTCGCCGAGGTAGTGGAACTCGGTGCCATCGGGCATTTCCCAAGTGACCATATGTCCCCTGATGCAACACCCTATGGACCCCCGGCCGTCCGGGCATCCCCCACCGGGGGGCACTGCCTCCCCCGCTCGGGGGATGGCCGCCGTCCGGCGTCAGGCGGGCCGGCCGAGCCGCTCGGCGATCTCGCGCCGATGTTCCCACTCGTGCTCGAGCATGCGGCGGAGCGTCCGGCGCGCGGTGCGCGTGCTCCTGCCGCGCCGGCGGCTGGCGCGTCGCTCGGCGGGCGTGAGCGCGGCGATCCGCGCCGCCGCCG